>NZ_CP062182.1:0-304899 GCF_022700675.1 Acinetobacter sp. ASP199
ATGCTTTGGACAGACTGCTTAAATCGCTTGCGACAAGAGCTCTCTGGAAATGTCTTTACAATGTGGATACGCCCACTGGTTGCCGAGGAACTGGACGATACCCTTCGTCTTTATGCACCGAACCCTTACTGGACGCGCTACATTCAAGAACATCATCTGGAGCTGATCTCGATTCTGGCGGAACAGTTATCTGAAGGCCGTATCCGTAAAGTCGAAATTCTGGTGGATTCCCGTCCTGGTGCAATTTTGTCTGCCAGTGAACAGCCAGCGACCACCACGGCTGCTTTAGAAACCCAGCCTGTGAGTGTACCTGCGCCTCGCCCTCGTAAAGAAAAAGAAGAATCGGTTAAAAATAGCCGCAAGCGTCAGCTGAATCCCTTATTTACTTTTTCTCTATTTGTGGAAGGTCGCTCGAACCAGATGGCTGCAGAAACCTGTCGTAAGGTTCTGACCCAGCTTGGTGCGTCTCAACATAATCCGTTATTTTTGTATGGTCCGACCGGTCTGGGTAAAACCCACTTGATGCAGGCCGTGGGTAATGCATTATTGCAAGCCAAGCCGAATGCCCGGGTGATGTATATGACTGCGGAAAGTTTTGTGCAGGATTTTGTCAGTTCTTTACAGCAGGGCAAGGTTGAAGAATTTAAGAAAAACTGCCGTTCGCTGGATTTATTGCTGGTCGATGATATTCATTTATTGGCAGGTAAAGAAGCCAGTCTGGTCGAGTTCTTCTATACCTTTAACGCGTTGCTGGATGAATCTAAACAGATCATCCTGACCTCGGACCGTTATCCTAAAGAATTGACTGAACTGGATCCACGTCTGGTTTCACGTTTCTCTTGGGGCTTGTCGGTCGGGGTTGAACCACCCGATATTGAAACCCGTATTGAAATTTTACTTAAAAAAGCTGAAAGCAATGAAGTCGATCTGCCACGCAACTGTGCACTGTTTATTGCACAGCAAGTGGTCGCCAACGTGCGTGAGCTTGAAGGTGCACTGAATAAAGTGGTGGCGATTTCCCGCTTTAAAGGTACGCCAATTGATCTGGATGTGGTGCGTGAATCCTTAAAAGATGTTTTGGCGATTCGTGCCCGCACCATCAGTACGGAAAATATTCAGCGTGTGGTGAGTGAATATTTCCGCATTCCACTGAAAGAACTGGTGGGTCCGAAACGTACCCGTATTTATGCACGTCCGCGTCAGCTTGCAATGGGCCTGGCACGTGAACTGACCGGGGATAGTTTCCCGGAAATTGGCATGGCATTTGGTGGTCGTGACCACAGTACCGTGATGCATGCCTGTGAAAAAGTATTAAGTCTGCGTGAGGAAGATCCGATCTTCAACGAGGACTATAAAAACCTGCAGCGCCTGTTGCAAAGTTGATCTAAATCGCTCAAATTCTGCGCTTGCTATGCGGCTTTTTTTGCCGCATAGTACAGTGCTAAAAAATTAACTTTTTCTATATTTATCTTCAGTTTTAGAGGAATGTACCGTGCGTTTAAAAATCGCGAAAGAGAGCTTACTGAATGTTCTATCACATGTCGTAGGAGCGGTTGAACGTCGCCATACCCTCAACATTCTGTCTAACCTGAAAATTCAAGTGACAGCTCAAGCATTAACGGTGACCGGTTCAGATCTTGAAGTTGAACTGGTGGCAAGTACGCCTCTGAATGAAGGTGCGTGTCTGCAAGCGGGTGAAACCACAGTTCCTGCCCGTAAACTGATTGATATCTGTAAATCTTTGCCATCCGCTGCTTTGGTTGATCTGCAAATTACTGAAGATCAGCGCTGTATCCTGAAATCAGGTAATAGTCGTTTTGTACTGGGTACCTTGCCTGCTGAAGACTATCCATTGCTGTCGACTGAAAACAGTCAGGGCACGCAAGTCACTGTGACCCAGCGTGAACTAAAACGCCTGTTTGAAAAGACTGCTTTTGCAATGGCAGTGCAGGATGTACGTTTCTACCTGACTGGTACCTTACTGGAAATTGATGCCAACCAATTGCGTGCAGTGACTACCGATGGTCATCGTCTGGCGCTGTGTGAAACAGCTGCCCAATCCACTGCCACTCAGCCAATTCAGGCCATTGTGCCACGTAAGGCGGTGGGTGAATTACAGCGTCTGCTTAGCGTTGAAGATGACCAGTTATCTTTATTGATCGGTCGTGAATTATTAAATGTGACCATTACTGTACCAAGCCGTGATAAAGAACAGGGTGATACTACAGTACGTTTCACCACAAAACTGATTGACGGTAAATTCCCGGACTATCGTCGTGTGATTCCACGTGGTGGTGACAAGCATGTCATCATTGCCCATGACGTATTCAAACAATCTCTGCAACGTGTCGCGATTTTAAGTAATGAAAAACTGCGCGGCGTATTCCTGAACTTTAATGCGGATTCTTTACAACTGCGTGCCAATAACCCGGAACAGGATGAAGCGATTGAAGATCTGGCAATCCAGTATGCAGATGCACCCATGGAAATGTCGTTCAATGCGCAATACCTGCTAGAAGTTCTGGGTGTATTGGATGGTGATGATGTATCCATGAGCATGACTGAAGCCAACCAGTCGGTACTGGTTCAGGATCCTGCACATACAGACCAAACCTATGTGGTCATGCCGATGCGCGTTTAAGCGGCGGCATTCAGGCACAAGCTAGTCATGCACATTACGCGTTTGCATATCGAGCGTGTACGAAATTTAAAGACGGTTGCTCTCCAGGGATTGCAGCCGTTTAATGTTTTTTATGGCCAGAATGGTTCAGGTAAGACCTCTATTCTGGAAGCCATTCATCTGCTGGCTACAGGGCGTTCTTTTCGTACCCATATTCCTAAAAACTACATTCAGCACAGTGCTTCGGATGCGATCGTCTTTGCCCAGTCTGATACCGAAAAAGTCGGTATGCAAAAGATGGCGAGCGGGGAGCAGCTGATCAAGGTGAATGGTGATCTGGTGGCGACACAGGGGCAGCTGGCCAAGTTGCTACCCTTACAACTGATTGATCCACAAAGTACCGATATTATTGATCATGGTGCCAAGCCACGGCGACAGTTATTAGACTGGTTAATGTTCCACGTGGAACCAGAATTCTATCACGCCTGGCAATATTACTCGCGTGCTCTGAAACAGCGAAATAGTCTGCTGAAGTCCAAACGCTATCTCAGCCTTTCTGAACTGGAACCGTGGAACCAGATGCTGAGTCAGTATGGCGAGATTCTACATTCGCAGCGGCTAGGTATTGTCGAGCAATGGAAAGTTTTCTTTGAGGAAGACCTTAAGCATCTGCTGCCAGATCTCAGTATTAGTCTGGATTATAGTCCCGGTTTTCATGCTGAAACGGGGCTGTTAAATGACCTGACCAATTATCATGAGCGGGACTGTGAGAGACGCTATACAGAATATGGTCCACATCGCGCAGATTTGCGCCTGAAGACCCCTCTGGGAGATGCAGATGTGATCCTGTCTCGTGGACAGAAAAAGCTGCTGCTGATGGCGTTAAAACTGTCTCAAATTGCAATGCTACATTCTTGTAATAAGGAAACTGTGGTATTATTAGATGATCTGACAGCAGAATTAGATTTAACCGCACAACAACGTTTAATTGAGCGATTGAGCCAACTTGGTAGTCAAGTTTTTATTACCACTTTAGACCACGAATCAGTACAAAAGCATTTACATGATTTGTCTATCTCATATCAGTTATTCAATGTTGAAAACGGTATCGTTCAGGTTGTTGTGCAATAGTATTTTAAAGTTTTACCCATCTTTGGATAGACCTATTTTTCACTAGGGAGAAACCATGAGTTCAGAAGATCAAGCTGCTTCTCAACCAGAACAAACCATTGAAAAGGCTTATGATTCCTCTAGCATCAAGGTATTACGTGGTTTAGACGCAGTGCGTAAGCGTCCGGGCATGTACATTGGTGATACAGACGACGGTACAGGCTTACACCACATGGTTTTCGAGGTGGTTGACAACTCGATTGATGAGGCACTGGCAGGTCACTGTGATGAAATTTTAGTGACTATTCATGAAGATGAATCGGTGTCAGTATCAGATAACGGACGTGGTATTCCAACGGATATTCACCCTGAAGAAGGGGTGTCTGCAGCAGAAGTAATTCTGACCATTCTACACGCCGGCGGTAAGTTTGATGACAACAGCTATAAGGTCTCTGGTGGTCTGCATGGCGTAGGTGTTTCTGTTGTAAACGCACTGTCAGAAAAACTGGAATTGACCATTCATCGTGCTGGTCATATCCATCAACAGGAATACCGTCATGGCGATTCACAATATCCGCTAAAAGTGATCGGTGATACCGACCGTACAGGTACACGTGTACGTTTCTGGCCAAGTTCTGAAACCTTTAGCCAAACCATTTTCAATGTCGATATTTTGGCGCGTCGTTTACGTGAACTGTCTTTCCTGAATGCCGGTGTACGTATCGTACTGCGTGATGAACGCATCAATGCGGAATATATATTTGATTACGAAGGAGGCTTGTCCGAATTTGTAAAATATATCAATGAAGGCAAGACCCATCTGAATGATATCTTCCATTTTACGACGATGGCGGAGAACGGGATCGGGGTAGAAGTGGCACTGCAATGGAATGATTCTTATCAGGAAAATGTACGCTGCTTTACCAACAACATCCCGCAAAAGGATGGCGGTACCCATTTAGCCGGTTTCCGTGCTGCACTGACCCGTGGTTTAAACAACTACATGGACAGTGAAAATATTCTGAAAAAAGAAAAAGTTGCAGTATCTGGTGACGATGCACGTGAAGGCTTGACTGCGATTGTCTCGGTGAAAGTGCCTGATCCGAAATTCTCATCACAAACCAAAGAAAAGCTGGTGTCGAGCGAAGTCAAAACTGCGGTCGAACAGGCAATGAATAAGTCATTCTCTGAATACTTATTAGAGAACCCACAAGCAGCGAAATCAATTGCGGGTAAAATCATTGATGCAGCACGTGCCCGTGATGCAGCGCGTAAAGCACGTGAGATGACACGTCGTAAGAGTGCTTTAGACATTGCAGGTCTTCCAGGTAAACTGGCAGACTGTCAGGAAAAAGATCCAGCATTGTCTGAACTGTACTTGGTCGAAGGTGACTCTGCGGGTGGTTCTGCTAAACAGGGCCGTAACCGTAAGATGCAGGCAATTTTGCCACTGAAAGGTAAAATTCTGAATGTGGAACGTGCGCGTTTCGACCGTATGATTTCATCTGCTGAAGTGGGTACGCTGATTACTGCACTGGGCTGTGGTATTGGCCGTGAAGAATACAACCCGGACAAGTTGCGTTATCACAAAATCATTATCATGACCGATGCTGACGTGGATGGTTCACACATCCGTACGCTGCTGTTAACCTTCTTCTTCCGTCAAATGCCGGAACTGGTAGAACGTGGTCATATCTATATTGCACAGCCACCGCTGTATAAGCTGAAAAAAGGCAAGCAGGAACAGTACATCAAGGATAATGATGCACTGGAAACTTACCTGATTTCGAATGCGATTGATGAACTTGAACTGCACATCAGCGCTGATGCACCTGCCATTCGTGGGGATGCATTGGCAAAGGTGATTGCGGATTACCAAACCTCGCAAAAAAGCTTGAATCGTTTGACGCTACGTTATCCTGCAACATTGTTAGATGGTCTGTTGGCACTTGAAGCATTTAAGCTGGATCAAGCAACTGATCTGGATTATGTAGAAAACTGGGCAATGCAGTTGCGTCAACATATCGAAGACAAGCAACCAAGCTTGCGTCCTGAACTGGGTATTGAAACCTTCGAGAAGGAAGATGCAGAAGGTAACAAGTCTGTGACTTATCTGCCACGTATCACGATTTATATCCATAACCTGCCACATGCTTATCTGCTGGATTCAGGTCTGCTGGGTTCAAGTGAATATGCACGTTTATTGAAGAACTCGAAGAGCTGGTTCACGCTACTTGAAGAAGGTGCTTACCTGCAAAAAGGCGAGCGCAAGATTCTGGTCAATAGCTTCCATGAAGTATGGCAGCACATCCTGCAAGACTCCCGTCGCGGTATGATGATCCAGCGCTATAAAGGTCTGGGCGAGATGAATGCGGATCAGCTGTGGGAAACCACCATGGATCCAGAAAACCGTAACATGCTACAGGTGACGGTGCAGGATGCAATTGAAGCGGATCGTATGTTCTCTTGCTTGATGGGTGATGACGTAGAACCACGTCGTGCCTTCATTGAAGAGAATGCTTTGAACGCAGATATCGATGCATAACTGATACACAATCCACTTAAAAAAGCACCTTTCGGGGTGCTTTTTTTATGATCAATTTATGCTAATGTCATTTTAACTGGTGAGCATACTCAGCAGCTGATCAGTGATTCTGACACCATATCTGGTGATTTTTTATTTGCAGTATTTGTCTGATCTGGGTCAGCCTATGGCAATAAAGAGGTTTATCCATGGATAGCCAGCTTGAACAAGTCCGTGAAATTTGGGCTAATGCATTCTATATCGGTAACTATGATGTTCTGCGTCAGTATGAGCATGAAGAGTTTAAGGTGGTTTTTGAGCAGAAAAAGCGTGTAGAAACCAGTTATGTCCGTTATGACCGGATTGCACATGCAGTCAAAAATGGGGTGTGGAAACCGCATAAGCCCGAAGTAGAATATGAAGAATACGAATATAATGCGGATCAGACTGAATGCTGTGTAGTGACTGGTTTAGCCAAAGATAAACATCGTATTCAGGAATTGTGGCGCTATGAAGAGGAATGGAAAATTATTGAACTTCGATTTCTGAAATCCTAGATTTTCAATCAGTTAAGAAACTTACAAAAATAAAGTAATGAATAAATCAAATTATGTGTGAATAGTATTGTTTCTAAATAAGCTCAAAGCTTGATCAATAGTGTGGATAACTCCAAAGTTATCCATATTTATTTGGGTGAATAAGATAGTATTTATCCACAATAAAACTCCTTCTAAATTACCTTTAATTTTTAAATTTAAATTTATTCTCTGGTATCTTGTGGATAAATATTTTTAAATTTAAAATAATGTTTTAAATTTGAATTACCAGCTGGTGCTGATTTTCTGTGTTTAAGTCAAATTTCAGAACAGATCAGTTTGAATGCTAGTTTTATAGAAAATTAAAATAAATATTTTATAAAACATTCACTTATATTATTGATGTAGTTTTATTTAATAGTCGGCGTGGAACATATTTTTGCGTTGAAAATTCAGATGTAGTTAAACTACATAATTATTTCAACAATCAAGTGAACTTTCATTTTTTATAAATCATTGAATTAAAAATTTTTATTACTAATTTTTTTCTTTAGGTTTCTTTTCGAGATCAGCATTTGGATTTGAACTTTTCAGAACGATTTCCTGCGAGTCAGAGAGGAATAGAAATTAAATCGCTTCTGCTAGACGGAATTTTTTGATTGAGAATCTACGAATATAAAAAAGCGCCTAGGAAGGCGCTTTTAATCTTTTAGTATATTTACGGCGTTAAAATGACTTTACGGCAGTCTTCTTCCTTTTTATCAAAAATACGGTAACCCTCCACAGCATCTTCCAGTTTCATGCGATGGGTAATAATTACCTCTGGAGACAGATCTCCATTTTCAATATGTTCTAGTAACTGTGGCAAATATTTATGCACATGGGTTTGTCCCATTTTAAAGGTCAAGCCTTTGTCAAAGGCATCACCAAACAGGAAGCCGTGAATTGGACCGGCATAAACTCCAGGTACACTCATTACACCGCCACGGCGGACCGCTGCAATACATTGTCTTAGCGCTGAACCACTCGAACCTTCTAGTTTCAGGTTGGTCATTACGGTTTCCAGAACACTACCTTTGGCTTCGAAACCAACAGCATCAATAACCGCATCTACACCACGATAACCTGCTGTATTTTGAATAATAAATTCAGCTGCATCAACTTCATCAAAATTAACCGGAATTACCCCATAGGTTTGATAAGCAAAACGCAAGCGATAAGGATGGTGATCGACCATAAAGATCTGTTCGGCACCGAGCATACGGGCACAAGCTGCGGACAATAGACCAACTGGGCCTGCACCATAAATTGCCACGGTTGAGCCGCGGGTAACTTGAGCATTGGTCACTGCCTGCCAGGCCGTCGGTAGAATATCGGTGAGGAATAATACTTTTTCATCAGGCAAGGAGCCGGGAATCTTAAATGGTCCCACATTCCCTTTGGGAATTCGTACATATTCGGCCTGTCCACCCGGTACGCCCCCATACAGATGACTATAACCAAACAGGGCAGCACCTGGTGGAATCTGCTTTTTATTGATGATTGCACCACGACCCGTATTGGTATTTTCACAGGCAGCGGTTAATTCATGTTCGCAGAAAAAGCAGTGACCACAGGCAATCACAAAGGGGATAATAACCCGGTCACCTTTTTTAACTTCAGTTACCGCAGGGCCAACTTCTTCCACGATGCCCATGAATTCATGGCCAAAAATATCGCCTTGTTCAATGGCCGGAATTTTTCCACGATAAAGATGCAGGTCTGAACCACAAATTGCAGTGGCTGTTACCCTTAAAATGACATCATCTGCTTCCTGAATCACTGGATCTGGAACAGATTCAACTCTGACATCCCGAGTACCATGATAGGTCAGTGCACGCATATGGATTTCCTCTCTCGTTCAACATTAAAACAGACTTAAACAAGGCTGCTGATTATTAAAAAGCCTTTTTATTAGAGCCTCATCTCCCGACTCAGAGCTGTAAATTAATGTATGAAATAAGGAACCGGACTGTTTAAAAGATAAACTTATATAGTGCTTGCGTAATTCACTACAAAATATGTCAAAAATCTCGCAAATGACTAAACTAATAAAAACGACCTTAGAGCGTAGATAAAAATGTTTTAATCGACCAAATAAAGCTATAAAAAAAGGATCAGTGACAAGAGCCGCTGATCCTTCAATTGTTAAAATGCTAATGGAGTTAGCTGTCCTGGAAAGATTGTTCCAGTTCTTCTAATTCCATCATCAGTTCCAGCATCTGTTCTTCAGCAGTTTCCAGCTGTGCTTTCAGTTCAGTCTGCTCATTCATGAGTTTAAGCAGTTCATCCTTACGGGATGCCTCATACAGACCGGTATCTGCCAGCTTGTCTTCAATGACAGCAAGTTTCGGCTGCAACTTAGCGATCTGACTTTCACATTTTTCAATATTCTTGCGAATCGGGCGAGTCTGCTCACGTTGACGAGCTGCCTCCTTACGCTGTGCTTCTTTATCCACTTTACTTGGTGCAGGTTTTGCTTCAGCTTGCTGTACTTTCACCACTTCAGCAGTTTTAGGCACACTTTTTAATAATTCCGCACGTGCCTGACGTAACCATTCGGCATACGCTACCAGATCACCATCAAATTCAGTACATTTGCTATTATGAACTAACAGCAGTTCATCACAGACACTGGCGATCAGCTGACGTTCATGCGAAACCAGCACGACAGCGCCTTCAAAGTCTTGCAGCGCCATAGTCAGAGCATGACGCATATCCAGGTCCAGATGGTTAGTCGGTTCGTCCAGAATCAACACGTTTGGACGCTGCCATACGATTAACGCGAGTGCCAAACGGGCACGTTCACCGCCAGAGAAACTTTCACTTGGCGTATCCATGCGTTCGCCGCTAAAACCAAAGCTGCCGAGGAAAGAACGCAAGCTGGCTTCACTGATTTTAGAATCAGCAATACGTGCCAGTTGTAGCATCGGGCTGGCACTACCATCTAGTGCATCCATCTGGTGTTGGGCAAAGTAGCCAATATTTAACAGTTCTGAGTCTTTACGAAGACCTTTGATTAAAGCTAAGTCACCGACGAGAGATTTAATCAGCGTCGATTTACCGGCACCATTCATCCCCAGCAGGCCAATGCGGCTATTCGGAGTAATTTGCAGGCTGACATTACCTACAATCAGCTTGTCGCCATAACCAATATCGGCATTTTCCAGTTGTAGTAATGGTGAACTCATCTTGGTCGGTTCACGGAAGCTGAAAGTAAATGGCGTATCTACATGCGCAACAGAGAGTTCCTGCATCCGCTCCAGCTGCTTGATCCGGCTTTGAGCCTGTTTCGCCTTAGTGGCTTTGGCCTTAAATCGGTCGATGAATTTTTGCAAATGGGCACGTACTTCAAGCTGCTTTTCATAAGCTTGTTGCTGCTGTGCCAGACGTTCGCTACGGGTACGCTCAAAGGTCGAGTAGTTACCGGTATATAGAATCAGTTCCTGATTTTCAATATGCAGGATATGATCCGTAATGGCATCCAGGAAATCGCGGTCATGCGAAATCAGCACCAAAGTCCCTTCATAGGCTTTGAGCCAATCTTCTAGCCATAAAATGGCATCTAAATCCAAATGGTTGGTCGGTTCATCCAGTAATAACAGATCAGAACGGCTCATCAGGGTACGCGCCAGATTCAGACGCATACGCCATCCCCCCGAGAAACTGGCAACATCCAGCTCAGATTGATAATCCATAAAGCCCAAACCTGCCATTAGCTGAGAAGCCTTAGACGGTGCAGCATAACCGGAAATTTCATCAAAGCGGCCATATAGGTGTGCCAGCTCAGCATCATCCAGCTGTTCAGGATGGTTCAGCTTTTGTTGAATATCCCAGTATTCCTCATCGCCAGACAGGACAAAATCAATCGCCTTCATATTCAAGGCTTTGATTTCCTGGGCCATATGCGCCACGGTCCAGACTGCAGGACGGGTCAGGGAGCCGCTGTCAGATTCAATACCGCCCAGGAGTGCTGAAAATAGGGTGGACTTACCGGCTCCATTGACACCGGTCAGGCCAATTTTCCATCCAGGATGCAATTGCATGGAGGCTTTCTGGAAAAGGATGCGTCCACCGCGGCGTATGCTTAACTGATCTAACTGAATCATGGAGCTGTACTGACATTCGACAAGAAGAATGGCGCTATTCTAAAGGAAAGCCCATCAAAATAAAAAAATCTTGCTGGAGAATTCACACGATCCTGCACTTCATCCTTCACATAGATTCATATTTTTGAATTTATATTTAAATAGAACCAGTATTTTCAATGAAAAATAAGACGATATTGAAATACAAGTATCAATAAAAATGACTAAGAATAAATACAGTGAAGCCAAATTCGATCAGGACTTTAACTCAGGCAAGGGTGATGGCCGGATGGAGCTGACCAATCAAGAGATCTAAGACCCGATTACGATGCGGGTATTGAAACGGGCACGTTGTACGCTAGAACATACCAATGTTGAATGCTGATTAGGTGGCGAATAGCGCTCTAATGTATTTGTTTGTAAATTGAATTAAAAAAATGTAAGTCTTTTGACTTTTAGATAAATAGCTAAAAAATTGATATATATAGACTTTGTTATATTCAAAATGTGAATACGGGACACATTTTGCTAATAGGGGACAAACCACTTGATTGTAATGGAGTAAATACTCTATTTTTTTTAAAGAAACTTGCTAATATTTGTCACAAGTATGGAAACCCCATCGAAGAACAAGATTTTGCAAGGATTATTACAATGAAAAAAACACTTCTAGCATTGGCGGCATTTTCTGCCGTTGGTTTCGCAGGTACAGCACAAGCAAAAAAAGTCGATATCTGTGTTTTTGACTTACTCGGTAAATCTGGGGAGTCTTTCCAGATGGCTCAGGAATGGGCACTGGCAGCAAAATCTTGGGGAGCAGAAATTAATCTGATTGCTCGTCAGGATGAAGCAGTTGCAGACAATGACTTTAAAGCGGGTAAATGTGACGGCGTATTTATGACGGCGATGCGTGCACGTCAATACAATAAATTTGCAGGTTCTATTGATGCGTTAGGCGGTGTGCCAAGCAATGCTATTGCACAGCGTGCCATTACCTTTGCTTTGGATAAACGTAATGCTGCCAAGATGGTGAGTAATTTAGGCGGCAAAAAATATGAAATTGCCGGGATTGCTCCACTGGGTTCGGCTTTTATCTTTGTGCGTGACAAAAACATCAACTCGATTGAAAAAGCGGCCGGTAAAAAGTTTGCTGTATTGGGCTATGACGATGCACAAAAAATCATGGTGCAGCGCGTAGGTGCACAGGCTGTTGTATCGGATGTATCTAACTTTGTGGCCAAGTTTAATAATGGTCAGGTCGATATGGTGGGTGCACCTGCTTATGCTTACAAGCCGCTAGAAATCTATAAAGGCTTAGGCAATAGTGGTGCGATGTTTAACTTCCCGGTGCTGCATGTCACTTCAGACTTTGTAATCCGTCCTGAAAGCTTCCCGGCAGGCTTTGGACAGAAATCACGTGATTGGTTTGTTAAAAACTTGCCGAAGAGCATGGCGATGATTAACCGTTTAGAAGCAGGTATCCCTGCCAAATATAAAATGAACCTGAGTGCAGAAGATAAAACCAAGTATCAAAAAATGCTTCGTGATGGTCGTATGGATATGACCAAGCAGGGCATTTATGATGCTTCTATGATGAGCGTACTGAAACGTGCCCGCTGTTCTGTCGATAAGGCAAACTTCGAATGTTCACTATCAGGTGAATAAGCTGATTTTAAAAGGAAAAAAGCCTGGAAAACTCCAGGCTTTGTTTATGTTAAGGCAGGCAACTTTGCCATTGTCTGTGACTTGAAAATCATTAGAATGAATATCAGTCATGCTATCATCTTTCTCATAAAAACAATGATATGCAGCAGTCCTAAGAAAACAAAAACAATTTTTTAAGGAATAAAATATGAAAATTTGGTTCAAGGCGCTCGCACTCGGTATAGGCATGGTTGCAGCTTCCAGTGCAGTACAGGCAAAGCAAATCGTCTGTGTATTTGATCTGGTCGGTAAAAATGGCGATGTGTACGCTGTGATGAAAGATTATCAGCTGGCTGCAAAAAATTGGGGCGCGAATATCGAGCTACGGGTAAATACCAATGAGGCTGTGGTTGCAGAAGATTTTAAAGCTGGAAAATGTGATGGTATTAGCGTCACGGGAATGCGCGGTCGCCAGTTCAATAATTTTACCGGTTCACTGGATGCGATTGGTGCGATCCCGGATCTGAATCTGGCGGTTAAAGTGATGCAAGGGCTGGCAAGTAAGACGTTTGCCAAGCATATGGTACAAGGCAAATATGAAGTCGCTGGAGTGATTCCAGTGGGGGATGCTTTCCTGCTGGTCAATGACCGCAGTATTAATACCGTAGCTAAAGCAGCAGGTAAAAAAATTGCGGTACTTGATTATGACGAAGCGCAAAAAATCATGGTGCAGCAGGTCGGTGCACAAGCGGTAAGTGCCGATGTCACCAATTTTGGTGCCAAGTTTAACAATGGTCAGGTGGATATCATTGGCGCACCTGCTGCGGTATTTAAACCCTTAGAGCTGCATAAAGGTCTAGGCAGCAAAGGTGCAATTGTGAATTATCCAATTCTTCAAGTCACGGGTAATATCATCATCCGTCCAGATAGATTCCCGGCAGGTTTTGGTCAGAAATCACGTGAATGGGTGAAAGGTGAATTGCCACGTGCTTTGGGTATCTTGGGTAAAATGAAAGCTGATATTCCATCTAAATACTGGATGGATATTCCAGCAGCAGACAAACCTGGTTATCAAAAAATGATGCGTGAAGCGCGTATTGATCTGACCAAGCGTGGGATTTATGACAAGCGCATGATGAAACTGTTATGGCAGTTCCGCTGTAAGCAGGACCCAAAAAACTTTGAGTGTGCGCTACAGGATGAAAATTATAAACAATCCTGATAAATTTACTCTGATTAAGCTTTAATTTACAAAGACTGACCATATATTGAGTATACTATACTTGAAATATGGTCTTTTCTTTTTAAAGATGCCCGAACCGAACAGAGGAATCCATCATGAATGCTCAAGCACTTGTGCTGACTGACAATGCTGCCAATAAAGTACGCCAATTGCGTGACAGTGAAGGTAACCAAGATCTCATGCTGCGTGTCTATGTGACGGGTGGCGGCTGTTCAGGTTTCTCTTATGGCTTTAACTTTGCTGAAAGCCAAAATGAAGATGATGCAGAATTTATCAATGGCGATGTGAAAATGCTGGTCGACTCACTCAGCTATCAGTACCTGGTAGGTTCAGTGGTTGACTATCTGGAAGGTCTGGAAGGTTCACGCTTTGTGGTACAAAACCCGAACGCCACTACAACCTGTGGCTGTGGTTCATCTTTCTCTATCTAAACATACTTCGAGATTTAGACCATAGAAATCAAAAAGTCCTCAAAATGAGGACTTTTTTATGCGCTATTTTTATATTTAAGCTTCGAGTTTTGCCGCTTCAAGCAGGTCAAAGATTACAGTCGTTACATCCTGACTAAGCTCACGATTATTAAAAATCTCATAAGCTGTGATGGTGATATCGGTATCACTTGGTAACAGCTTTTGTTCTTCTTCAATCAGGTCATTGATCGGCAACAAAGTCTGCTTCACTTCTAAATGCAGAATGTCCTTATAGGCAATATTTTCATCCTCAAGTTCAATCAGCTGCTCATTAAAATAAGGCAAAAGGACAGAATGTAAATAAGGCTGAAGTTCTACAATATCAAAGATTTCGATATCACGAGTTTCATCAATTGTACTGATATGATCATTGGCTTCAATCAGGATATGGTAATAACTCATGCCGATCTCCACAGAGGGCTTAGGTGAATGATAGATCCTCACAATAACATGAAATTACCGGGTATAGTCGTTCAAACAGATAATAAAGACGTAAAATTTATAAGGAATTAAACTGCTTAAGACTTGCGTGTATAGAGCAGAGTCTTGTCTGCCGGGCGTAATTCAAAATTTTCCAGCTTCTGTTCACCCAGTATTGGATACATCAATGCTTCCGGATCCTCATGATGCAGTAATCCCAGGGCATGCCCCAGTTCATGTGCCAGCGTCAAGCGCAGATCGTCTTGCGCATCAAACTGATAGACATGAATTTCATCACCCTTAAAAACCCCTTTATGGAACTGACGTGGCGGAAAGCGTTGCTGTGCTAGAGTGATATTGTTCTGGTGAGACTGGACACTGCTTTGATAGGCGGAAACCTGGGTGTTAAAAGCCAGTTGCTGTTGTTGCAGATATTCTGCTTCACGCTGGAAACGTTCTGACTTGAGTTGTAGTTCATTAAATTCCTGTTGCAGCTGCTCACGCTGATAGGCAGAGAGTCCCGGCTGATTGCGCCGTTGTAGCAGTTGCTGGAACTGGATTTGTAGCAGATTACGCTGCTCTAACAGGTGACGTTGTTGCTGATCCAGATGATCTTGTGAAGCTGTCAGGTTTTCTGCCTGACGTTGATATTGGGCTTCATCGCGAAGCAATTTCTGTGTGGTTTGCTTTAATGCGTCATATTCCTGCTGACGGTGATCATAAATTAGCTTGATACTCAGCTGAGCATTGTCATCATAAACCATCAGGTCATTACGGCCAGTTCCACGATGCCAGATCTCAACCGCTTCTTGTGCCAGTTGAATCACTTCTTCTCGGGTCAGACCAAAGCCTGGATCGACCTGCTCTACTTTAAAGCGTAGGCGTGTATCAAAAGGGTGGGTAAGACGGTCAGATAGAGAATTAAATTTTAGCTGCGGATGAGACTGGGTCTGTAGATGCAGAAAACCTGCAAGTAGCAGTACCACAGCCATGAGCAGATAAAGAATACGCATAGTATTTTAAAATCTTTATTTTTGCTCAATGTAGCGGAAAAATTAAGCAATTCCTAGCGGAATGAAGATAAAAAAAACCGCGCTTTCGCGCGGTCTTTTTGAGCTTAAGCTGACAAATTATTTTTTGTCATCTTTCACTTCAGTGAACTCAGCATCTACAACGCCGTCGTCCGCTTTTTGTTGTTGACCTTCACCGCCCTGGAATGCGTTTGGATCAAAACCTTGCGCACCGCCTTGGCCTTGAGCTGCTTCATACGCACGTTGCGTGATCGGCATGATAATGTTTTGCAGCGCTTCAGTTTTCGCTTTGATCGCCTCAACATCATTTTCTTTGGTAGACGCTTCTAACTCAGAAACCGCAGTTTCGATTGCAGTTTTTTCGTCAGCAGTCACTTGTTCGCCAAGATCTTTCACTGCTTTTTGAGCAGAAGATACAAGCGCATCCGCTTCGTTACGCGCTTTTGCAAGCTCTTCGAATTTACGGTCTTCTTCAGCATTCGCTTCAGCATCTTTGATCATTGCTTCGATTTCAGCATCAGACAAACCTGAGTTTGCTTTGATCTGGATCGATTGCTCTTTACCAGTGCTCTTGTCTTTCGCAGATACTTTCAAGATACCATCGGCGTTAATGTCGAACGATACTTCGATTTGTGGCACACCACGTGGAGCAGGTGGGATGTCACCTAACTGGAAGTTACCCAACAATTTGTTTTGTTGAGCCATTTTACGTTCACCTTGGTAAACCGAAATGTCTACTGCAGGCTGGTTATCAGCAGCTGTAGAGAACACTTGCGATTTTTTCGCAGGAATCGTGGTGTTTTTCTCGATGATTGGAGTCAACACGCCGCCCATGGTTTCAATACCAAGCGTTAAAGGCGTTACGTCAAGAAGAAGTACGTCAGTTTTGTCACCAGACAATACTGCCCCTTGAATCGCAGCACCCATTGCTACCGCTTCGTCAGGGTTCACGTCTTTACGTGGCTCACGACCGAAGAACTCTTGTACTTTCTGTTGTACCAGTGGCATACGAGACTGACCACCCACCAGGATTACGTCAGAGATGTCAGAAGTCGAAAGACCAGCATCTTTAAGCGCAATACGGCAAGGCTCAATCGTACGGGCAACCAGGTCAGCAACTAAACCTTCAAGTTTTGCACGTGTTACGTTGATCACTAAGTGTTTAGGACCAGTCGCATCAGCTGTGATGTATGGAAGGTTGATTTCAGTTGCATTAGAAGAAGAAAGTTCAATCTTCGCTTTTTCAGCAGCTTCTTTTAAACGTTGCAGCGCAAGCGGATCTTGTTTCAAGTTAACGTTTTGCTCTTTCTTGAACTCTTCAACCAGGAATTCAATTAAGGCGTTATCAAAGTCTTCACCACCTAAGAATGTGTCACCGTTTGTAGATAACACTTCAATTTGCTGGTCGCCATCAAGGTCAGCGATTTCGATGATTGATACGTCGAAAGTACCACCACCCAAGTCGTATACAGCAACTTTACGGTCGCCTTCTTTCTTGTCCATACCGAACGCAAGTGCAGCAGCAGTTGGTTCGTTGATGATACGTTTAACTTCTAAACCTGCAATTTTACCTGCATCTTTAGTCGCTTGACGCTGTGCATCGTTGAAGTAAGCAGGAACAGTAATTACCGCTTCAGTCACTGTTTCGCCAAGATAATCTTCAGCTGTTTTTTTCATCTTTTTCAAGATTTCAGCAGAGATTTGCTGTGGAGCAAGTTTCTTGTCGTTTACATCTACCCAAGCGTCGCCATTGTCAGCTTTGATGATTTTGTATGGTACAAGACCGATATCTTTTTGAACTGCTTGGTCTTGGTACTTACGACCGATCAAACGCTTGATCGCGAATAATGTGTTTTTAGGGTTGGTTACCGCTTGGCGTTTAGCTGATTGACCAACAAGGATCTCGCCATCTTTGTACGCAATAATAGATGGAGTTGTACGTGCGCCTTCAGCGTTTTCGATAACTTTAACTTTGTCGCCTTCAAGTACTGCAACACATGAGTTTGTAGTACCTAAGTCAATACCAATGATTTTAGCCATTTGGATGTTTCCTCAAAAATTCTTTTATTCCCAGATTTTTCCCTTTATCAAAGGGGAAATAAAAAGGGATTTACTTGTTATCCGATATGAGAGCCGTTCAGTTTTTTTCAAGTAAATTTTTAGAAAAAATTTCACAAACTCCCGAATTTATTTAGCTTAAGCGCCAACCATGACCATTGCAGGACGTAACAAACGGCCGTTCAGGGCATAACCTTTTTGCAAGACTGTACCGATCTCATTGGCTTTAGCATCTGGTGCAATACCGACTGCCTGATGGAGTTCAGCATTAAAACCATTCTTGGTATCTACGACGACCACACCAAATTTTTCTAATGTCGTTAATAAAGATTTCAGCGTCAGTTCGACACCTTCACGTAACGGACTTGGTTCTTCACCCGCAGCAATAATGGCACGCTCCAGGTTGTCTACAGTTTCTAAGAGCTCTTTAGAGAATTTTTCTAGAACCGTATCTTTATGCTTTTCTGATTCGCGTTGAATACGTTCCACACTTTTTTGTGCTTCGTATACGGCATTTGCAGTACGTGCTTTTTCAAGTTTTAAATCGCCTTCAAGCTGTGCGATTTGTTCCTGTAAAGACTCAACGGTAACTTCAACTTGTTCAGGTTCAGCTTGAGCTGCTTGTTGTTCCGTTTGCTCTTGCTCAAGTTCTTGAGCTTGATCGTTTTGCTCAGTCGCCATTGATTTACTCCGTTTAAATGGGTTCTTAAACATGTACAGTCCTTCGGTATCAGTGTTAACTGCGTTAATGCTGAACTGCCATGGTTTGGGAAGTTCTTAATTACATAAAGAAGTCGGGGCTGGGCTTCAAAATTCAAGCGAAATGAGTGATTAATTTTAAGATTTATTGAAAAAGTCCGTGTTTCTCTTATCTCAAACCGGATTTAAATGAGAAAAAATAGATAATTTTTCTGTTTTTGAGGATGAAACCTCAGGAATTTTAATCAGTTTTGATCTTGATCATGAAATTAAAGATGAAGGATTAAGCACTTAAATTAGTCTTCAGAAAATAGAGTATTCATTAGATCTCTTGCGAAAGTAAAAACCATCCCCATATAGATTTCATGAGATATCAGAACTTAAACCGTTTTTCAGATTCTGAATTCAAGCGCTTGGTTGGCGTACCTCGAGCAGTTTTTACCGAAATGGTCGAGGTTTTAGAAAAAGCAGAATCACTCAAAAAGAAATCAGGCCGTCCTCATACTTTAGCTATAGAGGATCAATTGTTATTAACACTCAATTACTTACGAAATTATAGCACTCAATTGGAGTTAGCAGCACACTATCATATCGCTGAAAGTAATGTGAACCGAACCATTAAAAAGGTTGAAGATGCCTTAATGAGATCAAGACGTTTTACTCTGCCAAAACGAAGCCTTACCACAACAGACGAACGCTTTAACTGGGTCATTATTGATGCGACAGAATGTTCAATAGAACGCCCGAAAAAAAAATCAGAGTAAGTTCTATAGTGGTAAAAAGAAGAAACATACGCTTAAAGCCCAAGTGATCTACCATCCTAAGAGTAAACAAATCATAGGATTAGATATATCGTATGGCAGTCAGCATGACATTAAATTGGCAAGGAAAACGGTTAAGAAATTCAAACATTGTGAATATGTTATGACTGATTTAGGGTACTACGGATTAGAGCAAGATGGCTTTAAATTATTGATGCCCATTAAGAAAAAGAAGAATTTTCCTTTATTTGAAGTTGAGAAAAAGTACAATAAAATGATTGGAAAAATACGCGTTGTGATCGAACACATTAATAGTCAATTGAAAACATTTAGAATCTTAAGTGAACGCTATCGAAATAGACGGAAAAGATTCGGTTTACGCATGAACTTAATTGCTGCACTGGTAAACCGAATCAACTTGCAATAACAACTTTCGCAAGAGGTCTATTAAAATAATGTTTTTACTTATAAAAACTGTTGAACCGTATTTTTAGATATAAATAATATTTATCTTTTTTAAAAAATTAGATCAAAAGAACCATGATAGCTTTATCAACGGTGACTTGGTTCAGCAGGAGGGAGCTGAGCCTGGTTACAGTGTCTGATTCGTTTTGCCTATTTATAGCTGAGTACCCCAAGACTCAGTTATTTTTTTGCCTGAATTTCCTGCTGGCTGTTTTTTAGACATAAAAGCGATTAATCACTAAGCAATAAAGTATTTCACAAAAAATGATCAACTCCGTATTATTCATTTCAGATTCTATCGCTGTAGTTTCTTCTTATTTTGAAATGTGTTTTTCAAGCTTATCCTCTCTAGATAAGCTTTTTTTTTGCGTAAAATTTAATAATTTTATTCTCATTTTCCTGTTATCAAATCCTTACAGGAAGGCTCTAAGTGAAATCCTGTATGCATTCAAGGCAATGTTGGCTGAGTAAAGTGCTCAAATCCATCTGCTATTTATTTATCTTGAACAGGAAGTTCTTTAAAAGTTTGTTGAGAAGCAAATAAACAAGAAGAAGTTGGTTTAAACATAAGCCTTTATAAATCGCCTAAAGAAAAATACATCAGAAATTTTATTCTAGAAGAACAATCTAAAATTTATTTCTATTTATAAAGACATTAAAAAAGCCCGAGATCGGGCTTTGTTATAGATAAAATTTATCTGGGTCAGAAACTGTTTTAGGATAGCTTGCAATTATCTAGATCAACCTTGCAATTCTAGCGGCGTGAGTCCTGCCAGCGTTTATCACGTTCATTACGGTTCTGTTCAGCTTTACGACGTTGCTGTTGTTCAGCTGTCCGGCGACGTGCATCGGCCTGCTGTCCACGTTTTTTACGTTCTGCCTCGGCTCGGTTTCTAGCCGCCTGGTTGCTGCTGACTTTTTTGCGTTGCTGTTCAATACGCTGGCGTTCCTGCTGACGTCTACGATCCAATTCAATCTGTTTTCTACGTTGATCATTCAACTGGCGACGCTGTTGCTCTAGCCGCTGACGTTCCAGTTCAGTTCGGCGACGTTCCTGCTGTAATCGTCGTTGCTGCTCATATTCCCAACGCTGCCGGTCATAGCGGTTGTCATAACGGTAGTCGCGGTCATAGCGATAGTCATACGCTTTATTATAACGTCCGTCATAGTAATCATCTTCAGGGAATGCGACACAACCTACAGCCAATAAGCTCGTCGCAATTGACACGAATATCAGTTTTCCAGCCATAGGTGAGCACTCCTTGTTAAGGTCAATCCTACAATTTACGCCTATTAGGCAGCTTAAATTGTCAATGACAGGGGGATAAAATCAGATTAGCTTATTGATCTACCTAAATTTGTATGTCGATGTAGGCACTTATATAAGAATATGGTCAAAATACACCCTGATCATGTAGAAAATATGAAGAATTAAACGAATAAGGATGCGAAGTAATGGTGATATCTAGTCAGCAACTACAGGCCATGATGGACAAGGGTCAAGGGGTAGCAGCGCGCCTGCTGGACCGATTGCCTAAAATTGCTCAGGAAAGAATTGTCAGAAGTCTGGATTATCCTTATGACTATCCTGAACTTGATCCTTTTATAAAATGTCTGATGGCCGTGCAGTTAAAACAGGGCAAGGCTGGAATAGTTAGCGAAGATATCGCGCAGTCACGCATTTTCTTTGAACAGAGCATGCAGTTGCTAAAATCCAAACCGACTGCCATTCGCCAGGTTGAAGATATCCAGTTAGCTTTGCACAGTGGCATCGTACAGGCACGTCACTATCACCCGGCTCCAGCTAAAAAGTTGCCTTTAATTATGTTCTATCATGGAGGTGGCTTCCTGATTGGTAGTCTAGACACCCATGATGAGTATTGTCGTTTGCTGGCCAAACATGCGAATGCGCAGGTATTAAGTGTGGCTTATCCTTTGGCGCCGGAGCATCATCCTTCACAAATGGTTCAAGTTTGCGAGGATGCATTGGCTTGGGCACATCAACACAGCAAGCAGCTCAGAATTCTAAAAAAACGTATTGCAGTCGCAGGGGACAGTGCGGGTGGCAATCTAGCGGCAGTCGTAGCTCAGCGCAGTGCAGATAAGATTTATGTGCCTCAGGCTCAACTATTGATTTATCCAGCGATGGACTTTAAAAGCCGTCATCCTTCTTATTTTGCTTATAAAGATGGTCTGGTACTCACTGATGGTGATATCGAATTGGTGGCTTATCATTATGCGGAACGACATGAGGTTGCATTGGATGATCCGCTGATTTCACCGACCTATGGCAACCTGAAAAATTTACCACCAGCTTATCTGATTACTGCAGGCCATGATGTGCTGCATGATGAAGGAACTATCTATGCCCATAAGCTGCGTCAGCATGGGGTGAAAGTGCATTATCATGACTATGCTGATCAGGCACATGGCTTTATTAATCTGACCACTATTTCAAGACGCGCCAAAAAGAATGTCATTGAGATGAGCAAACACTTCCGCAAGTTCTGGGATAAGCATAGTTAAAAGTTATTTATACCAGGCATAGAGCAAAACTTAGAAAAGGTGTTTCACGTGAAACACCTTTTTACTTTTTATGTAGCTTGGCTTCAGGGAAGACCAAGTTGAATTTAGGTACATAAAAGCTTTGTATATATTTGGCTCGGGAAAAATCCGGGAAAATCGATTGCGTGTTTTGCCACTCTGCCTGAGCAAGTTTGGAAAGATAACCACGGAATTGCGGGCTAAACTGATAATGTACCGATTTCCAGGTTTGTCGGATCTTTAACATGGAAGTCGGAAGATGGTGACTATTTAAATAGAAAGAACGTGGTGATTTGGATTTTTTCAGGTGGACAGTCATGCTTTGCCCCTGATGTGTAATACGGCAAATCACTTCCTGTCCCTGTTCCTGCCATTCAAATTCTGCATATTCCTTTGGAATACCCCATAAATGTTGACCATGCACAATAGATTCTTGGGTAGAAACATAAATCTTTGGAATGGTAGACAGACGTCTGCGACTTATTAAGGGATGATCCATAATCAGCAGTTCATCATAAGGACCTACAGGAGAATGGTGATAACGCACCAGCATGACTTGTACAACACGACCCAGTGGGGAGGGGGCAATTCCAAAGTTTCGAGATTCACGAATAAAATGTGGTGTGATCCAATAATTCAAAATAAAACCTTCTCCCTGTAAATGCCAGGGAGGAAACTGATGAATATTTTTCTCCTGCAAACGGTGCACGTTCATGCTTATTCTCTTGTAATTGGTCGGTTAGGGTAATGCATTAATGGGTATCAAAGATTAATATAGCTTCATTCTCAACCATTACTTCTAAGTAGATGAGTTAAAAAATGTTAAAAAAACCATTATATGCAATAGCTTTAACCGCTTTATCTTTACCGGTACTGGCTGCCAACTCAATAGTTGAAATGAAAACTTCTGTGGGGAATATCGAAATTGAGCTTTATGACGATAAAGCACCGATCTCTGCCAAGAACTTTGAAGCCTATGTCAAAGATAACTTTTATAAAGGCACCATCTTCCACCGGGTGATTCCTGGCTTTATGGTACAGGGTGGAGGCTTTGATGCGAATATGGTGGAAAAGCCAAATAATAAGTCGTCCATTAAGAATGAATCCTATAACGGTTTAACCAACACGCGTGGCACCTTGGCTATGGCACGTATGAACCAGCCAGATTCAGCCCGTTCTCAGTTCTTTGTGAATCTGGTCGATAATAACTTTTTGAACCGTTCTCGTATGAATGCGGGTTATGCGGTGTTTGGCAAAGTCACTAAAGGTATGGATGTGGTTGATAAAATTGCTGGTGTAGCGACTGCCAACTATGGAATGCATCAAAATGTGCCGCTAAAACCCGTTATTATTAATAGCGTGAGCATTAAAACAGCAAGCCCACAAAAATAAGTAAAAAATGATGCAGAAATATTTTATGGGTATTTTTATTTTATAATCATGTGTTTATGTGAATAATAGAGTGAAAATGATTCATATTGGTGCATAAAAATAGTACACTCGTGATTTGTGTCAGTGAAAAGCACTTGCACGTGTAGGAAATTGCCCTATAATGCACCCATACCGACGAGATACACGGAAACGAACGAAGCAGATTGCTGAGTTGTTAAGTGTTTCAAGTCCAGCTTCTAGCACTGACGAGGTGTTAGAAAGATCATTAAGAGATTATGAAGAACAACTTGTGTGGATTTTTACTGGTTGATCAATCGAATATATTTTCATTGATAATTGGTAGAAATTTCTCGAAGTTTATTTGAGCAAATTTTTTGTCAGTAATTGATGAGCCAAGATTGGTACACTATATGTACTATTGATTTTAAACTGAAGAGTTTGATCATGGCTCAGATTGAACGCTGGCGGCAGGCTTAACACATGCAAGTCGAGCGGGGTGAAGGTAGCTTGCTACTGGATCTTAGCGGCGGACGGGTGAGTAATGCTTAGGAATCTGCCTATTAGTGGGGGACAACGTTCCGAAAGGAACGCTAATACCGCATACGTCCTACGGGAGAAAGCAGGGGACCTTCGGGCCTTGCGCTAGTAGATGAGCCTAAGTCGGATTAGCTAGTTGGTGGGGTAAAGGCCTACCAAGGCGACGATCTGTAGCGGGTCTGAGAGGATGATCCGCCACACTGGGACTGAGACACGGCCCAGACTCCTACGGGAGGCAGCAGTGGGGAATATTGGACAATGGGCGGAAGCCTGATCCAGCCATGCCGCGTGTGTGAAGAAGGCCTTTTGGTTGTAAAGCACTTTAAGCGAGGAGGAGGAACTCTAGATTAATACTCTAGATGTTTGGACGTTACTCGCAGAATAAGCACCGGCTAACTCTGTGCCAGCAGCCGCGGTAATACAGAGGGTGCGAGCGTTAATCGGATTTACTGGGCGTAAAGCGTGCGTAGGCGGCTTTTTAAGTCGGATGTGAAATCCCTGAGCTTAACTTAGGAATTGCATTCGATACTGGAAAGCTAGAGTATGGGAGAGGATGGTAGAATTCCAGGTGTAGCGGTGAAATGCGTAGAGATCTGGAGGAATACCGATGGCGAAGGCAGCCATCTGGCCTAATACTGACGCTGAGGTACGAAAGCATGGGGAGCAAACAGGATTAGATACCCTGGTAGTCCATGCCGTAAACGATGTCTACTAGCCGTTGGGGCCTTTGAGGCTTTAGTGGCGCAGCTAACGCGATAAGTAGACCGCCTGGGGAGTACGGTCGCAAGACTAAAACTCAAATGAATTGACGGGGGCCCGCACAAGCGGTGGAGCATGTGGTTTAATTCGATGCAACGCGAAGAACCTTACCTGGCCTTGACATACTAAGAACTTTCCAGAGATGGATTGGTGCCTTCGGGAACTTAGATACAGGTGCTGCATGGCTGTCGTCAGCTCGTGTCGTGAGATGTTGGGTTAAGTCCCGCAACGAGCGCAACCCTTTTCCTTATTTGCCAGCGGGTTATGCCGGGAACTTTAAGGATACTGCCAGTGACAAACTGGAGGAAGGCGGGGACGACGTCAAGTCATCATGGCCCTTACGGCCAGGGCTACACACGTGCTACAATGGTCGGTACAAAGGGTTGCTACCTCGCGAGAGGATGCTAATCTCAAAAAGCCGATCGTAGTCCGGATCGCAGTCTGCAACTCGACTGCGTGAAGTCGGAATCGCTAGTAATCGCGGATCAGAATGCCGCGGTGAATACGTTCCCGGGCCTTGTACACACCGCCCGTCACACCATGGGAGTTTGTTGCACCAGAAGTAGGTAGTCTAACCGTAAGGAGGACGCTTACCACGGTGTGGCCGATGACTGGGGTGAAGTCGTAACAAGGTAGCCGTAGGGGAACCTGCGGCTGGATCACCTCCTTAACGAAAGATTGACGATTGGTAAGAATCCACAACAAGTTGTTCTTCATGACGATGTATCTGAGGGTCTGTAGCTCAGTTGGTTAGAGCACACGCTTGATAAGCGTGGGGTCACAAGTTCAAGTCTTGTCAGACCCACCACTAACGACAAGCAAGCAATTGCAGAGTGAAGAAATCAGAAACATTGACTTATTGATAAGCTGGGGACTTAGCTTAGTTGGTAGAGCGCCTGCTTTGCACGCAGGAGGTCAGGAGTTCGACTCTCCTAGTCTCCACCAAATTTCAAGACAAGAAAAGCATGCTTTTCCTTGAAATTTAAGCAAGAAGCTACGCTTCGCGCAGTTGAAAGACTACGTAATAAGCAAACGGTTTGTTAGATTATAGAATTTAGTAAGAAGTTGGCGTAATATGCGCATCTTATTAAATTCTGTGATTTATCACAGCATCTAGACCTGACGAAGGCTAGAGAAATCATTAACAGAATATATTTGAGTTGAAATAATTTGTTCAAACTCGTTTTAAACAACCTAACAAGCAATTGTGAAAGTTGAATGAAATGAGTTCTAGCGATTAAACTGAATCAAGCGTTTTGGTATATGAATCTAATTGAAGCTGTACAGTGATTAAGTTCACAAGACACTAAACTGTTATGTTGGTTGTTCTACTTGTAGGAACAAACGACTGTTTGGGGTTGTATAGTCAAGTAATTAAGTGCATGTGGTGGATGCCTTGGCAGTCAGAGGCGATGAAAGACGTGATAGCCTGCGAAAAGCTCCGGGGAGGCGGCAAATATCCTGTGATCCGGAGATGTCTGAATGGGGAAACCCACCTGGTATAAGCCAGGTATCATTAACTGAATACATAGGTTAATGAGGCGAACGGAGGGAAGTGAAACATCTCAGTACCTCTAGGAAAAGAAATCAATTGAGATTCCCTCAGTAGCGGCGAGCGAACGGGGAACAGCCCATTAAGTCATATCAGTTTTAGTGGAATGCTCTGGGAAGTGCAACCATAGTGGGTGATAGTCCTGTACACGAAAGGGCTGATATGATGATGTCGAGTAGGGCGAGGCACGTGAAACCTTGTCTGAATATGGGGGGACCATCCTCCAAGGCTAAATACTCCTGACTGACCGATAGTGAACCAGTACCGTGAGGGAAAGGCGAAAAGAACCCCTGTGAGGGGAGTGAAATAGATCCTGAAACCGCATGCATACAAGCAGTGGGAGCCGACTTGTTCGGTGACTGCGTACCTTTTGTATAATGGGTCAGCGACTTATATTCAGTAGCAAGGTTAACCGTATAGGGGAGCCGTAGGGAAACCGAGTCTTAATAGGGCGTTTAGTTGCTGGGTATAGACCCGAAACCGGGTGATCTATCCATGAGCAGGTTGAAGGTTAGGTAACACTGACTGGAGGACCGAACCCACTGTCGTTGAAAAGCCAGGGGATGACTTGTGGATAGGGGTGAAAGGCTAATCAAACTCGGTGATAGCTGGTTCTCCCCGAAAGCTATTTAGGTAGCGCCTCGGACGAATACCATTGGGGGTAGAGCACTGTTTCGGCTAGGGGGTCATCCCGACTTACCAAACCGATGCAAACTCCGAATACCAATGAGTACTATCCGGGAGACAGACTGCGGGTGCTAACGTCCGTAGTCAAGAGGAAAACAATCCAGACCGCCAGCTAAGGCCCCTAAATTATAGTTAAGTGGGAAACGATGTGGGAAGGCATAGACAGCTAGGAGGTTGGCTTAGAAGCAGCCACCCTTTAAAGAAAGCGTAATAGCTCACTAGTCGAGTCGGCCTGCGCGGAAGATGTAACGGGGCTAAAACTATATGCCGAAGCTGCGGATTTGCAATTTATTGCAAGTGGTAGGGGAGCGTTCTGTAAGCCGATGAAGGTGGATTGAGAAGTCTGCTGGAGGTATCAGAAGTGCGAATGCTGACGTGAGTAACGACAAAGCGGGTGAAAAACCCGCTCGCTGAAAGACCAAGGGTTCCAGTCCAACGTTAATCGGGGCTGGGTGAGTCGACCCCTAAGGCGAGGCCGAGAGGCGTAGTCGATGGGAAATTGGTTAATATTCCAATACTTCTGTTTAATGCGATGAGAGGACGGAGAAGGTTAAGTCAGCCTGGCGTTGGTTGTCCAGGTGGAAGGTTGTAGGCATGTATCTTAGGCAAATCCGGGGTACTCTATGCTGAGAACTGATAGCAAGCTGTACTTGTACAGTGAAGTGGCTGATACCATACTTCCAGGAAAAGTCTCTAAGCTTCAGTTAAACAGGAATCGTACCCGAAACCGACACAGGTGGTCAGGTCGAGTAGACCAAAGCGCTTGAGAGAACTCTGCTGAAGGAACTAGGCAAAATGGTACCGTAACTTCGGGAGAAGGTACGCTGTTGATGGTGATAGGACTTGCTCCTTGAGCTGTCGACAGCCTCAGAAACCAGGCCCCTGCAACTGTTTATTAAAAACATAGCACTCTGCAAACACGAAAGTGGACGTATAGGGTGTGATGCCTGCCCGGTGCTGGAAGGTTAATTGATGTGGTTAGCGCAAGCGAAGCTATTGATCGAAGCCCCAGTAAACGGCGGCCGTAACTATAACGGTCCTAAGGTAGCGAAATTCCTTGTCGGGTAAGTTCCGACCTGCACGAATGGCATAATGATGGGGGCGCTGTCTCCAGCAGAGGCTCAGTGAAATCGAAATCGCCGTGAAGATGCGGTGTACCCGCGGCTAGACGGAAAGACCCCGTGAACCTTTACTGCAGCTTGACATTGAACTTTGATCTTACTTGTGTAGGATAGGTGGGAGGCTTTGAAGTGGCGACGCTAGTTGCCATGGAGCCGTCCTTGAAATACCACCCTGGTAATATTGAGGTTCTAACTCTGCTCCATTATCTGGAGCGAGGACCATGTCTGGTGGGTAGTTTGACTGGGGCGGTCTCCTCCTAAAGAGTAACGGAGGAGTACGAAGGTGCGCTCAGCGTGGTCGGAAATCACGCGTAGAGTATAAAGGCAAAAGCGCGCTTAACTGCGAGACCCACAAGTCGAGCAGGTACGAAAGTAGGTCTTAGTGATCCGGTGGTTCTGTATGGAAGGGCCATCGCTCAACGGATAAAAGGTACTCTGGGGATAACAGGCTGATACCGCCCAAGAGTTCATATCGACGGCGGTGTTTGGCACCTCGATGTCGGCTCATCTCATCCTGGGGCTGAAGCAGGTCCCAAGGGTATGGCTGTTCGCCATTTAAAGAGGTACGCGAGCTGGGTTTAGAACGTCGTGAGACAGTTCGGTCCCTATCTACCGTGGGCGCTGGAAATTTGAGAGGATCTGCTCCTAGTACGAGAGGACCAGAGTGGACGAACCTCTGGTGTACCGGTTGTGACGCCAGTCGCATCGCCGGGTAGCTATGTTCGGAAGGGATAACCGCTGAAAGCATCTAAGCGGGAAGCCTACCTCAAGATAAGATTTCCCTGTGACTTTATGTCACCTAAAGAGCCGTTGAAGACTACGACGTTGATAGGTTGGATGTGGAAGTGTAGTGATACATGAAGCTGACCAATACTAATTGCTCGTGAGGCTTGACTATACAACACCCAAACAGTTGTATATAAAGCATCAATTGATTTCATATTAATCAAAGCAACTTGATTTAGTGATCAAGCTAGATAAAATGAACACCTTAGATTGACTCAAGTATCTCTGTTAATAACTCATTTGGTAGAAAGCAAGGCATCTAAATAAGACCTAGCGAGTATCCATAAACAGTTGTGCTGGCGACAATAGCAAGAGTGAACCACCTGATCCCTTCCCGAACTCAGAAGTGAAACCTCTTAGCGCTGATGGTAGTGTGGGGTTACCCATGTGAGAGTAAGTCATCGCCAGCTCATTAATTCAAAAACACCCCCTGACAACAGGGGGTGTTTTTTTATGCGTGGACTTTAGAATTTAAAGAAAATCACATTTTCACTGCTGATTAAACGCTATTTAATAGTCAGATGTTGTACTGGTAATAGAATATTTCTTTTTTATGTCATATGGCTCAGCCTGATTCATACTCAGCTTTATAATACAGTCATCATTTATCTAAGTCAGCTATCATCTCCGTTTACGATTGTTAACCTTTTTATGCTTTTAGTGAGCGTTTGAGATGCTAAATTGTGGGTTATTCGTTTTAATAAGTATGTAGAATAACAATGAAACAGGTTCATCTCGCAGCAATGTTGTGTTTAGGCTTTATCCCTTATAGTCTGACTGCCTGTCATGCACAGGACAAGACGTCGCAGGAACTCAATAAGAGTCCAGAGCAGACAAAATCCACTTCTCAACCCGTAGCTTCCTCCTCTTCCGCTCAAGTACAGCAAGCCTATAAGGTCAATAATATTGCCCAGTTCAATGAACCTTGGGCCATAGCACCTTTAAATGATGTTCGTCTACTGATTACCGAGCGTAAAGGCAGACTGTACTTATTTGATCCACAGACCAAGAAAAAGACTGAAATTAAAGGTATTCCAAAAGTGGCCTATGGCGGTCAGGGGGGCTTGGGTGATGTCGCGCTGCATCCTGATTTCGCCAATAATTCATGGATCTATCTGAGCTATGCTGAGCAGGGCCAAGGCGGCTATGGTGCAGTGGTGGTTCGTGGCAAGCTGGATTTGAAGCAGAGTACACCAAAACTGACCCAAATCGAAAAAATCTGGACACAGGTTCCCAAGTTTTCTTCGGGGCAGGGTCATTATGGACACCGGATTGTCTTTGGCTCAGATACTAAGCTCTGGATCAGCTCGGGTGAACGTCAACAGTTTGATCCTGCACAAGATATGAAGTCCAATACTGGCAAGATTATTCGCCTGAATGCTGATGGTTCGATACCGCAAGATAATCCCTTTATGAATCAGGGTGAAATTGCCAAGCAGATCTGGAGCTTGGGACACCGAAATCCTCTAGGACTGGCTTTTGATCCACAAGGGCAGCTCTGGGTGATTGAAATGGGGCCTAAAGGTGGAGATGAGCTGAATAAGGTCATCAAGGGCAAGAATTATGGCTATCCGATTGTGTCTAATGGTGATCATTATGATGGCAAACCAATTCCAGATCACAGTACCCGGCCTGAATTTGAAGCACCTGCACTGGACTGGACACCCGTAATCTCTCCATCTGACCTGAACTTCTATACCGGACAAATGTTCCCACAATGGCAAAATAAAGCGATAGCCACAGGTCTTTCTTCCAAGGCAATTGTTATTGTAGATACGATGCAGCAACCTGCAAAAGAAGTGCAACGGCTGGATATGAAAGCACGGATTCGTGGCGCAGTACAGGCTGAGGATGGGGGCATCTGGGTGATTGAAGATGGCCCTCAGGCACGTTTATTAAAGCTCACAGCGCTTTAAGTTCTGAGTTTAAAAAAAGAGGATTCTTTAGCATCCTCTTTTTTTGTATAAGAATGAAATATGCTTATAGATATATAAGAGAAAAGCCCTGACATCCTGTCAGGGCTTTTCCAGATTCATTGACCAAGGTATAACTCCTGTCATACCGATCAGCTTCCTGCTGCATTTATTGTTTTTTATTCTTCAAGACATCCTGTCCTGTATGTCTTCACTATAAGGGGAAGTAAGGGTCCGGTATAGTCTCAATTCTCCCCAATGTTTGTGCGCTACAGCGTACAGGGGTGCTGCAATTTGCAGCAGGATAGCGGGAGTACTTAAACTTATAGAAAACCCATAAAGTAAAAGGCCCCGACATCCTGTCGAGGCCTTCTGGATTTGCTGTGAAGATCTGACTCCCTGTCGGATCTGGCAACTTCCTGTTGTGATGCGCTTTTTCTTATTCTTATATCGCAATTGGACATCCTGTCCGGTGATGGCTTTAATATAGCGTGTATATTTATAGGCAAATAGCAGTGATTTCTGCTTGGCTTGTAAGCTAAAACGGACGAGGCTGTCGGCGGTAACTTATGCACTGACATACTGAATCAGTTTATTTACCACATTTCGCAGGGTTTTATTATCAAATTCATTCCCTTCAAAGGTATAGTCCTTAGCTCGACTGAAAATATCACGGATTTCTATCACGGCATTGGTATCTACTAAACCAAGCTGGGTACCGACCTGACGGATCTGGTCGATAGAACGCGAGCCATTGGTCACACCATAGCCGACATAAGCCGCCGGTTTTCCTTGCCATTCCTTACCCAGATAATCCAGGGCATTTTTCAGGGCTGGACTATAGCCATGGTTATATTCCGGGCTGATAAAAATAATGGCGTCTGCCAGTGTAATAAAATCAGCCCATTCCTGCTGTTTAGGCTGGTCATAAATACCGGTAAGTGGAGGATGTGCCCCAGAAAATATTGGTAGATCCCATTCTTTCAGATCGACAATTTCAGCTTCCACGGTACTGAAGTGATAAGTTTTAATTTGTTTAAAGATCCAGTCAGCTACTTTGATCGCCACACGTCCTTCGCGAATACTGCCTACAATGATGTAAATCTTCATCTTATTATCCTGTCATTGCTTCACTAAATGTAAATTAATCAGAATGAGCAGGGATGAATAGGCATGATTTGTATCTTGATATCTGCGCCATAAAAAAAGCGCCCGAAGGCGCTTTGTCGTGAAATGATGCTTACATCAATTTCACACCTTGTTGACCGGCTGGAGTTACTTTAAAGATTTCTACTTCAAAAGTAATATTCTTGCCAGCCAGCGGGTGGTTGAAATCTACTTCAGTGATGTCATCACCGACAGTTTTTACCACGCCATACAGGCTTTGTTTAGCTTTGTCTTCAAACTCAATCATGTGACCTTCAATTGGACGTTCGCCAAATTTCACAGTATCAAATTTTTGTACGTTTTCAGGATTCCATGGACCGAAAGCATCTTCTGGAGGAAGACTTACGGTACGACGGTCACCAGCGCGTAAACCGAACAGCGCTTTTTCAAAGCCTGGCAGCAAGCTACCATCGCCCATCACCAGACTGACTGGTTCAGCACGACTGCGGGTATTGTCAATTTCAACGCCATTTTCAATAGCGACTGAGAAATGCAGCTCGACTCTGGCGCCAGCTTCAATACGAGTTTCCTCGTTAGGATTAATAAAATCAGTCATGTTGTTTCGCCTGCTGTTGATTGCGTTTGCCTTCCAAGAAGAAGGTGTCAATCAGCATTAAAATAGTACCTAAAGTAATGGCACTGTCTGCAATATTAAATGCAGGGAAGTGACTGTTGTTGTAGTAGATATGAATGAAGTCCACCACATAACCCAATGACACACGGTCAATCAGGTTACCCACTGCACCACCTAAGATGAGGGCGATTGCCAGTGGCAACACTTTTATGCTCTTTGGCATACGCATCAGCCAGAACACAAAAATCACAGACACTAAACCTGCAAGCGAGGTAAAGAAATAACGTTGCCATCCACCGGCATCGGACAAGAAACTAAAAGCTGCGCCATAGTTATGTAGTAATGTCCAATTTAAAAAGGGCAGTACCGGTACTGGATCTGCATAATTCAGATTTGATACCGCAATCCATTTGGTCCATTGATCCAGAATGATTGCCACAATTGCCAAGCCTATCCACCACAAATTGTGGGGATAGAATTGGAATAAGCCCTTTTTATTTTGTGGATTAGGCATATTTTCTCTCTTCGCCTTGACCTGTAGGAAGGTTGATAATACAACGACCGCATAGACCCGGATGTGCAGCATGTGTATTTACATCTGGAAGTACATGCCAGCAACGTACACATTTTTCGCCATCAGCCGCCGATACTTTCACATTCAAGCCTTCTAAATCAGAAGCTTCACCTTGTGCTGCATCAAATTCATTCACGATCACTTGCGAAGTAATCAGAACGAAACGAAGCTCATCATCTAACTTATCAAGTACCGCTTTAAGCTCAGCAGTCGCCCAAAGTTCAACTTTGGCAGACAGGTTAGAACCCACAGTTTTTTCAGTACGCGCCGCTTCAATAAACTTGTTCACTGCAGATTTCACCGCAATTAAAGTTTGCCATTCAGCTTCAGTCACCAGGTTCGCAGTTGCAGCAACTGGAATGTCATACCATTCAGCGGTGAACACGTATTTCTCTGATTGCTCAGGAATCAGTGGCCAAGCTTCTTGTGCAGTAAAGCTCAAGATTGGTGCCATCCAGCGTACAAAGGCTTGTACCAGGTGATACAACGCAGTTTGTGCAGAGTGACGTGCTGCTGAGTCCGCTTTGGTGGTGTACTGACGGTCTTTGATGATGTCTAAGTAGAAACCACCTAAATCGTTAATACAGAAGTTGGTTAAGGCATTGGTGACGATATGGAAGTTCATATCTTCGTATGCTTTCTGAATAGTTTCCTGAACTTCAGCCGCACGTTGCAGGATGTATTGATCAAGCGCGATCAATTGATCTACAGGAAGGGCATCTGTTGAAGGTTTGAAGCCATTCAGGTTCGCCAGCAAGAAACGCAGCGTGTTACGAATACGACGGTAACCGTCTGATGCACGGCTAAAGATTTCTTTACCCGCAGTCATTTCATAACGGTAGTCTGCCGATGCGATCCAGAAGCGTAAACCATCTGCACCCATATCTTTGATGATGTCTTGCGGGGTAATGATGTTACCCAATGATTTCGACATCTTACGGCCTTTCTCGTCCACCACGAAGCCGTGCGTTAACAAGCCTTTGTATGGCGCACGTTCATTGATGGCCATAGAGGTCAGCAATGAAGACTGGAACCAGCCGCGGTGTTGGTCTGAACCTTCAAGGTAAAGATCCGCAGGATCTTGTAGTTCTTCACGTTCACGCAGTACAGCAAAGTGAGTTGTACCAGAGTCGAACCATACGTCTAGGGTATCGCGTACTGCATTGTATTGTTCAGCATCATCACCGATAAACTCACGCGCATCACGGTTGTACCAGCCATCAATACCTTCCTGTTCAATCAGTTTGGCAACTTCTTCGATCAGTTCAGGCGTACGTGGGTGCAGCTCGTTGGTATCTTTGTGTACGAAGAATGGAATTGGCACGCCCCAAGTACGTTGACGTGAGATACACCAGTCTGGACGACCTTCGATCATTGCTTGGATACGGTTTTTACCCCAGTCCGGCACGAAGCTGATCTCATTTTCAATCGCATTCAATGCGCCTTGACGTAAGCCTTTAGCATCCATGCTGATGAACCATTGTGGTGTCGCACGGAAGATAATTGGAGTTTTATGGCGCCAGCAATGTGGGTAACTATGTTTGATCGGCTTATGCGCCCATAGTTTATTGGCTTCACCGAGTGCCGCAATAATTTTCGGATTGGCTTTATAAATGTGCTCGCCTGCAAACAGTGGTGATGTCGGTAAATACACACCGTTGCCACCGACTGGGTTATCCACTTTCAGGTTGTATAACAAACCAACTTTATAGTCGTCTACACCGTGGCCAGGTGCAGTATGTACGGCACCGGTACCACTGGTTGCAATCACGTGCTCGCCTAAAATGACTGGCACTTGACGATCGCTAATTAAAGGATGCTGTAGAACCAGATTCTCAAGTTTGCTACCTGTAAAATCGGCAATGACTTCAACCGTAGTAAAACCGTAGCGTTCAGTTGCAGATTCCACCAGGTCTTTGGCCAAGATAAAGTTTTGATCTGCTTTTTCTTCACCGCGAGCTTTTACCAGCTGGTATTCAATTTCAGCATGTAAAGCAACCGCCTGGTTGGCAGGAAGCGTCCAAGGTGTTGTGGTCCAGATCACGATATCAGTTGAGTCTTTAACTTCTACACCAAGACGCGCTGAAAGATCTGCAAGATCGACAACTGTAAAGCCAACATCAATCGCGTCAGATTTTTTATCTTCATATTCAACTTCAGCTTCAGCCAGAGATGAACCACAATCCAGACACCAGTTGACTGGTTTTAGACCTGGCTCGATGTGACCGGCTTTGGCAATTGCACCCAATGAGCGAACAATATCTGCTTCCTGTTTGAAGTTCATGGTCAGGTAAGGGTTATCCCAGTCACCGAACACGCCCATACGCACGAAGTCTTTCTTCTGTAATTCAACTTGGGTGTAGGCATATTCACGGCAAGCTTTACGGAAAGTTGAAGCATCAACTTTAACGCCAACTTTACCGACTTTTTCTTCAACTTTCAGTTCAATCGGAAGACCGTGACAGTCCCAGCCCGGTACGTATGGTGCATCAAAACCATCCATGACACGGCTTTTGATGATGATGTCTTTCAGAACTTTGTTGACCGCGTGACCTAAATGGATTTGACCATTGGCATATGGAGGGCCGTCATGAAGCACATATTTTTTCTTGCCAATACGCGACGCACGAATCTGCTGATAAATGTTGTCGGCATACCACTCTTCTAACCATTTCGCTTCACGTACTGCCAGATTTGCTTTCATTGCAAAGTCAGTACCTGGGAGGTTTAGCGTGGCTTTGTAATCCACTGCATTTTCAGGAGTTTGCTTATCGCTCATGCAAGTTGTCTTCCAATTCAATCTGTCATTTGACAGACACGTTTTACAATAAAAATATGGGGGATTAAAAGGGAAAAGTGGGGTGATTTCGACGAAACTCAAGTAGTTTCTCGACATCGTCATCAATTCCGGCTTTTAGGGCTTCAAGCGAAGGATAATTCTTTTCGCCATGCAAATAGTTTAAGAATGTCACCCGCATCAACAGGCCATACAGATTAGCAGAAACATCAGGGAAATGTATTTCTAATCGCCATTCTGGTTGCTGCTGCTGGATGGCCGGGCGAGTCCCGACATGTCCAGCACCAAACAGGCCGGTGGGATCATAGCCAGCAATGCCTTTTTTACTTGCATCACCAGCTATGGCTTTATCTTTTAAAGATTCGGTTTCACACACCACTTCCACGCCATAAATGCCATGCAGACAAGGCTTGTGACGGTTCAGACGCACATTAATAGTCGGGAAATCAATGGTGCGGCCGATCTGGTCACCATACTGCACCCGGCCAGTGATGCTATAAGGACGTCCCAGGAGTTTGGCAGCCAGGGCAAGATCACCTGCTTGTAGCGTCTGACGGATACGGGTCGAACTGACACGTTCGCCGTCGAGTTGCACGGTATCCAGATTGGTGACCTGAAAACCATAGTTACGCAGGAATTCACTATTGCCCTGACGGTGTTTACCAAAGTGAAAATCATCACCCAGCACCAGATGCTCGGAATTCAGTTTATCTTTCAGAATATCGGCAAACTGTACTGCATTCAGGTTACGGAAATTTTCATCAAATTTCGCTACCGCAATATAGTCCACACCCAATTCAGTCAGGTATTCCACCTTTTCACGTAAAGACGAAATACGCGGTGGGGCTTCATAGCCTTTGAAATATTCCAGTGGCTGCGGTTCAAAGATCATCACTACACTTTTCAGCTGCTGCTGTTCTGCAACTGCTTTGAGCTGTTTGATCATAACCTGATGTCCTAAATGCACGCCGTCGAAATTACCAATGGTAACTACCGTTTTAGGTAACGCTGTGCGAGACGATAAGGCATTTAGACGGAGCAGCTTCATGGGCGAATCAGGTGCTTGGAAATACGAAGAGGCTATATATTGCCATAATCTTTACGTTTCGTCTTGCTGTTGTGTTTTTATGCAATATCTTTTACTGGAAAATCTTTAGCCAGAAGCTTAATCGGCTGAATGAAATAAAAATTAATCAATAGTTCTAGCTTCTTTACCTACATAATAATGAGAGAAAGTTCTACTTTCCTGGCAGTTTAAATAGGCTTTCTAGAAAATAGGGACAGACCTCTTTCTGATGAGCAGAAATCGATTTTTTATTTGCAGCCTATGCGTGTTTATCTTTTAATAACCGGGTTATTTGTAAATAAAAGTGAAAATTTGATGTCCGAACATGCACTGATTATGGCCTTGCCCAGTGAATCCAAAGGCTTATTTGAAGCACAAGGTATTGATGTGCATTACAGCGGTATTGGTAAGGTCAACGCAGCATTTAAAGCCTTTGAAGTGATTCAGAAAACGGGTTGCAAGACTTTATTGAACCTCGGTACAGCAGGTAGTTCACACTTTGACGCTCATGCACTGGTAGAAGTCAGTCAGTTTGTACAACGCGATATGGATGTATCTCCATTAGGCTTTGAAGTTGGCATAACGCCTATGGATCAGCATTTCCCGGGGGCAATTGAGCTCGAGCCTTTCTTTGATCATTTGCCCAAAGGTGTTTGCGGAACCGGGGATAGCTTCGAAACAGGACAACCGAAATTGCCCTGCCAACTGGTCGACATGGAAGGCTATGCACTGGCCAAGGTATGCAAGAAACTCGGCGTACGCCTGATTTCTGTAAAATACATTACCGATGGTGCCAATGACACAGCTCATCTCGACTGGGAGGAAAACTTATTGTTAGGCGCTCAAAAACTGTTATTTTTATATCAGATGTTAAAATAATAATAAGGTCAAAGACCGGTTCGGCGACCATAATCACTATGATCGTATATCAGGCAAAACTTATGTGTTTTGTTCAGGGCGTGGTAGTACACCGTAAAGCATCATATGTACAGTGTGCTGGATCACACGTTGCTGCATATTGCGGTTACGCAGAGTTTTGCCGGTCACCATTTCCATTTGTGTCGCAAAGTCGGCATAGTTCTGTGTTACCGCCCAGATATTCAGAATCAGCAGTTCAGGGTCGATATCTTTAGAAATCTTGCCTTGTTCCTGCCAGTTACTGATCACTTTAGCTTTACGTTTCACCAGTTTTTTCAGTGGACCTTTCAGGATCTCCAGAATATGTGGTGCACCTTGAATCACTTCTAATGCGAACAGACGAGATGCTTTCGGTTGTGTGCGTGATACTTCAATTTTCTGCATCAGATAATTGGTAATCGCTTCTTCAGGTTCCAGCTCGGCTTCAAGCATTTGCAGCGGTGCAAGCCATTTTTGCAGTACAGTGGTTAACACCTCTACATAGAGAGCTTCTTTATTTTCATAGTAATAGAAAATATTGGATTTATGCATTTCTGCAATTTGTGCGATTTCATCCAGACTTGCCCCACTAAAACCATAGAGGGAAAAAACGTCTAGAGCGGCACTGAGCAGCTGGTTGCGCTTTTGAGTACTCTTTTTTTGTTCCATTAGCAATATAAAAACAATTAAAAAAGGGAATCTTGAATTGTACGGCAAATCATCAGATTTGTGCACAAAGTAGAAGTCTAATTTTTTGAATAATGATGATTTATTCTGTAGATCAACTATGTAATCCTTACAAAACTAGCGAATCCCGGTATGAAAATCAAGCTTTTGAAAATGTTTAAATTATTTTGACGTCTTTTGTTACTGAGCAATCAGTTTAATGAATGTCAAATTCATCACATTTTATTTTTTAAGGTGGACTGTAATTTTCATCTTGATGACGTTCTGAGGACTATCCACCCATCAAAATAAAAACCCGGATTCTAGGTCCGGGTTTTGTTTTTTTTAGGTGGCCAGTACGGCATTCAGAACGTGCTGTTCCAGTTCAGCAAACTGGATTCCTTTCTGACGTGGACGTGGCAAATTGACACGAAACTCTTTGGCAATATGTCCTTTATCCAGCAGGATGATACGATCCGCCAGCTGTACGGCTTCACTGACATCATGCGTCACTAAGATGGCGGTAAAGCCCTGTTCAGTCCATAACTTCTCGATCAGGTTCTGCATGTCGAGACGGGTCAGGGCATCCAGTGCACCTAATGGCTCATCCAGTAGCAGGATACGTGGTTTATGAGATAAAGCACGTGCCAAGGCTGTACGTTGACGCTGACCGCCCGACAGTTGTGATGGCCATAATCCTGCTTTTTCCTTTAAGCCAACTTTTTCCAGCATGCTGGATGCATTGGCATGCTGATCTTTGGGCAAGCCCAATTGCACATTCTGTTCAATACTCCGCCAAGGCAGCAAACGCGGATCCTGGAACATCACCCGGATATCGTCCGAAGTAATACCTTCACGGATATGACGGGCAGACTTGAACTTGATTTCGCCGTAGCTCTGTTTTTCCAGATCAGCAATCAGTCGTAACAAGGTACTTTTACCACAGCCACTGCGACCGACAATCGCCAGAAACTCGCCTGGCTGAATATGCAGGTCCAGATCTTCCAGAACCTTGACCGAGCCATAGAACTTATGTAGCTGTTCAATAATAATTTCAGCACCGATGACTGCTTGGGGATTGATATCTGCCGCAGCGTAGTCTTGTGGTGCAGTTTGGTCATTGGCGAGACGCCCTAAGCTGAGATCAGTCATCACATGCTCCTCAATATTATTCAGTTATTTTTGATAGCCAGCATGCCAGCGCAGCAGGAAACGTTCCAAAGCAACCGCCAGAACATCCGCCAGTTTGCCGAGTAGGGCATAGAGTAAAATACCGACTAGTACGACATCAGTTTGCAGGAATTCACGTGCATTCATGGTCATATAACCGATACCAGATTGCGCCGAAATCGTTTCTGCAACGATGAGCAATACCCATACAAGACCAAGGGCAAAGCGTAACCCAACTAAAATTGAAGGCATTGCACCGGGTAAAATAATTTCTTTATAGAGCTGCCAACGGGTTAAGCCATAGCTTTTTCCCATTTCAATGAGTTGCGGATCAACCGAGCGAATACCATGATAGGTGTTGATATAGATCGGGAAAAATACCCCAATCGCCACCAAGAATAATTTTGCTGATTCATCAATCCCGAACCATAAAATCACCAAAGGAATCAAAGCCAGGGCAGGGATGTTTCGAATCATTTGTAAGGTAGTATCAAGCAACGTTGAAGCTGTTTTAGATGAGCCATTGAGTAAACCCAAAATAAGACCCAAGCCACCACCAATCAATAAACCACTGATGGCACGTCCAGCACTGACTTGCACATGCGTCCACAGTTCACCACTGATGAGTAAACCCCAGAATGCCGCAACGACTGCCGTTGGCGCAGGTAAGATTCGACTCTCTAACAAACCCGTGCTTGATGCTAACTGCCAAAATGTAATTAAAGCAAATGGAACCAACCAAGGCAGCAAACGCTGCCCCAATTGTGTTCCACGTGAAACCTTTTTTTCTTGCAGCGTTTCGACGGAAACCACTTTCGACATTAAGCAGACTCCTGAATTGTCTGAGCCTTTTTGTTCTCTTCAGGGGTGTAGTTGTTTGCCACAATTTCACCAAAAGGACCCGTTAAATTCGGTTGAGCAAGTTTCTGTTGTGTTTCTAGAGGCAATAATGGGAACACCAATTCAGCAAAACGAATCGATTCTTCAAGGTGCGGGTAGCCTGAGAAAATAAAGGTGCTAATGCCTAAGTCAGCATATTCCTGAATACGTGCTGCCACTGTTTCAGGATCACCGACCAATGCTGTACCAGCACCACCACGAACAAGCCCAACACCTGCCCAAAGGTTTGGCGACACTTCAAGCTTGGTACGGTCACCGTTATGTAGTTCAGCCATACGACGCTGACCGACAGAGTCCATCGATTTAAATTTGGCTTGCGCAGCCGCAATAGTGGCATCGTCTACATATTGAATCAGCTCTTCTGCTGCTGCCCACGCTTGTTCATTGGTTTCACGTACGATGACATGCAAGCGAATACCGTAGTTTAGTTGACGACCTTTGGCTTCAGCTTTTTTGCGTACCACTTCAATTTTTTCTTTGACTGCTGCAGGTGGTTCACCCCAAGTCAGGTAAGTATCCACTTGGTTGGTCGCAAGCTCAATCGCATCATCAGACGAACCACCAAACCATAGTGGAGGATATGGCTGTTGAATTGGTGGATAAAGTAACTTGGCATCATCAACTTTTAAACGTTCGCCGTGGAATGTAAAACTTTCACCTGTGTGTGAACGGGTTAAAATTTCACGCCAAATGTGTACATATTCGTTGGCAGTTTTATAACGTGTCGAGTGATCTTCATACACGCCGTCGCCTTTTAGTTCCTGCTCATCACCACCCGTGACCAGATTTAGCAAGACACGACCACCCGACAAGCGGTCAAAGGTGGCTGCCATACGTGCTGCCAATGCAGGCGTTGTTACACCCGGGCGTAATGCCACAAGGAATTTCAATTTTTTAGTCGCGTCAATCAGGCTGGCTGCGGTTAACCATGGATCTTCACATGAACGACCTGTTGGAATTAGCACACCTTCATAGCCCAGGTTATCGACCGCAACCGCAATCTGCTTCATGTAGGCATGATCGACCTGGCGTGCACCTTTGCTGGTGCCTAGGTAGCGGCTGTCACCATGTGTCGGGATAAACCAGAAAATTTTCATGTCTTTGATCCTTGGATTATTTGCCTGCCCAAACGGCTTGCTGAATATTGATAGATTTCGGAATGATCTTGAGTTCGCTAAAACGGTTCGCCAGTTCTTGCTGTTCGGCAATCACTTTTTTGGTCAGTGGTGCAGCAGTAGATGGATTAGGACGACGCTGGATAAAGGTCTGGCTAACCACTGGCTTTAGCCCGGTACTTTGTGCAAAGATTTTTGCAGATTCAGTTCTATGACTTTGTACCCATTTATCTGCAACATTGACCTGCTTGATAATGCCTTTTAATGCTTGCGGTTGATTTTTGATTAAATTTTCTGAAGCCAGATAGAAGGTGTAATTGGGACTTAAGCCTTTCCCTGAAGATAAGACTCTTGCTTTATCTTCTATTTGTGCTGCGGCATAGTACGGGTCCCAAATCGCCCAGGCATCAATTGCACCTTTCTGGAAAGCTGCACGTGCATCCGCAGGGCTTAACCAGATGGGCTGGATATCAGTCCATTGCAAACCGGCTTTACGTATTGCCTGGACCAGTAAATAATGTGAGCTGGAACCACGGTGAACGCCGACACGCTTACCTTTTAACTGGCTCAGTTTGGTAATTTTGGAATTGTGTTGTACCAGAATGGCAGATGCTAGCGGTTTTGCAGTTTCATACGCAAAATAGTGTAATGGCTTATTGCCAGCTTGCGCGTAGACAGGAGGAGTATCTCCAGTTGCACCGATATCAATAGAACCTACAGCTAATGCTTCTAAAATTTGCGGCCCGCCTGGAAATTCATTCCAGGTAATTTTTGCATTTGGAAATTCCTGTTCAAACAGCTTTTGCTGTTTTGCAATGACCAGATTTACTGAAGCTTTTTGATAGCCTACACGAAGCTGCTTCACGGATGGATCCACTGCCCAGGCGGCACTTGAACCCAACATCGAACAAGCAACTAATACGGCATTCATGCCATGACTGGAGGTCTTGAACCATGTAATTGCTTTGTTGTGTCGCTGATGTTGAGTCATTATTAAATCCCCTGATATTTTCCTATGATTTACTTGGTTAAAATTGCTGATTGAATATTGAGTTTTGCTGGAATCAGTTGCTGGCCATAGAAGGCATCCGCGACCTGTTGTTGTTTTTGCGCCACTTCTGGAGTCAGTGGTTTTACCCCAAAGCTCATACGTGAAATTGAGGTTTTCAATACATCAAATGCCAGGCCTGTCGGTTTTTCTAGAAGTTTCGCTGCCTCATCCTGATGGCTATACACCCACTCTGTCGTCAGGTTCAACTCATTCACCACCGCTTCAATAATCTGTGGGTTGGCTTCAGCAAACTTACGATCAGCCAGATAGAATTGATGGTTGCTCACGATATTCTCACCAGTTGCAATTACACGTGCACCAATCTGATGTTCTGCTGCGGCGAAGAACGGATCCCAGATCACCCAGGCATCAACCGCACCACGCTCAAAAGCTGCACGTGCATCAGAAGGTGGCAGGTAAACCACTTCGATATCACTGAGTTTCAGATTATTGGCTTCAAGGATTTTTAATAGTAAATAATGAACGTTTGAACCTTTGTTTAGTGCAACACGTTTGCCTTTCAGGTCCTGTACAGACTGAATGTTTGAGTCTTTTTGTACGATTAAAGCTTCAGCTTTTGGTGCTTCAGGCTGGTTGGCTACGTACACCAGCTTTGAGTTCGCTGCTTGTGCAAAGATGGGTGGTGCTTCACCCGCCTCACCAAAAGACACGCTGCCCACATTTAAACCTTCAAGTAACTGTGGGCCCGCCGGGAATTCTACCCATTTCACATTTACGCCTTGTTGTTTTAATGAGGTTTCCAAGGTGCCGCGTTCTTTCAAGATTGGAAGTACGCCATATTTTTGGAAGCCGATATTCAGCGTTACATTTTCTTCTTTTTTGGAGCAGCCAGAGAGCAACATCACGCCAGCAATAGCAGTACTGAGAGCTGCTGTTTTTGCAATGAACTTAATCGTAGACTGGCGCATGAATATAAACTCCTGACAAAAAGTCAATTAGATGGAATAGATAAGTTAGGCATACGCTAATCGTTTTTTATTTTTCAAAAAAATAACAATTCGGGAATTTCTAATGAGAAAAAAAGATAAATAAAAAAGCGCAAAACTTATGCAGAAAAGTGATTTATAATTTTTATAGAATTTAATTTTTATATTATTTAAATTATTGAAATATATATTTAATTTCATTAATGAAATATAAAGATATCGATATGAAAATCCATGCAAAGATTATTCAGGTAACTACTTAAGAAATCTAAATATCTTTAGCAAAAAATAAGATATATGAGCAAATAAAAAGTCACATTAAAGTGACTTCTTACACACCAGAGAATTACGCTGATAGTTATACAGCGCCTGACGGGCATCGGGCAGATCATCGACAGAAGACTGTTCAAAGCCTTGTTCCAGGAACCAGTGTGCGGTGCGAGTAGTGAGAATAAATAGCTGTTGAATACCCATGCTTCGGGCTTTATCTTCCAGATAATTCAGAATCTGGCTGCCGCGGTTGGACTTGCGGTAACTCGGATCCACAGCAACACAGGCAATTTCAGCAGAACGCAGCTCATTCCCTGTGGTTGGAATCGGGTATAATGCGGCACAGGCCAGAATCATGCCATCACGTTCAATAACCGCAAATTGCTCAACTTCATTTTCCAGACGTTCGCGTGAGCGATACACCAGAATGCCTTCTTCTTCCAAAGGACGTAGCAGGTTAATCAGACCGCCAACATCCTGAATGGTGGCCATGCGTACATCTTCATAATGTGCATCGGTAATCAGGGTGCCGGAACCATCTCGGGTAAATAGTTCCTCCAGCAGCGCGCCATCATGAGCATAGGAAATCAGATGTACGCGATTGACGCCATTCATCGAGGCTTCCTGTGCGGCACGAAGTTGCAAAGTAAGTTCGGATGGCACGTCTTGAGCATCCTGCATCATATAAGCATCCAGCTGACTTGGCTGCACTTCACGCTGCAATTGTCCATCCGTATTCAGCAGGCCATGCTGTTTACCCAGAAAAATCAGCTTATCTGCCTTAATGCGAATCGCAGTTTTAGTTGCCACTTCCTCAGCCAGCAGGTTAAACACTTCGCCAGTGGTGGAATAGCCGGTTGGTCCAAGCACTACAATGTTATGGCTGTCGAGATGACGCTGAATCGCATCGGTATCTACCGTACGGACCTCACCGGTTAACTGGAAATCAATACCGTCACGAATTCCATAAGGCTTGGCAGTCACAAAATTACCGGATACCACATCAATGCGGGCACCATACATGGGTGAGTTGGCTAGTCCCATCGAGAGCAGGGCTTCAATCTGCAGGCGGATTGAACCCACTGCATTCATGACACAGCTTAGCGATTCACGGGTGGTGATTCGGCGCTGGCGATGAAACGGCGTGCTCATCTGGCTCGCTGCCAGATTCTGGTTGATCTGTGGACGCGCACCATGCACCAGAATCAGATGGATTCCGAGGGAATGTAGCAGGGCAATATCATGAATAATATGCTGGAAGTTGTCATGCAGCACCGCCTCGCCATCAAACATGATCACAAAGGTCTTGTTGCGGTGCGCATTGATATAGGGCGCAGAATGTCGAAACCAATGCACATATTGCAAAGTTGTGCTTTGAGAAGGTTCTGCTGAATTCATGCGCTGACCTATATTAAAAAATAATACTTAATTGAATTTGATTCTAAAAAAAGCCGGGAACGAAGTACAGCAATAAAAAAACACCTGAAGCGTGGGCTTCAGGTGTAATAGAGAAAAGATTTAGAATTGAGACTTAGTTGATGATACGAATAATCTTGTCATTACGCTCATTTACGAGCACGTAATCACCATTGATCTTGTACCACTGCTGGTTTCTATTTGCATTTGGTAGACGACGCGCTTCATAACCACTTACTTCAAAACGGCGGTTGTCATATTGTTTAGGCAACTTTTGGCCAACACGCCAGTCACGGCTTGGATTTACTACACGGTTGTTATAGCGTTTATCATTCCAGCGACGGTCATCACGGCGATCGTCCCATTTTTTCGCATCTTTATGATCCCAATGCGGTGCCGGTTTATGTGGCGCATAACGCGGATCATGTTGCGGTGCCGCCATTGCAGAAGTTGCAACTAAAGCACTCAAGGATAAAGCGATTGTTGTTAACACTTTTTTCATGGCATTCACCTGAATTCATCATTATCGTTTCGATGAGACTAAATTAGCGGATCAGTAGAGATAAACCGTGAGGGCAATTTAGGCGAATTGTTAAATTTATGAAGAAAAAAAGAAGGATAAGAGGGAATTACAGATTTTTTAGCCCAGAACCGCATCAAAGAACAGCTAGCCAAAATAAAAAAGACCCAAACAAGTTGGGTCTATGAAGATATTAGGACTTAATGTCCAAGAATTCGAATGATACTGTTATTGTCTGAATCGACCAGAATGTATTCATTGTTAACCTTATACCATTGCTGTTTACGGTCAGGTTTAGGCAACTTGTGGTCTCTGTATTCAACTTTATAACCTTTACCGCGATAATGCTGTGGCATTACATAGCCGGGTTGCCATTTCATTTGCTGTAAACGCTTCACCCCACGTTCTTCACGCATGCGGCGACGGTCTTCCTGGTTGTTATCTGCGCGATCACGGAATTTCTTAGCCTGACCTTGGCGTTTATCCATATGACGTTCATCATCAAAATGCGGTGCAGCATTGGCAACATTCGTCAGCATTAATGCACTGATAGACATTGTCAAAGCAACCAAAAGCTTTTTCATGGTGAACCCTCAATCAATTGTTCATTTTCTACAGGTCTAATTTACGCAAAAATTGCAGAGAAACTGTGAAGATCAGGCATGTATTCTTTAAAGAATGCAGAGAGATTATGACTATGCCATAATTTCAGCAGTTTTTGAACGCCTTGTACAGGCTAAGCGCTTGAGAAGCTGTAGGATACTATCCTGAGGGCAATGTATTTTGAGGTCAAGGAAAACCCGGTCAATTAGGGCAATTTATCTCCTATATTCCAGTCGAATAGCACTTCAGTATTTGCAGATTTGAACTAGTTCCATTGTTCAGTCAAACCCTGTAAAGACTGGATTGCTTCAGCCACACATTCAGCTGTATTGGCATCATCCAGAGCGTGGATCAAGGTATCTGATAATTGTAGGCTTTCAATATGGCGAATGGTCTCGATTTTACGTTTTTGGTCAGCCATGCTGTGCTCTCCTGTATCTGGTCATCATCTTGAATACAGGCATCATAGTGTACAGACTTTGATTTGAAAAACCGAATAAAATTATCATAACAATATAAAAAAACGATTTATTGTTGTTTATAAAAGATTGGCCGAATAAAAAAAGCACGCTTGGCGTGCTCTTAGAAAAGGTTGGAAATCCGATTAGTAAGCGTAGTTCAGATCGGTATAGTCAGTCAGGGACTTCTGGATATGTGCATTAATAAAGGCACGCACATCATCAGCGGTCATTGCTTTGCCCTGATTGGTAATCACATGTTCGATATCCGGCTGACTTTCAATTTTAATGCGATACACAAAATGTTTCGCTAAACGGTAACCATCATCCAGTTTTTCAATGCCAGTGACATAGTAATAGGCATGTTTAAAGTTCAGATCGGTATGGGAAAAGATAAACTGCTCGAATAGCTTTAGCTTGCCGCCATTTTCGAGTGCTTTGATGTCGTCCACAATGCTGGCTTCAAACTTCACGCCGTATTTATCAGAAATCGGTTGCTGATCAATCAGAAGCGACACCATGCCATCTTCCAAAGTGGTCACGGTGATGTTGTTTAAGTCAGTCATGTTGCACTCGAATCAAAATCTGTTATAGAGGTAGTATGGGTGAATTTTAGCGAAACTCAATGCGACTAAGGGGGACTTCGGCAAGATTTATGCATTATTTCGCTTGGAAACTGCAATAAAGAAGGGAGCCATGGCTCCCTTTTTTTAATCATCTTTACTTCGATCAGGATTTAATCCTGCGCATCAATACTCTGGCCATTCATATGCAGACTGTCATTGCCCATCAGGTAAAGATAAGCCGGCATGATCGATTCTGGTGCTGGCAAGGTCAGTGGATCTTCATCCGGATAGGCTTTAGAGCGCATCGCAGTCCGGGTTGCACCTGGGTTAATACAGTTAAAACGTACATTTGGATGTACATTTTCTTTGGCAAATAACTGACTCACTGCTTCAATAGCGATTTTTGATACCGAATAAGCACCCCAGCGTTCACGCACCTGACGGCCTACACCTGAACTGGTAAAGACGACGGAAGCATGCTCAGATTTTTCGAGCAGAGGAAGCAGGGCCTGAGTTAGCACAAACGGCGCACGTAGGTTGACAGCCATGACATCATCCCAGACACCGGGACTATAATTTGCCAGTTCAGTACGTTCACCGAGAATACCCGCATTATGCAGAATTCCGTCCAGACGGCCAAACTGTTTACTTAAGGTCTCGAACAGGAGCTCGTAATCACGCTCAGACGCACTGGAAAGCTGTAAAGGCAAAATTGCTGGGCGTGGTGCACCCAAACCTTCAATTTCATCATAGATGACTTCGAGCTTGTTCAGGGTACGACCATGCAGCACTACTGTCGCGCCATGCAGGGCATAGCTGATTGCTGCCGCACGTCCAATGCCATCGCCGGCACCTGTGATCAGGATAATTCGATCCTTTAACAGGTCTGAGCGAGGTTGATATTCTGAATACTTCATGAACGACCTCCTGATTTCTTGCTTATTGTTGTTAAGTTTAATGTTCTGATCGGAACCGGGGTTTTAGCTGAGTACCGGCTTTAAAACCAGATCCTGAATTCGTTGATGTAATTCTTCTACACTATGCGCGATACAATCCGCCTGCCAAGCGTTTAAATCGTCTTTATGTTCTAGGGGCAGATAACCATAGGCCGCCAGAATGGTATACATATTGGCTGCACGTCCGGCATCGATATCACGTGGATGATCACCGACATAGATACAGTCTTCAGCCGCCAGATCAATCTGTTTCGCTGCCAGATACATGGGTTCTGGATCTGGTTTGGTACGGCCAACATCTTCCGGACAGACCAGTACCGAACAGCGCTCTGATAAATTCAATGCGGCAAGCAGTGATTCACTTAACCAGCGTGGTTTATTAGTAACGATGCCCCAAGGAATACTGTGTGCTTCCAAAGCTTCCAGCAGGGGATACATGCCGTCAAATAAGTCAGTATCTACTGCAATATCGGCCCCATACAGGTCCAGAAAACGCTGACGATGAGCCAATAGTAATGGATCTTCCAGCTCGAGTTCTGGATAAACCAGCTTGACCATGGCGCGAGCACCTTCTGAAACCTGAGTCCGGATCAGCTCTGGGGCTATTACTTCACGACCTTCTTCACGGCACATGTCCTGAAGAATGCGGACAAAGTCAGCGGCTGTGTCAATTAAGGTGCCATCCAGATCAAAGAGAACTGCTTTCATTCAGCAGCTCCATGGGCATTTTCTTTTACCGTGTAGACCATATAGTTAACGTCCACATTTGGTGCTAACCAGTAACGTTTGGTCAGCGGGTTATAGTGCAGACCAGTCATATCTTTTAGTTTCAGGCCAGCATTACGGATGTCATGTGCCAGTTCAGATGGCTTGATAAATTTGCTGTAGTCATGGGTACCACGTGCCAGCATACGCAGCACATATTCCGCACCGATAATGGCAAACAGATACGATTTCGGATTACGGTTAATGGTGGAGAAGAACACATGGCCGCCTGGTTTTACCAGCTTATGGCAAGCCTGAATGATAGAAGCCGGGTCTGGAACATGCTCCAGCATTTCCATACAGGTCACTACGTCGTATTGACCCGCCTGTTCTTCTGCCAGCTGCTCAACAGGAACCTGACGGTATTGAATATTGCTGACACCTTCCTGTTCGGCATGCAGACGTGCCACATTTAAGGGTGCTTCACCCATATCAATCCCGAGCACATCAGCACCACGGCGTGCCATGCTTTCTGCCAGAATGCCGCCGCCACAGCCCACATCCAGAACTTTCTTGCCGCTCAAGCTACCAGCATGCTCATCAATCCAGTTCAGACGTAATGGATTAATCATGTGCAAAGGGCGGAACTCGGAATGCTGATCCCACCATATGGCTGCGAAAGCTTCAAATTTGGCAATTTCTTGTGGATCAACATTCAATTGCGACATCGGTGTCACCTCAATCAAGTCGTTATATTTTAAAAAAGTTCAATGCTGATTAGTGTAGCGCTTCCTGCAAAAAAAGCGATAAAAGCCTTAAAAAAGTTCACAGAATAAAAACGAAAGCCGCATATTTGATTTATAGTATCTGCATAAGCTAATCATAAAGATTTAGAGGATCATAATTCCAATGAAAAAATTTATTTTAGGCACTGTCGCCGCATCCGTTTTAGCATTTTCTGGCAGTGCGATGGCCAACTTTGTAGCAGGCCAAGACTATCAAGTGCTGGCGAATCCAGTCAAAGTTGAAAAGCCGGGGAAAATTGAAGTACGTGAATTCTTCTGGTATGGCTGTGGTCACTGCTACACACTTGAACCGCATATGCAGACCTGGTTGAAACAACTACCTAAAGATATCCGTTTTGTCCGTACCCCAGCCGCAATGAACCCACTATGGGAACAGGCAGCACGTGCCTATTATGTGTCTGAAGCCTTGGGTGTTCGTCAAAAAGCCCATTTACAATTGTTCCATAATATTCATGAAGGTCGTAACCAAAGCCTGCTTGAACAGCCAGGCTTAGCGAAATTCTATACCCGTTATGGTATTTCAGAAGCGAAGTTCAACAGCACCTATAAATCATTCCCGATTTCTTCAAAAATCGCCCAGGCGAAAAATCTGGCAGCATCTTATCAGTTAACGGGTGTACCAGCCGTGACAGTGAATGGTAAGTATGTCGTTCAGGGTGATGATGCCAAAGTCATTCAGGTGGTAAATTTTCTGGTAGAAAAAGAGCGTAAGGCAAAATAATTTCTGCCTGATCTTAAAAAACCTGCACATTGCTGCAGGTTTTTTATTGTTGAAAATATCTACGCTAGCTGTCTGAAGGCGGTTTATGCATGAATGCCTTGAAACAGCAGTTGCATCTGAATCACAGTTTGAGCTTTAAATTCTGCTGCGCGACTTTGTTTAAGATTCACATCTGCCAGCGCCTGAATACTCAGCCAACCCATCGCCCAATTCAGGGATAAATCCATGAGCATTTGGATCAGCAGCTTCAAATGTTGAGGCTGTTCGATTCCCTGAGCGGAATAAAGATTTCCCAGCTCATCTACCAGATCAGCAATCCAAAATTGCAATTCTCGCTCGATACTGGTTCGCAAAAAGTCCGATCCACCCCAACGCTCGGTACTAAAAAATAACCAGGGCTCAGAATGCTCTTCAACTGCCTGAAAGAACAGACTGATACTGGTTTCAGTATCTGAATGCACCTGATGTAGATAAGCATCAACGAGCTGATTCAGGATACTTTTTAATTTAAGAGCGACTTGATCGAGCAATTCCAGACCCAGCTGTTGCATGTCCTTAAAATGTCGATAGAATGCCGTTGGAACCAGCCCTACTTCACGGGAAAGTTCACGCAGACTAATATTGCTAAATGCCCGACCACGACTGCTCAGTACCAGTGCGGCATCAATAATCGCCTGATGACTTTGCTGCTTGCGTTCTTCACGTAAAGACATAAAAATATTCTCGATATTTCCCTTTAAGTCTAACAAAAAATAAGCAATCACACAGTGCCATTTAAATGATCTGATTTTGTATTTTGATCGAACAAAACCGATTGATTTTGTAAATCATGCCAAGGGCTGGGCAATCTTGGCAGAGGCTTCTGCTATACTGAGCCGCAATTATTTTTCAGTCAAAGCAGGACTTATTATGCGTATCGACCAGCGAGCATTAGATCAATTACGTGACATCAAAATTACCCGCAACTACACACGTTATGCGGAAGGTTCAGTATTGGTTGAATTTGGTCATACTAAAGTGCTTTGTACTGCCAGCATTGATAACTCGGTACCCCGTTTCCTGAAAGGTCAGGGCCAAGGCTGGGTAACCGCAGAATATGGCATGCTGCCACGTTCAACACATACTCGTAGTGACCGTGAAGCGGCACGTGGCAAACAGAGTGGCCGTACTCAGGAAATCCAGCGTCTGATCGGCCGTAGCCTACGCGCTATGGTGGACCTGAAAAAACTCGGTGAAAACACGATTACTATCGACTGTGATGTGATCCAGGCGGATGGCGGTACCCGTACAGCCTCTATTACCGGTGCTGCAGTCGCACTCATCGATGCGATGAATGTGTTGCTTGAGAAGAAAAAAATCAAGCAGGACCCACTCAAAGGTCTGGTTGCTGCAATTTCTGTGGGTATTTTCAAAGATGAAGTATTACTGGATCTTTGCTACGAAGAAGATTCTAACTGCCAGACTGACCTGAATGTCGTGATGACGCAAGTGGGTGAATTTATTGAAATTCAGGGCACTGCGGAAGACAAGCCATTTACCCGTAGCCAATGCAATGACATGCTGGAAATGGCGGAGAAGGGCATCCAGGAGCTGATCAAGAAACAGCAAGAAGCTTTGGGCTGGTAATCTTCTGGTAAAAAACGCATCTTCGGATGCGTTTTTTTATGGCTGTTTTAGGCTTCAACATTGTCTCACAAAAATTGAACAGGACCTGCCTACTGTATCGCTGTATTTCGAGAGATGATTTTTAATCTACTCAAATATAGAGGGTCAAAGTATGAAAATATTCTTCATGGCACTTTCAGTTTGTACAGTTCTTGGTCTTGCCGCCTGTGATAATAATTCCCGTGATGCAGATCGGGATGGTGCTTCTGCACCAGCAGGACAAAATACCAATTAGTAATCACACCCAAGTATCACTTCATTCATCTCTATTATTTTTTTGTGCAAAAACTGCGCAAAAAAATCGAAAAATAAAAGAAGGGTGCTTCGCACCCTTCTTCTACCGCGTGTTTAGCAAAATCTAGGCATTAAAACGCATTGATAAATCAACTGCTTTCACGTCCTTGGTGAGAACGCCCATAGAAATGTAATCTACACCTGTAGTTGCTACTTCACGCAAATTCTCAATCGTAATATTGCCCGAAGCTTCCAGTTTGCAACGACCTGCTACATGCTTTACGGCATCAATCATTTGTTGTTGGCTAAAGTTATCCAGCATCACGATATCTGCTTTAGCTTCAAGAGCCTGATTCAGCTCATCCCAGGTTTCAACTTCAACTTCTACCGGCTTGCCGGGTGCAATCTGATGTGCCTTGGCAATCGCTTGGGTGATTCCACCAGCCGCCATGATGTGATTTTCTTTAATTAAAAAGGCATCAAACAGACCCAGACGATGATTCTGACCACCACCAATTGCGACGGCATATTTCTGTGCGATACGCAGGCCTGGAATGGTTTTACGCGTATCTAATAACTTGGTATGAAGACCTTCCAGCTCTTTTACATAGCTTGCTGTTTTGGTCGCAACCGCAGACAAAGTTTGCACAAAGTTCAGTGCCGGACGTTCTACAGTGAGCAGGCTACGCGCAGAACCTGCCAGTTTCAGGAAGGCCTCATTGGCCTGGACAAGTTCACCGTCATTCTTCAGCCAGATCACTTCAACTTCTGGATCATAGGCCTGAATCAGAGCATTCACCCAAGGTTGTCCAGCCAGTACCATATCTTCACGGCTAATGATGGTGGCAGTAGCCTGTTCATCTTCAGGGGTCAGCAGGGCAGTGATGTCGCCATCACCAATGTCTTCTGCCAGCGCCTGTTGAATATTGATCTGAATCGACTGTTCTAGCAAAGCTTGAGATATGCTCATGAGTATTTCCGTATCTTTATTAAGCCGTGAAAATTGCGCGTTATATTAGCACTGTTACATAAAAATGAGCGATTTTTCGCATACTCATCACCGCCGAATTGAGATTTGGATGCGAAAGTTTTAGCATTAAGCCAGCTGCATTATGCAGCAGTCATTTTAGTTGGGGATAGGAAAGTTTTTATGCAACAAGCACCTGCGTTTCATGTGAAGGATGGACAACTCATCGGTGCACGCCAGATTCCCTCATCCAACTTTAACCAGCGTCCGGAAAATACCGAGATTCAGCTGATCGTGGTACATAACATCAGCCTGCCGCCATCCCAATTTGGTGGTGGTTATATCGAGCAGTTTTTCCAGAATCAGCTGGACTGGTCGGTGCATCCCTATTTTCAGACCATTCAGGGCATGCAAGTCTCTACCCATTTATTGATCCTGCGTAATGGGGAAGTGCTGCAGTTTGTTAATTTTAATGACCGTGCCTGGCATGCAGGTCGTTCGACCTATCTCGCGAAGAAAGAATGCAATGATTATTCTATCGGCATCGAGCTTGAAGGCAGCGATGACCTTCCATTTGAACAGGCACAGTACGATGCGCTGGTACAGGTAACTGCCTGTTTGCAAGCTCATTATCCAAAAATTCAGCAGCACATTGCCGGACATTCTGATATTGCGCCGGGACGTAAAACTGATCCAGGCCTACATTTCAACTGGGCCGCATTCCGTGAACAATTGCATCATTATAAAAATACATCAATACCTGAATAGGAATGTGATAAAGCAATGAACTTCTGTCAGAAGTTTCATTACAATAGGCAAAATTTAAACATTAGGTGAACAGTATGGCGCTGTGGCGTTCGACCGTCATTGTCAGTGCGATGACCATGTTGTCACGGGTACTGGGTCTGGTCCGGGATATTGTACTGCTCAATGTCTTTGGTGCAGGCAAGGACTTCGATACCTTCGTGGTCGCATTCCGTATTCCCAATTTCTTCCGGCGTCTGTTTGCGGAAGGGGCTTTTTCACAGGCTTTTATCCCGGTACTGACCGAATATAAAACGACACGCACGCATGCCGAGGTGCAGATCCTGATTAGCCGGGTATTTGGCTGCCTGTCTACCGTTATGAGTCTGCTGACCTTTGTGGCGATGGTAGCTGCACCTGCCATTATTTATGTCTATGCACCGGGCTTCCATGCAGACCCTGAGAAGTTCGCATTGGCGTCAGACATGTTCCGCCTGACCATTCCTTATCTGCTGTTTATGTCGCTGACGGCTTTTGCCAGCAGTATCCTGAACAGCTACGGTTCATTCACTACACCTGCTTTTGCACCGGTGCTTTTGAATGTGGCAATGATTGCTGGCGCATTGTGGCTTACCCCGCACATGGCTGAGCCGATCATGGCATTAGGCTGGGCAGTATTGATTGCCGGTGCTTTGCAACTGGCGATTCAGATCCCGGAATTATGGCGCAAGAAACTGCTGATTCCACCAAAAGTTGATTTCAAGCATGAAGGTGTAGACCGCATCATGAAACTGATGTTGCCAGCGCTATTTGGTGTTTCGGTGACGCAGATTAACCTGTTACTTAATACCATCTGGGCATCCTTTATGCAGGATGGTTCGGTGTCCTGGCTTTACAGTGCTGAACGTATGACAGAATTGCCATTGGGCTTGATTGGCGTGGCGATCGGTACCGTGATTCTGCCATCTCTGTCGGCACGTCATGCCGAGCAGGATCAGGCCAAATTCCGCAGCATGATCGACTGGGCAGCGAAAGTGATTGTGATGGTCGGCCTACCGGCCAGTATTGCACTGTTCATGCTTTCTACGCCGATCATTCAGGCACTGTTCCAACGTGGTCAGTTTGATCTGGAAGATACCCAGATGACGGCAATGGCACTGCAATGTATGAGTGCTGGCGTGATTTCATTCATGTTGATTAAAGTTTTTGCACCAGGTTTTTATGCCCAGCAAGATACCAGAACACCGGTACGTGTCGGTTTGATTGCAGTAGCTGCCAATGCGATTTTGAACGTCATCTTTATTGGATTCTTCAAGCTGATTGACTGGGAGGCGGAACACATGGCATTGGCTTTAGCCTCTTCAGGTTCCGCTTTGGTAAATGCCGGAATGCTATATTTCTATCTGCATAAGCGTGATATTTTCCGCTTTGGTGGCCACTGGAAAAAGCTCATGTTGCAGTTTGGTTTTGCCAACTTTGCCATGATCGCAGCGCTGGCGTATGCACTGACCTGGTATAATGGTGATGTATCACAATGGATCCGCGTGGCTGAAGTCATCGGGCTATGCATTGTCGGAGTTGCAGTTTACCTGCTTGCATTGGTCTTGACCGGCTTCCGACCGCGACATCTTAAACCATAAAATTCATATAAAAAAATAAGAGCCATTGAGCTCTTATTTTTTACTTCTTATTCCATCATTAGATGGCTTTGAGTCATGACAAGATCCGTTACTCTAGACCTTACCGCGGGACAAGAAGCCAACAATTGCAAGAATGACCGCAATCACCAACAGAATAATCGCGAAATCTTTAGATAGACCGGCTACTCCACCAAAACCGAGCAGACTGGCAATTAATGCAATAACAGCGAATATAATAGCCCAACGAAACATCTTTGAATCTCCATGTGTTTTTATTCTCAAAATCAGTATAGGGACAATAAACTCCTCAAACTGTTCGTCTTTTGTTGATAATCTGTCTAATGGTTAGTAATCGTGTGAGTATAGTTATCAGATGCTTACAGTACGTTTGTCTGGTGCAGGACTGTTATAATAGATTTCTCCTGTCTCATCTCTGCCTGTTGTTATGACTGATACTTTGCGTCCCGAATTCTGGAAATACTATACCCTGAACCAAATGAAGCCTCAGGAATGGGAGGCATTATGTGATGGTTGTGGGCTCTGCTGCCTCATCAAGTTTGAAGATGAAGATACTCAGGAAGTCACCTATACACGCGTTGCCTGTAAACTGCTTGACTGCCAAACGGCACGCTGTTCGAATTATCCCAACCGTTTACAGTTTGTTCCTGACTGTATTCAGCTTACGCCTGAAAAATTGGCAGCGATTCACTGGTTGCCAGCCAGTTGCGCCTATCGCAGAGTTGCAGAAGGAAAGCAGTTGCCATCTTGGCACTATCTGATTAGTGGTTCACGTGAAAGTGTGATTAAAGCACGCAAGTCTGCTGCAGGTCGCTGCTTGAGTGAGCTTGAAGTCGATGAAGACGAAATGGAAGACCATATTGTGCGCTGGGTGCGCTAGAACTTTCGATCTAACACACGGTGCTATGCAGTAATTCTTGTGCTGCGTTGCCTGCCATTGGCCGATAAAAATAGAAACCTTGTCCGATCTGGCAGTCACACTTAATCAAGGTAGAAAGTTGCTCGGTATTTTCAATACCTTCCACTAGCACATCGAGCTCAATACTGGAACCGATCTGGGTAATGGCTTTGACAATCGCTAATGCAGAGGGGTCAGTATTCAGCCGTTTCACAAAGTTACGGTCAATCTTGATACAGTCCACCGGATATTCCTGCAAACGGGTCAAGGAAGAATGGCCGGTACCGAAGTCATCTATGGAAATATGAATGCCAGCCTGTTTTAGCAAGTTCAGAGCCCGGATCACATAATTAGCCCCACGTTCTGACAGGCTTTGTTCAGTAATTTCCAGTTCCACCTTGTCGACTGGAATATCAAAGCGAGACAGCCGTTCTAATAACTTTTCAGCATAATCATCACGCAGGAATTCGACGGGTGCTGCGTTGATCGAAATTGGGAGAATCTCTAGACCCTGTTCCAGCCAGTTGGTCATATCCTCAAAGACTTTCAGCTGCATGGTTTCGCTGATGCGTGAGGCCAGTTCATAATCCTGAAAGGCACAGAAAATATGGGACGGCAGCTGAATCTGATGATGCTGATCCTCCCAGCGCAGCAGGGCTTCAAAACCAATTACCGCACCATCAGATAAACGTACTTTGGGTTGATAGTAAGGAATAATCTGATTTGAATTAATAATTTTACGCGCCAAAATCAGCTGACGGGTCATTTTGTCCAGCGATTCAAACATTTCCTGACTGAACATGCGGATACCACCGCGACCACTATTTTTCAGATCATTCAGTGCGATATCGGCACATTTTAATAAATTAGAACTGTTAATGGCATCCCGGGGATAAATTGCGCCACCCACACTGATACCACTATTAATGATTCTACCGGCATAACTGATCGGCATTTCCATCTGCTGACAGACCTTTTTAGCCACCTCTAACAGCTGTGATTCATGCTCAAGATTTTGAACCAAGACAGCAAATTCATCACCACCTAAACGAGCAACGATGGTTTCAGGACCAAGATTATTCTGGAAGCGTTCACCCAGGACATGTAAAAGATGGTCGCCGGCGATATGCCCTAAGGTATCATTAATATGCTTGAAATAGTCCAGATCGATGAGAAGCAATCCTGCTTGGCTCTGTTGTTGCCGTGCCTTGAACAGGGTACGTTTAAACTGTTTATAGAAGGTACGGCGGTTATACAGCCCAGTCAGTTCATCAATTTCCGTCACTGCTTTCAGTCGTGTTTCAACCCGTTTTTGCTGGCTAACATTTCGTGAAACGCATAGGATTTGTCGAGTCACATTGTGCTCATCCACTATTGGAGTAAGTAAATTATCCCAATACTCTGGCGCTTGATTCTCTAGCTGGCTAATACCTGCAAAACGGGCATTCATGCCTTGGGCAGCACGCTTGAGCGCACGCCTGCCAGATGGACGCACTTCGGCAGGCAGCAGATTCAGCCAGGACATACCAAACTGCTGTTCGCTTTCAGACAGTCCCAAAGCCTGTCGGCCTGAACGGTTCACATGGCTCAATTTGCCATCTGGCGTGATGATTTTAATACAGTCTAGGCTCGCATCCAGCATATTTTGCTGGGTAGCAATCATCTGAGAAAGTTGTTGCTGGATTTCAAAATAATCATGCACATCGGTCAGGGTGATGGCCCAGTACAGCAGGCTATCCGCTGAATAATGAAACTTCATGTTCAGCAGACACATGTGATAACACTGATCCGGTTTCTGGATCCGGCATTGGAATTCTGCATTCTGACGTTTATTCAGTGCAGTATGCCATTCGCTAATGAAATTAGATAAATCCTCAGGATGAATAAACTGTTGCCAGTGTTCCCGGCCGTGCTGATTCAGGTCAATCCCAAGATAGTCCTGCATGGCTGTATTAAAATATTCAATTTCATCCCGAGTCTGCAACCACATGGGTTGAGGGAGGGCATCGGCAAAATGCTGGATATGTGACAGCTCTGGGTCAGTAGTCGACCTGAAAGTGTTCGAGTGTAAAGAATCCGGTGATTCAACCCGGGCAAATGCGTCCAAATTCTGCTTATCAAATTGCATGTATTCACCGATACAGAGGTTTTATTTGATCTAACCTCGGACCCACTTATCTATTATTAGAATAAAAGAACATTAATTCAGCACTAGCTGATCTAAACAGAATATGATCAAATTTGTATGAAGGTGCAAGGTCTAATTCACTTGAAATGATAAAAAATACTGTCATATGTCGGTACAGAGACGGAAGGTAGACTAACTTCATATTCGGAATTAAAAACAGCTAATGCTAGAATGCCAACAGATTAAAAGTGAGCCCATTATAAAATGTCAGACAGCCATATCCCTCTTCCTGAACGTTTGAGGCCACGTGACCTCAGGGAAATTATTGGGCAGGATCATCTGCTCGGTGAAAATGCACCTTTACGTCAGATGATTGATCAGGGACATTTACCGTCTATCATTTTCTGGGGTCCACCTGGTGTAGGTAAAACCACAATTGCACTGTTACTGGCACAGGCAGTGGATCGGCCCTTTGTCAGCCTGTCTGCATTAAATACCGGGGTGAAAGAACTCCGTGAAGTGATAGCGGACGGTGGTGATCTGCTGACCCCCGTGGTATTTATTGATGAGATTCACCGTTTTAATAAATCTCAGCAGGATGCCCTGTTAAATGCGGTCGAAAAGGGCAAGATCACCCTGATTGGTGCCACCACCGAAAATCCATCTTTTGAAGTCAACAGTGCCTTGTTGTCACGTTGTCAGGTTTATAGCCTAAATGCTTTAAGTGCTGAGGCGATTGAGACCTTACTTATTCAGGCCATTCAATCCGATAACTTTCTGCAGGAACGTCATATCCAGATTGAAGAATTTGATGCCCTGATTCAGTTTGCTGCAGGCGATGCACGTAAGGCACTTAACCTATTAGATCTGGTTGCCAGTACTTTTGAGCCGGATATGGAAAATATCATCACGAACGCTGTGGTGGTAAAAGTAGCGCAGCAAAATATTGCCCGCTATGACAAGTCTGGTGAACAGCATTATGATCTGGTCTCTGCTTTTATTAAATCGATTCGTGGCAGTGATCCGGACGCGGCGCTGTACTGGATGGCACGGATGTTAAAGGGTGGTGAAGATCCAGTCTTTATTGCACGCCGTATGCTGATTGCAGCATCTGAAGATATTGGTAACTCCAATCCAAACGCATTGTTGTTGGCGGGGGAATGCTTCCGTTCCGTTCAGGCCGTTGGAATGCCGGAATGCCGGATTATATTGGGACAATGTGCAGTTTACTTGGCCACCAGTGCCAAGAGCAACAGCACCTATCTGGCCATCAATAAGGCTATGGAACTGGCAGATAAAACTTCTAATCTGCCGGTCCCTCTACATTTACGTAATGCACCGACCAAGCTGATGAAAGAGCAGGGCTATGGTGTGGACTATCTGTATCCGCATAATTATCCGGAACACTTTGTACTACAGGATTATATGCCGCCGGAACTGAAAGGAACCAGGCTATACGAGTCGGCACGGAATAAACGTGAGGTTGAGGGAGAACGTTTACAGCAACGTCGCTGGCAACAACAGCAACAGCAGCAATAAAAATTTCTACGGACATCTACTACTTATCCTTTTAGGTGTCCATTTTTATTGGTTTCCCTGGCGAGAGTTGTATTGTCAACTTGGATTGAACTCAGTAGCAAGCACATCACTTTTTTAGAAATAGGGCAGGGATACAAAAAAAAAGCCCAGTTCAGGGAGAACCGGGCTACAAATAGGATGTCCTTGGGGAGATACATCCTAGAGAGTAGAGAAAAATTCTGGTTGGCAGGTCTAGTGAAAATAACGTCTAAGACCCTGACCTTGTCCGCTATAGAAATGATTTTAAGAGCTTTAACCACAGATGTAAAAACGGTCATTTTTATTAATAGAATTCGTTTTTTCGATGATTGTGGCAGGCGATAAAAAAACCGAGCTAGGCAGCCCGGTTTTCGATTTGATTCTGCTGAGCAGACTGCAGCAGTTCATCCATTTTATGGCGGATGCGACCCTCAATCTTGCGCACATTCTTGGCATTCAGAGATTTGCTCATGGCACGTAGCGGGATAAACAGTTTATCTCCCATGCCATCAACCAGCACAAACTCCGGTTTGCCACTACGCTTTTCACTGTACATAATGCCGGCAATATTCACTTCGCCATACACAATATGCAGATCGCAGCAGGCATTAAAGAATTCATCCAGTGCTTTGGCATGTGTATCATTAAACTCACCCGTACGGCAGAGTTCGTGCAGGGTCATGCCTTTACCATTCGGGCTGATAATTTTCTCGACAACCAGTCCTAAGCCTTGATCTGTTTCTACAAAGCCATAGGGTGTTTCAATCGGGAAACTAAAAGTATTGTGCTTATAGTGATTTTTGCAGAGTTGTAGATATTGCAATAACTCACGGCGGAACTGCTTATATACACCTTGGGCATGCCCACGTTTAAAACGGCCGAGATGTGCCCATTCACCGTCCTCATTGATGCGGTTTGGGTTCATCACTTTAATGGCTTTACTTTCATCAGTTGGATGCTGATAAACCAGTTTATAACCGCCTTTGCCCAAAAGGGTAAGATCAGTAAGTTGATACATCATGGGGACCTGAATAGAATAATGGGAGAATTTTTAACCGTAATGTAACATAAAATATACGGAAAAGCCCAGCCTATATCCCTTATGAAAGGAGTTTAGGGGTAGTAAGCGCTTAAGAAATAAAGTGAATAACTGAGTCGTTCAGCTCAAAAAAAAGATTAGAAATTAAGCTTGGAGTAGCCGTTGCATTTGAGCCTTAATTTTAGCCTCGATTTTACGCACATTTTTAGCATTGATACGCTTGCTCATGGCACGTAATGGAATGAGCAGTTTTTCACCCATGCCATCAACCAGAACAAATTCAGGCTTATTATTACGCTGTTCGGTATACATGATGCCAGCAATATTCACTTCACCATAGACAATATGCAGGTCACAACACTGATCGAAGAAGATATCCAAAGCCTGTGCATGTTTCTCAGTAAATTGTTTTTCACGACAAAGCTCGTGCAGGGTAATTCCTCTGCCATTTGGGCTGATAATTTTTTCAACGACTAGCCCCAAACCTTTATCGGTCTGAACAAAGCCATATGGAGTTTCAACGGGGAACTCAAACTGGTTGTGTTGATAGTGATTTTTACAGAGCTGTAAGTATTGCAATAGTTCACGGCGGAACTGTTTATACGCCCCTTGAGACAACTGGCGCTTGATCTTGCCATGACCTTTCCAGCCACCATCGAGATCCACACGATCCGGATTCATGATCTTGATAATCTTGTCATCTTGCTCGGGGTGCTGAAAAACAATTTTTGAGCATCCTTGGCCCAGACGGGTAAGTTCATCAATTTTATACATCATGCAATGTTCCTGATAAGTCGAAGGATCTCATCCTAAGCCGATGGCAAATTGGACAGATGGGGTAATGCTACCTAAAAATAAGCAAAATTTCATGTGGTGACACGGAAATGATTTTTAAACTGATGATTTGCAAGTGTATAAAAATAAAAAAACCGAGCCATTCAGCCCGGTTTTTTGAATCTGTTATCGACAGATTAGATATTGTCTAAATCAATACCTAAACGTGCAGCAACTTCTTCATACGCTTCAACCACGCCGCCTAGGCCTTGGCGGAAACGGTCTTTGTCCAGTTTTTTCTTGGTGTCTTTGTCCCATAGACGGCAACCGTCTGGAGAGAATTCATCACCCAGTACGATACGGTCGTGGAACACACCGAATTCAAGTTTAAAGTCAACCAGAAGCATATTACCCGCTTCGAATAATGCTTTAAGCACTTCGTTCACTTGGTAAGTCAGTTCTTTCATTTTTGCCAGTTGTTCAGCTGTTGCCCAATCTAAAGCAATCGCTTGAGATTCGTTTACCATTGGATCGCCAAGAGCATCATCTTTAAAGAACAATTCGAATGTAGGAGGTGTTAACTCTTTACCTTCTTCAACACCAAGACGACGGCATAAAGAACCCGCAGCATAGTTACGTACCACACACTCTACAGGAATCATTTGAAGTTTCTTAACCAGTACTTCATTTGGTGTTAGCAATTTCTCAAAATGAGTTTCAATGCCAGCAGCTGCTAACTTTTCCATGATGAAGGCGTTAAAACGGTTATTCACCTTACCTTTACGATCCAGTTGTTCGATCTTTTCGCCATTAAATGCTGACGCATCGTCACGAAAAACTAAAATCAGGTGGTCTTCACTGTCTGTTGTATAGACAGATTTCGCTTTACCAGTATAGAGCAAGGTTTGTTTTAACATGAGGGAACCTTCTACAAAAAAAAATACCTAGAAAATGTCTAGGCTGGCCAATTTTGGTAAATCTGGTTTAACAGTTCTGCTGCTTTTTCGCGGTCGGCAAAACTGTTATCAGGATTAAACACAGCCAGGGTGTTACTCGAACCTGCAGGAGAGAGTCTTAAAACATAGGTCTGCTGATCGACCTGAATCGTTACCTGGTAACGATCTTTGCTTTGACCAACGATGGAATGGTTAAGGCTGCTGAGCGTGGCAAGAGTATATTGCCATATTGTAGCAGCATTTCCATCAATTTTGAGCAACGGATTTTGATTTCCATCCATCACCAGCTGTGGCTTTCCCGTTATATCTGTAACAGTTTCATCCGTTTGAGTTGAACGAACTGGCTCAGCAGAAGGGCGTGGCAGGGCAAAACGGTTACCACGCTCATTTTCCAGTTTTGGTGCATGTTCAATCGCAAGCGGATCTACTGTCGGAGCAGGATACAATGGCGTTGCAGGACGAACCATAGCACCTTCAGGGTATTGCAGAGGCTCTAGCGTAGTTGTGTCCTTGTAGTCTAACGTGCCATTTTTAAAGGCCATTGAACTACAACCCGCTAAACTGAATGCTGAAAGGGCAAGGATAAGTCCTAAACGTAATTGCATAGTATTGTGCTCTTATTTAATGACGCCCGCTGCAGCAAGTGCTTCATGAAGCGGAGCGCGATATTGTTCTGCAAGTGGTGTTAACGGCAGGCGAATACCTGTACCGATAAGGCCCATGTCATGGAGTGCCCATTTCACAGGAATTGGATTCGATTCGCAAAATAAAATATTGTGTAAATTTGCAACCTGAGCGTTCAGCTCTTCAGCACGAGCAGCATCACCGGCAATGGCAGCAGTACACACTTCACTCATGACTTTTGGTGCAATGTTGGCAGTCACAGAAATATTACCTTTTGCACCATGTGCCATGAGCTGGTACGCCGTTGCATCATCACCAGAATACACGGTCATGTCTTTGCTTTGTAAGCCTGCGATGAGTGCGGCACCACGTTCAACATCACCTGTCGCATCCTTGATACCGACGATTTGCGGAATATCTGCCAGACGAATGACAGTTTCATTTAACATGTCCACACCGGTACGGCCTGGTACGTTGTACAGGATCTGTGGCAGGTCTACTGCTTCAGCAATCGCTTTATAGTGCTGATACAGGCCTTCTTGAGTCGGCTTGTTGTAATATGGAGTCACCAGCAGGGCAGCATCTGCGCCCAGGTCTTTGGCTTCCTGAGTCAGTTCAATGGCTTCATGTGTTGAGTTTGCGCCTGTGCCGGCAATAACTGGAATTCGTTTGTTGGCAACACGGATGATTTCTTTGATCACTTGCGTGTGTTCGCTCATGCTCAGCGTTGATGCTTCGCCTGTTGTACCTACAGCTACGATGCTGTTGGTTCCCTCTGCAATGTGCCACTCAACGAGCTTCTCGAGACCCTTCCAATCTACGCTGCCATCTTCAAACATAGGGGTGACGATTGCGACAATGGAACCCTGAATGGTCTGTGCTTGCTGAGTCATTTTAAAAAACTATCCTATTTGTCCATCCGAAGAGATTGAGAAAACATAAATTGGGATGGGTTTGTATTTTGATTTGTAGCAAATTCAATGCATTTGCGCTGAATCGAATATTGCGTATGCAAATTATGACTGATCAGCAGCATAAGAACAATATGCTTTGCTGAAAGCCACTTAATTCTTTATACAAAGCTCTGTCATAACAAGCAAGTAATAAAAAGAATGAAGCTTCTCGTAAAACTATAAGGAAAGAGTCTTATTTTTATACAGTTTAGATAATCAGACTCTGAAATAGAGTCACCATTTAGCTGACTATTTAAATAATTGATTACATTGAAAACTCAAATAGTTAAGAGATTTGTTAAGATTTATAAATAATTATTCAATAGCTAAAACATATCAATAATACAGGGATGGTCATCACTGAAAATGCATTAAAACCCCTCTAATAATTCTTTTTAAATATTAATTAATTTTCAGTTATTTATTGAGTGTTGAATTTTTTAAGTTGATCTGTAAGCCTTAAACCTTTAAACAGGAATTTTTTAGTAATGGCAATAATTGTTTTTGCGACTTTCTGATAATTCATTCCAAACAACGGAATCCAACCTTGTTTGGGTATATCCTAGTAAAACGTTCAACTTATTGGTAGTTAAATCCGACTTCGGTCTCATAGATGATGACGGCTCTATTTGAACGCTGATTGAACAAGGATACTCCAATGGAAAAATCAGACAATAAGCATGCGATAGTCACGGTAGGGATCTGTTTCCTGATCGCCGTGATTGAAGGCTTAGATATTCAGGCGGCTGGTATTGCAGCAGCGGGTATTCGTGAGCATTTTGGTCTCGATAGCTCGCAATTGGGTGTGTTTTTTAGTGCAGGGATTCTGGGTCTATTGCCTGGTGCACTGGTTGGTGGGCGTATTGCAGACCGTATCGGTCGTAAAACAGTTTTAATTTGGTCTACTGCAATCTTTGCAGTATTCACATTATGTACGATATGGGTAAATAGCTTTAACTCATTATTGGCAGTGCGTTTCCTTGCTGGTGCTGGTCTAGGTGCTGCGATGCCAATTCTGATTACACTTGCATCTGAAGCAGTATCGCCTGCAAACCGTGGTCGTGCGGTAGGCTTGATGTACTGTGGTATGCCAGTGGGTGCAGCGATCTTATCTTTGGTTGCAAGTACAGAGTTTGGTTCTGACTGGAAAAATATTTTCTACCTCGGTGGTTTGTTACCAATCATTGTGATTCCCGTGATGCTGTTCTTGTTACCTGAATCTAAAGAATATTTAAAAGCAAAAGACAAAGCGAACAATGCGCCAGCAGATACAGTTGACACACAAGGTTCATTCAAAGATTTGTTTAACTCAAAAAATCTAGGTCGTACTTTATTCATTTGGGTGTGCTACTTCTTCACATTGATGGTGGTTTACATCATGTTGAGCTGGTTGCCTTCATTGTTCCAAGAGCTTGGCTTCACACGTAAAGAAGGTGCAACTGCGCAGTTCTACTTCATGGTGAGTGCAACTGTAGGTACCGTAATTCTAGGTGTATTAACAGACCGTTGGAAAAAAGCCTACGTCATTCTGTTGATGTACGGTGGTATCTTGGCAGGACTATTAGCACTGAACGCTGCAGGTTCATTAATTCAAATGTACATGGCTTCAGCATTGGTTGGTTCATTCGTGATTGGTTGTCAAGGTGTACTCTACGCATTTGGTGGTATCGTTTACCCAACTGAAGTTCGTGGCACAGGTATTGGGGTTGCGTCAGCTGTAGGTCGTGTAGGCGCAATGCTTGGGCCAGCAATTGCGGGCGCATTACTCACCGCGGGTTATGGTGCAGCAGGTGTAATCTCAGCAGCGATTCCATGTATCATCATTTCAGCGATTGCGATGTTGTTATTGGTTCGTAAGATGAACAGCACTGCATAAATAAAAAAAAGCCCGCATTGAGCGGGCTTTTTTTTTATTTAACTTTCTTAACTTAAGGTCATTTTTAGCCATGTTTTGCAGGATAGCCATCTGCTGAATGGAGGAGGAGTTTTGGCAGAATGCCGAGACATGTATTTTTACCTAAAGGGCTAAAAATATTCTCCAGTTTTAGGCTATGCTTGGACATAAACTTAGCTTTCAAGGGATGAAAAGGATGCAGAATGCGGCACTGATTGTGGTGGATATACAACGAGGATTTACTCCGGGAGGTAATCTGGCTGTGGCACATGCCGATCAGATTATTCCGAATATCAACCGATTGGGACCATATTTTGACAATATTGTACTGACTCAGGACTGGCATCCAGAAAATCATATTTCCTTTGCCGAAAACCATTCTGGTAAAACACCTTTTGAGATGATTCAGCTGGAGTATGGTCCGCAAGTCCTGTGGCCTAGCCATTGTGTGCAAGGCACTGAAGATGCAGAGCTGCATCCTGAGTTGGATCTGCCACAGGCACAGCTGGTCATCCGTAAAGGCTTTCATCCGCATATCGACAGCTACTCTGCCTTTATGGAAGCGGACCAAAAGACCAGTACCGGTCTGGCGGGTTATTTACGAGAGCGTGGTATTGATACGGTATTTATTGTAGGCATTGCGACGGACTTCTGTGTGGCCTGGACCGCGATAGATGCACGTAAGCTGGGCTTTCAAACCTTTGTTATTTCAGATGCGACTAAGGGCATTGACCTGAATGGTTCGCTGCAACATGCCTGGCAGGACATGCTGGCTCAAGGCGTGAAGCGTATTTATATGAAAGACATCATTCAAGCTGCTTAAACCTTTATTGCAAAAACTTGCCTCTAAATGAGTATGCTAAGCTGCTGAATTCAATAGCCGTGGACAGTGCTGACTGCCACGGCATATTTCTTTTATGACACCTGGATTGACCACATGTCAGCATTACTACGCTTCACACAATTTATTCAAAAGACCTTTGCACTATGGGTCATGCTCTTTTCTGGCATTGCCTTGCTGGTCCCTGAAGCTTTTGTCTGGTTGAGAGCTTATATTCCGTGGATGTTGGGCATCATCATGTTCGGCATGGGTATGACCATGACCGTGGGCGATTTTAAAAGTGTTCTGCAAAGTCCGAAAGCCGTGGCGATTGGTGTCGTCGCCCAGTTTGTGGTGATGCCAGGCCTGGCTTTTCTACTGTGTCAGCTGTTTCAGCTCCCTGCAGAAATTGCGATAGGCGTGATTCTGGTGGGTTGCTGCCCGGGCGGAACGGCATCGAATGTGATTACCTATATGGCCAAGGGTAATACCGCTTTATCGGTGGCCTGTACTTCGGTATCGACCTTACTCGCTCCATTACTGACTCCAGCAGTATTTTATCTGTTGGCCAGCCAGTGGATTGAGATCAATGCCATGTCGATACTGGTGTCAATTCTACAGGTGGTCTTGTTTCCGATTGTGTTGGGCCTGATTGTACGGGCTATTCTTAAAACTAAGGTTGAAGCGTATATCCAGGTTATGCCGGTCGTGTCAGTGGTGGCGATTGTTGCGATTGTGGCTGCAATTATTGCAGGCAGTAAAACCCAGATTCTGGAGTCCGGTTTAATGATTTTAGGCATCGTCGCCTTACACAATGGCTTGGGTTATTTACTTGGCTACTGGGCTGCTCGTATCTTTAAGCTCCAGGAAATTGATTGCCGCGCGGTATCGATTGAAGTCGGGATGCAGAACTCTGGTTTGGGTGTCGCGCTGGCAGCAACACATTTTGCTGCTTCACCAATGACAGCTGTGCCAAGTGCGATTTTCAGTTTATGGCACAATATTTCAGGGCCCATACTCGCGACCTATTGGGCACGTCAAAAAATCCAAAGTCCAGTTGACCAACCGAAATCTTAAGCTGATTTTTTTATTTTTTTCAAAGTGATACGGGGTGTTTTTTGCTCTGTATGGGCACTAAAGCAGCTGGGTGTAACATAATCGTCATAAAGCCGACCTAACATGCCGGCTACAGAGGCGACACAATCAGACTGTTTTAGACAGCATCCCTATCATGACAAATTTTCAACACACATCGGCGACATATTTTAATCGCGAGCAATCCTTGTTTGAATTTCATCAACGCGTTTTGGCTCAGGCCATGAATCCAAGTTTACCTTTACTTGAGCGTTTGAATTTTCTCATTATTTTTTCGCGTAATTTAGACGAGTTTTTTGAAATTCGAGTTGCAGGCTTAATGAAGCAGCTCGACTTAAATGCACTGACACGTACGCCTGATGCGATTCCAACAGAACAAGTGCTTGAGGACTTGTCTAAGGTGATTCATCAAGCGGTGCAACAACAATACGATATTTTAAATCATACGATTTTGCCGCAGTTACAAAGCCAAGGTATTCATTACATTCAGTATCAAGATATCTTGCATAAGCATAAAGCTTGGATTCAGGACTATTTTACTCGCCAGGTAAAGCCGGTATTAACGCCGATTAGTCTAGATCCTTCGCATCCATTTCCACGATTGGTGAATAAAAGCCTGAACTTCATTGTGAGTTTAGAAGGGCGCGATGCTTTTGGCCGCTCAATTGAATTGGCGATTGTGCCAGCACCACGTTCTTTGCCGCGTTTAATTTGTTTACCCAAAGAAGTGGCCGGCAATGAACAAGAACAGATTTTCCTGACTGCGATTATTCAACAGCACATCAGTGATGTATTTCCTGGCATGAAAGCGACGGGGTGTTATGCATTTCGTGTCACACGTAATGCCGATTTAGTCCTTGCCGAAGACGTGGATGATTTGGCGGTGGCATTGAAAGATGAGCTTTCATCACGGCGGTTTGGCCGTGCGGTACGTTTAGAAATCGAAGATGATTGTCCACAAAGTATTATTGATTATTTGCTCAATGAGTTCGATCTCGATACACGTCAACTCTATAAAATCAGTGGCCCGATCAATCTGCCACGTATGTCGATGAGTTTTAATCGACCAGAATTGAAATATCCGATTTTTAATCCTGTGATTCCGAAAGTATTAAGAAAAAAACATACGATCTTCGACACACTGAAAAAACAAGATGTACTGCTACATCATCCCTTTGATTCTTTTCAGCCAGTGATTCAAATGTTGAAAGATGCTGCCAATGACCCAAATGTCTTGGCCATTAAGCAAACTTTATACCGTAGTGGCCCAGATTCAGAAATTGTTCAAGTCCTGGCGGAAGCTGCGCGTAATGGGAAAGAAGTCACAGCCGTGATTGAGTTACGTGCCCGTTTTGATGAAGAATCGAATATTATGGTGGCCAATATTCTGCAAGAAGCAGGTGCGGTGGTGGTATATGGCATTGTAGGCTATAAAACACATGCCAAAATGATTTTGATCGTACGCCGTGAACATCAGGAACTGTGTCGTTATGTGCATTTAGGTACCGGCAATTATCATGCGGGCAATGCCAAAATGTACACCGACTATGGGCTCATGACGACGCATCATGACATCTGTGAAGATGTGCACTTGATGTTCCAGGAGCTCACCGGTATGGGTAAAATGGCAAAATTAAAATGCCTGTTACACGCCCCATTTACCTTACATAGTGAGTTGCTAAAACTTATTGAACAAGAAATTGAATATACCCAACAAGGTCAACAAGGGCACATCATCATTAAAGTTAATGCGTTGACTGAACCCATGTTGATTACTGCCCTGTATCGTGCCTCGCAAGCTGGTGTTAAAGTCGATTTAATTATTCGTTCAATTTGCTGTTTGATTCCACAGATTGCAGAATTGTCTGAGCAGATCCATGTGCGTTCAATTGTGGGACGTTTCTTAGAACATACCCGTGTGTATTATTTCCGTCATGCGGGGCAAGACAAACTCTACTGTGCAAGTGCCGATTGGATGGGACGGAATTTATTCTCCCGTGTGGAAACCTGTTTCCCTATTTTTGATGCGAAAATTAAACAACGTATTTTAAAACATGGTTTGCTTAATTATTTGCAAGACAACCAAAATGCATGGAAGTTACAAGGCAACGGTACTTGGCATAAAGTACAGCCTGCAGTGGGTGAAGCAGCACATAATGCACAACAATATTTGATACAAAAAGCAGCACAAAAGATCTAACGTGCGAATAAAAAAAGCCCGACATTATGTCGGGCTTGTTCAATCTAAAACTTTAAGAGGCTTTAGATTGTTTCGATTTCAGGATATCGGTTCGGAAGCTTTGCGCGAGCTCCGCCATTTCGGCATCCATCCCATTCATTACGAACGCATGACGGGTCAAGACGTTGGTCGGGTTTGGCATGCTGACCAGTTCATAGTGATCAGAAATAGATTTAAGTAAGAAATTCGGTACATGCACTGCACTTTCACGTGCGATCAGCTGCTGTGCCAGACGTTCAGCCGCTTGACCTGAATTCAGCTGCATTTCATCCACTTTTGAAGAAATCGCACTGCGTGTCTGCAAGACAAAGCGTTTATCTTCACGATAGCGTTTATACAGCACTTCTGAAAGTAACTGGAAAACATAGCTGATCAGGGTGAGGCAGGCGAGGGCATTTGGCTTGTCTGCAGCAATACTCAGCGTTGCACCTTTTTCATCAAACTTGTGTACCGTCCAGACATCCGCGCTGTTCAACTTATAGTGCTGCACGCACAGTTCTGTGGCCTTATTCAGGAAAATCTGACACAGGTTGAAATAAGGCACCGACACAGTCTTGTTGACCGAATCTAATAGCTGTTTCGGATCGTAGAACTGGATATTCAGCGACAGGGTATCTTTTTCGACTACAGCTGGCGTGTTGTCTTTTTCCTTCGGCTTGTTTTGAACAGCTTGCTGCGCCTGAGCAATTGCCAGAGCTGCATTGTGTTTTTCCTGTTCCAGTGCCTGGGTCAGCGTCTGAATCTCAAATTTAAGACGTGATTCATTGTTTATACGCGCCAGGTATTCGCTGCGGCTTGGACGGGCAATGGCGCGATAAGCTAACCATAACAAACTGTGCAGAATGAAAGAAAATAAAATCGCCGTCCACTGGGTACGCAGGATTTCACCGATACTTGGTTCAATCAAAGTAATCTCAACTGAACCGATTTTTTTCTCGTTAAGTAATGCTTCGCGGACAAAAACCTCACCATTGCGGGTTTTGGTCAGACCACCAGTGGCTAAAACCTGAGCATTTGCATCCAGGATGCGAATGGAGGCAACACTTGGATTGGTGGAATAACGATTTGCCAGTAAAGCCAGTGAAACTCGATTGGCTGAATCCAGCTCAGCCAGGCTGTCTGTCACCAGTTGACTGGTCATGAGCTGACCTTGGCTGGCACGGTTTTCATTCAGCTGGTGAGTGGTTGCCAATACCAGTAAGAAGGTATGAAGGGCAAAACTTATAATCAGTAGGCTAGCAAATAGCCCTTGTCTAGGCGCATTCAACGTAAACTTCCAAGGCAATTCTATTCAAATTCGATTATGATTCTAACAATAGTTGTAGCTCAGACCCGAGTCAATTCATGCGAGAAATCATTCTTATATCATTCTTAGGACCCGACCAGCCTAATCAATTTACACGATTAATGCAGGTTTTGTCCGCTCATACCTTACAGATCCTGGATGTTGGGCAAGCGGTTATTCATAACCAGTTAACCTTAGGTATTGTTGTATCTTCGGACGACCAGACCGCTACCGCATTAGCCATGAAGGAAATCCTGATTCTAGCACATGATATCGGGTTAACAGTGCGCTTTAAACCGATCTCTATCACAGAATACAATCAATGGGTCAAAGAAGGCGGTCAGACCCGCTATATCGTGACCGCATTGGCCCCGGAATTAAAGGCTTCCCACTTGCAAGCCGTAACCCAGATCGTGTCCAGCCAGGGTTTTAATATTGAAACCGTCACCCGACTCTCCGGTCGTCCGGTACTGGATGGTGATGATGTAGATGCTGGGCCAAAACGTGCCTGTGTGCAGTTCAGCCTGAAAGGTCAGATGCTGGATGCCGCTGCGATGCGTACAGCCTGCCTGAGTCTGTCTACGGCACTGAATGTCGATGTTGCCGTTCAGGAAGACAATGTTTACCGTCGTAACCGTCGTCTAGTGTGCTTCGATATGGACTCGACCCTGATCGAGCAGGAAGTGATTGATGAATTGGCAATTGAAGCAGGTGTCGGTGCGCAGGTGGCTGAAATCACCGAACGTGCCATGCAGGGTGAGCTGGACTTCCAGCAAAGCTTCCGTGCACGTGTAGCACTCTTAAAAGGCATGGACGCATCTGTTCTACCGAAGATTGCCGAGCGCCTGACCATTACTGAAGGTGCAGAACGTCTGATCTCTACCTTAAAAGCATTGGGTTACCGTACCGCAATCCTTTCTGGTGGATTCCAGTACTTTGCTGAGTATCTGCAAGCTAAACTCGGTATTGATGAAGTACATGCTAATGTCCTTGATGTACAGGACGGGATTGTGACCGGTGAAGTCAAAGGTCATATTGTGGATGGTGCACGTAAAGCACATCTGTTAATGACGATTGCTGAAGAGATGGGTATTTCTCTGGAACAGGCAATTGCCGTGGGCGATGGCGCCAATGACCTGCCAATGCTCTCGATTGCCGGTTTAGGTGTCGCATTCCGTGCCAAGCCACTGGTTCGTCAGAATGCCAATCAGGCGATTTCCAGTGTCGGTCTGGATGGCGTGCTGTACCTGCTTGGTGTGCATGATAAAGACCTCAGCCGTGCCTGAGATGAGCAATTTTTAAGATAAAAACGCGGTCAAATGACCGCGTTTTTTTATGGTGATTAATCACGAGCTGACGAGCAGTAAAGGGAACTGTATAGAAATATACCGATCATCTTAAACGGAAAAATAATTTTTTTAGTCCAGAAAAACAACGTTTATTTTGTAATGACACGCCAGCATCGATGGGGCAAATGTTTCGGAAAAACTCTAAAAATAAAAAATGTAATGACAAAATAATATCGCGACAGAATATGTCGTTGAACAGAAATAAAGGACTTTTTTTAGTCAAAAAACTCATCATAATGCTGGCATAGAGAGATAAATCAATATATTCCACGAAGTGGATTTTACGACATTCAACCATTAGAACCGCTGCATTGCTTGCATGATCTGGGGTTGGACGGAGGGGATTTTATGGTAACAGCAAATTTAGCAACAATTGTGGGCTTTGGCCTGGTAGCCGCTGCTGTACTTGTTGTGTTCTTCTCGCCGTATCGTCGCTGGTTAAGTTTTATGGTGGCTGGAATGTTTACCTGGGTACTGATTGAAGTCATCCGCCTGGGAACACAGACACTATTTGAACTGACAATGACTTATGGTTATTTAGCTGCATTATCGAGCGTCATGGTCATAGTAACGCTACTGTTGCTGCGTGAAGATCGTCGCGCTGAGCGTGCACTGGCCAAGCGCCGCTGCATCGAACATACACCTGTTTATGAAGATGACCAGCAGCAGTTATCCAGCCGATAATCGCGCTGTTAAAAACAATAAAACAAATGCACCTTCAGGTGCATTTTTTGTTAACGATCATCTACAAACTGCATGCTTAACCTCCTTGCAATTTATGCTAGGATAGCTGTCAATTTTCGTACAATTACAATAGGCATAACTCATGAAACTGTCGTCAATTCCTGTCCTGAAACTTCCTTTGGTGGATGTCAGTACCGACCCGCTTGATTTACTGGTTGCAGGCTTGGCTTTGCGTATGAAGCAGTTGGCACGTACCAGTCCAAAATTTATTGAACTGGTTCATGAGCGTCAGTTCCGTATCCAGATCGGTACAGATGAAGGTCTGGCTCGCCAGATTATTGTCAATAACGGTCATATTGATACCGTATCAGGAAATGCTGAGCCGGCAGATTTCGTGTTGCAGTTTGCAGACAGTGAGCAGGGCGTTAAAACACTGATGAAAGGTGACCCAACCGCATTTATGACGGGTATGCAAAACGGCAGCATCAAAATGGAAGGTGATTTTGGTTTATTGGTCTGGTTTAACCAGGTTGCGAAGATGATTCCACCAAAATTGCCAAAACCGGTGAAAGAAAAAGTGAAAATGGTACGTCAGTTTATTAAAGAGAAAACCGGTAAATAAGTTAAAAATCTTTTATCCGATCTTTTCTTTCTCCCTTTGGGAGAAACACAAAGAGCGGTGAAAAGGATGAAAAATTTTTTAAAAGAAAAAGCCCTCAATTCGAGGGCTTTTTTAATGAATCATTCCACTTCCAGATTAAACGTCACTGGTCCATCATTGACCAGATGCACTTTCATGTCGGCAGCAAAAATACCGGTTTGTACATTTTTAAACTGGCTTTGAGCATACTCTACCAGCTGTTCATATAAGGCTTTTGCTTCAGCGGGTGGCATGGCTGGCCCAAAATCTGGACGTAAGCCTTTTTGGGTCTGTGCCATCAAGGTAAACTGTGAAACCAGCAACAAGCCACCGCCTGCTTGGCTGACATTCCAGCCCATTTTGCCATTTTCATCGTCAAAAAATCGGTATTTTAAGATTTTATCAATGAGCTTTTTGCCTTTATCGAGATCATCTTCTTTGCCGATGCCTAAAAACACCAAGATGCCATGATCAATTTGTCCTGTGATTTGTCCATCTACGATGACTTTGGCTTCTAATACTCTTTGCAACAGCGCACGCATAAATCTTCACTTTCATTGAAATTTTGAACAACAAAATTCTACCAAATGCTGGTCTATTGCGCCTAATGGATCGCTGAGATCTCATGTAGATGATTGAATGACATAAAAATAATTTTAAGCCAAAGGTTTTAATCTGTAAAATCGATCGATTGTATAATAATAATCGTTTTTATCTTTTTTGATAAAGTATGTAAATTCTCTCGTGCAGGAAAGGTAAATTTGGAGAAAAGACGATGTTTAAGCGCTCTTTATTGGTAGCAATGCTTGCAGCAGCAACAGCAGCAACACAAGCAGCACCTTTGACAAAAGACAACGGTGCACCAGTAGGTGATAACCAAAACTCAATCACAGCAGGCCCAAATGGTTCTGTATTACTTCAAGATGTTCAATTAGTACAAAAACTACAACGTTTTGGTCGTGAGCGTATTCCTGAGCGTGTAGTTCACGCCCGTGGTACAGGTGTTTACGGTGAATTCGTAGCAACTAAAGATCTTTCTGATTTGACGATTGCATCATTGTTCAAAGGTGGCACGAAAACTCCAGTTTTCCTACGTTTCTCTACCGTAATTCATGGTAAAGGTTCACCAGAGACTCTACGTGACCCGCACGGTTTCGCAGTAAAATTCTACACACAAGAAGGGAACTGGGACTTGGTCGGTAACCAGACACCGGTATTCTTTATCCGTGATGCAATCAAGTTCCCGGACTTCATTCACGCCATGAAGCCAAGCCCGGTGACTAACGTACAAGATGCCAACCGTGTGTTCGACTTCCTGTCGAGCCAGCCATGGGCAACCAACATGCTGACTTATGTGTATGGCAAGCAGGGTGTACCAACCAGCTATCGCGAACAGGACGGTTTTGGTGTTCACGCTTACAAACTGTATAACGACAAAGGCGAATACAAGTACGTGAAATTCAACTTCCGCTCTAAACAAGGCGTGAAGGGCTTGAACGTGAAAGAAGCGGCTGAGCAGCAAGGTAAAGATTTCAACCACTTGACCAATGATCTTTATAACAACATCTATGCAGGTAACTTCCCGAAATGGGATCTGTACATTCAGGTACTTGATCCTAAAGACCTAGGCAAGTTTGATTTCGATCCACTAGATCCAACCAAAATCTGGCCGACGAACTTAGTTCCAGAAACAAAAGTGGGTACATTGACGCTGAACCGTATGCCGAAGAACTTCTTCAATGAAACTGAACAGTCGGCATTTGCGCCAGGAAACCTGGTACCAGGGATCGAGCCATCAGAAGACCGTCTACTCCAAGGCCGTATCTTCTCTTACTCAGATACCCAAATGTACCGTCTGGGTGCAAACCATCAGCAGATTCCAGTCAACCGTCCAGTGGTGAATGTGAACAACAATAACCAGGATGGCTACATGAATGTATCTGAGCGTGATTCAGATGTGAATTATGAGCCAAGCCGTAAAGAGCCAAAAGCTGCCACTGAAAAAGCGCGTGCAGTACAAACTCCACTTACTGGCACAGTTCAGCAGATTGGTACCAAAGAGCAGAATTTCATGCAGGCAGGTGAACTTTACCGTTCATACACGGCTAAAGAGAAAGATGACCTGATCATGAACCTGGCTGCTGACCTGGGCAATGTCAAAGATTCAGAAACCAAGCACATCATGTTGTCTTACTTCTATAAAGCAGATGCGGATTACGGTACCCGTATGACCAAAGCGGTTAACGGTAACCTAGCGACAGTTAAAGCCAAAGCTGCAAAATTAAAAGACTAATCTCGATTGGTCTTGAGGAACTGGTGACTAGGGCATAGCGCATCACCTCCGAAAAGTCCTGTAAAACTCCAAACCTTTCCTGCACCCTAGGGGGAGTTTTACAGGCACTCCGTTTCTATCTCATCTCAGGTGAATTGAATCCTGAGTGACTGAAATTTTCTTTTCGATTTCTGTTGGAGTTCATTATGAAAGTTATGCCAAAAGCATTTTTAGCCAGTATTCTTGCTGTCAGTTCCGCATTCGCAACTGCTGCTGAAGTGAAGAATACCTCCCCTGCAAAAACTGCGGCAAGCGTTCAGATGACCTCACAACAGGAATTGGCCGACTTGTTCTTTGCTGCCGCCAAAATTGGCAATAGCGAAGTCATCAACGAATTTTTAAAACATGGCTTTCCGGTCGATATACGCAATAAAGACGGTTATACCCCGCTAATGATGGCGACCTATTATGGTCACCAGAGTATTGTTACAACCTTGTTGAAACATGGTGCAGACCGCTGTGCCCGAGACAACCGCGGCAATACCGCTTTAATGGGTGCCTTGTTCAAAATGGAATTTGCCATTGCCAAGCAGCTGCGTCAGGTGGATTGTGATGCCCAAGCCAAAAAGGCCGGACAAAAAACCGCGGCTGAATTTGCCAAAGTGATTGGCCAGGAAAAACAGCTACAAAAAATCATTCAGGAAGCGGAAAAATCTAAAGCAAAAGCAAACAAATAGGCTTTTATTTATAGCAGTACTTTGGTCTATATTTCTCCTGGCTGTACGTAAATCCTGCAATATTACAGGGCTTTTTATGCTTTAATGCAAAGATAAGCACAGCGATATTTCCTAAGTTATGGCGCCAATCATCCAATCCCTGCTTGATACTGACTTGTACAAATTCACCATGTTACAAGTGGTATTACACAAGTTTCCGCAAACGCACAGTCTTTATCATTTCCGTTGTCGTAATCTTGAAGATACGGTTTATCCACTCACGGATATCCTGGATGATCTGAACCATCAGCTTGATCTGCTCTGCCAGCTGAAATTTAAAGAAGATGAATTGCAGTATTTACGCAGCTTGCGTTTTATTAAAAGTGATTTCGTTGACTATCTGGAACTGTTCCAGCTAAAACGCCGTTTTATTAAGGCGACCATTGACAGTGAAGGTCGTTTAGACATTACGGTTGAAGGCCCGATGGTTCAGGCCATGATGTTTGAAATCTTTGTCCTGGCGATTGTCAACGAACTGTATTTCAGCCGGATCCGTACCCCTGACGTCCTGATTGAAGGTGAACGCCGCCTGCAGGCTAAGATGGAACTGCTCAAACAGTACGATGCTTCACAGGATCCAAATGATCCACCATTCCTGGTATCTGATTTTGGTACCCGCCGTCGTTACAGCTTTGAGTGGCAAAAGCATGTAGTAGAAGAATTCAATAAGGCAGCACCGCAAGTCTTCCGTGGCACCAGCAATGTGCTATTAGCCAAAGAATTGGGTATTACCCCAATCGGCACCATGGCGCATGAATTCTTGCAAGCTTTCCAGGCACTGGATGTACGCCTGCGTGATTTCCAGAAAGCAGCGCTTGAAACCTGGGTACAGGAATATCGTGGTGACCTGGGAATTGCCCTGACTGATGTGGTCGGGATGGATGCCTTCTTACGTGATTTCGACCTGTACTTTGCCAAACTGTTTGATGGCTTACGTCATGACAGTGGCGACCCCTATGAATGGGGTGACAAGGCTTATAATCACTACAAAAAACTGAAAATTGACAGTAAAACCAAGATGCTGACTTTCAGTGATGGTCTGAATCTGGAAAAAGCCTGGAAACTGCATCAGTATTTTAAAGACCGCTTCCAGGTCAGCTTCGGGATCGGAACGAATTTGACCAATGACATGGGGCAGACGCCGCTGAATATCGTGCTGAAACTGGTGGAATGTAACCGTCAGTCTGTGGCAAAAATTTCCGACAGTCCAGGAAAAACCATGACCGACAATGATACCTTCCTTGCATATCTGCGTCAGGTATTTGACATCAGCGAAGTCGCTGGACAGTAATCCCAATCAACCGTCTCAAACTTGAGGCGGTTTTTTTATGCAATGTCTTATCTGCCAGGATAGTTAGTATAAATTATGATAAACAACCCAATAAAAACCGCATAATTGTAAAAATGAGCTGTGCTAAGATCAAACTGATTTGAACCATAACACCTATGATAACGATGACAGCTTCAGCTTTTAATTTTGGTCTGCTGATAGAAACAGAAGACTTGGTGCCGCATCTGGGCAATGAAAAACTCCGTATTGTTGATCTAAGTCGTACCTCTGTTTATGAACAGTTGCATATTCCCCATGCACTCCATTTACAGCCAAAAATGCTGGTTCGTCAGGAAGAACAAGCCTTGGGTTTACTGCCGGATCAAGAAGACTTGGAAGCGCTGCTTCGTTATCTGAATATTTCTCCTGAGCATCATGTCGTGGCTTATGACGATGAAGGTGGGGCCTGGGCAGGGCGTTTATTATGGAATCTACATTGCTTAGGATTTGAGAATACCAGCTTGCTCAATGGCGGTATTCATGCCTGGCTAGCTGCCGGACTGCCGACTTCCTCTGATCCGGTGAAGCTGGAGCCAGTCGAACAACTGGTACAGGTTAACCTGAATCAGGAAAATGCAGTACGGATTGACTATGACGCCTTACGTCAGCAGGTCGAGCAGGGGCAGGTTCAACTCTGGGATTGCCGTAGTGAAGATGAATATACCGGCCTGCGTCTGACAGCACGACGCGGCGGTCACATTCCGGGAGCACGTCATTTTGAGTGGAGTACTGCCCTTAACCGTCAAAATCATTTAAAATTACACCCTTTGCAGCGCACACAACAGCGTCTGGAACAACTGGGTTTTAATCTTAAGCAGCCTGTGGTTGTGTACTGTCAGTCACATCACCGCTCCGGGCTGGCCTATATCTTAGGACGTCTGCTCGGCTGGGAAATTCAGGCTTATGACGGTGCGTGGAGTGAATGGGGCAACCGCCTCGATAGTCCAATCGCTACAGGGGAGTTGCCATCTTGAGCATCACATCGCGTTTAAAACAACAATTATTTATCCAGGCTCAGAAAGTGGTGCCACAGCATCGTCTGTCTCGTGTAGTAGGTAAAATTGCAGCCAGTGAAAATCCGGTTGTGAAAACTGCGGTGATTTCTGCTTTTAAAGCCAAATACGGCATCGATATGTCGATTGCGGAACAGACCAATGCCTTGAAGTTCAAGTCATTTAATGATTTTTTTACCCGTGGTCTAAGAACCGGAGTGCGTGCAGTCGACGCGGATCAGAGCAGTATTGTTTCTCCTGCCGATGGTGCTATTTCCCAGCTTGGTAAAATTGAAAATGGTGATGTGTTCCAGGCGAAAGGTCAGAAGTTCACAGTTGAAAATCTGATTGCCGATCCACAATTAGCACAGCCATTTAAGAATGGTGAATTTGCCACAGTGTATCTGTCACCACGTGACTATCACCGTGTGCACATGCCATTTGCCGGTACGTTGACGGAAACCCTGTATGTACCGGGTGAACTATTCTCGGTCAACCAGACGACAGCAGAAAATATTCCAGGTCTGTTTGCCCGTAATGAACGCATGGTCTGCCTATTTGATACTGAAATTGGCCGTATGGCGGTAGTATTGGTCGGCGCGATGATTGTGGCGGGTATTGAAACTGTGGCAACCGGCAAAGTGAAGCCTTCAGGACGAATCGAACTTAATCAGCATGATCTGTTCCTGGAAAAAGGGGCAGAACTGGGTCGTTTCTACCTCGGTTCAACTGCAGTGATTTTATTTGAAGAAAATAAAATGCAGTGGGATGAGAAGTTTAAAGCCAATTCAACCGTGTTGATGGGTGAAAAACTAGGTAATTTACTTTAATTTTCAATAAATAAGGATAAAATGAACCTTCATTAAAAACAGATATACCTCCATGTGAGGTAGATCGATTTTAAATTTAGAGGGTTCACCTATGTGGAAGTGGATTTTATTAGCAATTGTAATATTGATTATTTATCAGGTTCTTAGATCCTATAATACCTTGCAGCGTAATGCTCAAGAAATCAAAGAAGCTTTATCCAATATTTCGGTTTCGATTAGTAAAAAAGTAAATTTAATTAACCAATTAATGGACGTGGTGAAGGGCTATCAGGCTAGTGAACAATTAGTTCATTTAACGGTCGTAAAAGAAACAGGAATGAATGCAATTTATTCTAATTATCAAGATAGTAATATGATGTTGACCAATCTTCAAGGCATGGCTGAGCGCTATCCTGATTTAAAGGCAGATCAACAGTATCACCGTTTAATTAGTAATATTGAACTATGTGAAAAAGAAATTTCAGATTGGCGTAATGCTTATAACGAGCGTGTCAAATTTTATAATACGTTTCGATCTTCAATTCCAACGATCTTTATCGCTAATGGCATGGGCTTCTCTGAAGCACCCTATTTAGATTTAACAGTAGAAAATGCAGAACAAACCATCTTAAAAGATTTTAAAACAGATGATGGCGAGCGCTTAAATGCATTATTTAAATCAGCTAAGGATAATATTGTTGAAGGATCTAAATCTTTAGCTTCAACTTCAAAAATTGCACTCGATAAAGCGGCTGATGCTGGTAAAAAATTAGCGACTAGTGAACAGGTTCAGAACTTAGTTAATAAAGCCAATGCTTGCATCGATAAGCCCAATGCACCCAAATTCTTTTATTTACTGCCTGATTCAACTCCTAAGGGTCCTGTGAGTCTAGAAGATATTTTAGATTTAGCTCAAAATGATGCATGGGCTGAACAAGTACGTTTGTCAGAGGTAGGTACAGATCAATGGTCTACATTTAAAGAGTGGGAGGCTTTATTTCTGCATCCTCCGGTTGCCTTGTCCGAGCCACCTACATTAACAAATATCGAAAAATAAAAAAAAGCGCCATCAGGCGCTTTTTTAATTTCCAGAATTTATTGCTTCACGACAATAGAATCGATACCGCTATGCTGCAAAGTCTGTTGCGCAATCACCGCAGCTTCTACAGAATCATAAGGACCGGAAACTACACGGTACCAGACCTTGCCATTTTCAACGCTTCTGACGACATCCGCAGATAGACCATTCAGAATAATCTCGGCACGGCGTGCATCCGCCTGATCCGGATCATCAAAACTGCGTACTTGTAGAATATAGGTCGCCACTGGTGCAGGAGGTTCTTCAGTTACTAGTCCTGGTTCATTGGCAGTTTCAGGTATAGTTTCCTCGGTTCGAGGAGCTTCTACAATGACCACAGGATCCTGTTGATTGCTTTCAGGCACAGCCTGTTCAGGAATTGGGGTGACTTGCTGCTTCGGCAACAGGTCATAGAAGCGATAATCCTTGTTGGTGTCTTCTTCTTCATAATGCTGAGAAGTCACCTGATCATTGTTTGGTTTTACAGGTTCCCATGGCTTCCACAGCATGAGCGCCACCAGAAAACTTAACACGATTAAAATAATCACGAGTGTGCCTAGCCATGCAGGAATCAATGGCTTCTTTGGCTTGTTCGGACGTTCAGATACACCGCGCTGCGTTTTTCCAAACACTGGGGATTTCCTCTTGTATTTATTTTACCAGACAGAAAAAGGCATAACCGGTGTTATGCCTTCCTCTCTGCATCGTATGTGATCGTGAGGCAAATGTCATTATGCAAATCACGAACTCCACAGGATATTTTTATGAACTAGAGATCAAATTGGACATCTAGTTCATGGTTTTGGCTGTCTGCTTACATGCTCACTCCGAACAAAGCTCTCGACTTGCGAACATGCAAAACAATGTTTTGCTTACATGCTCACTCCGAACAAAGTTCTCCGTCTTGCGTCAATGTAAAAGCAGTGCTTTACATTGACTCAGGAGCTGATACGCCAAGAAGCTCCAGACCATTGCGGAGTACTTGACGTACATTTACAGACAACAGCAGACGAGCTTGAGTCAGTTCAGCATCATCACCGAGTACCTTGTTCTCATTGTACCAACCATGGAACAATGCAGCCAATTCTTTCAGATAGTTACCCACCTGGTGCGGTTCATAGCTGTTCGCAGCACGAACTACAATCTCAGGGTAGGCTGCCAGTTTTGCCAGGATTTCAGTTTCAGCATCCAGCTCAAGTTTAGCAGCCAGGCCACGTGCAGTCACAGCATCAAAGTTCACACCAGTTGCAACCGCTTTTTCTAACATACGGCAGATACGTGCATGTGCATACTGGATGTAATACACAGCATTATCTTTGCTTTGTGACACTGCAAGATCAAGATCAAAGTCAATGTGCTGTTCAGACTTACGCATCACGTAGTAGAAACGCGCTGCATCATTACCGACTTCTTTACGCAGGTCACGTAAAGTCACGAACTGACCTGAACGAGATGACATTTGTACCATCTCACCACCACGCCACAGGCTGACGAACTGCACTAACAGAACAGTTAGTTTCTTCGAGTCATAACCCAGCGCATCAATCGCGGCTTTCACGCGTGCGATATAGCCGTGGTGGTCTGAACCCCAGATATCAATGATATCGGTATAGCCACGTTGTAGTTTATTCAAGTGGTACGCAATGTCAGACGCGAAGTAGGTGGTTTGACCATTGCGGCGTTTCACTACACGATCTTTTTCATCGCCAAATTCAGTTGACTTGAACCAGATGTTGCCATCTTTTTCGTATAAGAAACCACGTTGATCCAGCATTTGTAATGCTTCTTCAATTTTTTCTATCAAAGATGCTTCGCTGAACCACTGGTTGAAAGTCACACCAAATTCACCAAGGTCATCTTTAATGTCATCAAGAATCGCTTTCAGCGCTGCTTGATGGAACACACGGTAACCTTCGCCAATCAAGCTTTGAGAATTGAAGATCAAACCATCGATATGTTTTTCTTTATCGCCTGAAAGTACGACTTTATTGCCTTCAGCATCTGGTTCTGCGGCATATTGCACATCTTCAGGTACGTCTTTGTAAACATCGGCCACTGGACGTACATAAGCTGTACCATCCTGATCGATAATGCTTTGTGCGATCTCTTTAACATAGTCGCCTTGATAGGCATTTTTCGGGAATACCAGTTCTTGGCCAGTAAGTTCCAGATAACGTAAATAAGTTGAAGTCGCCAGAATATCCATTTGGCGGCCAGCATCATTCACATAATATTCGCGGTCAACTTTTGCGCCTGTTGCTTCTAACAGGTTCGCTACGGTCATACCGTATGCAGCACCACGGCCATGACCAACGTGCAGGCTGGAAGTTGGGTTGGCAGAAACGAATTCCACCTGGATGCGTTTTTCCGCATTGGCCTGGGTGCGGCCAAAAGTAGCTTGTTGCGCCTGGATTTGATCCAGAACAGCGAAACGCTGGTCAGCATTCAGGAAAAAGTTAATGAAACCTGGGCCTGCAATCTCGGCTTTGCTGATATCTGCAACTTCAGGCAGGGCAGCAAGGATTTTTTCTGCTAAATCACGCGGCTTCATACCCGCAGCTTTAGACGCGATCATGGCAATATTTGATGCAAAGTCACCGTGGCTACGGTCTTTGGTACGCGTCAAATTACTTGTATTGTTCCAGTCAGATGGGAGTACGTTTTGTGCCTGTAAGGTTTGCACTGCATGATCGAGAGCTGCTTGGATTGCCGTATTCATAATCAGTCGAAAATAGATATCGCAGAAAAACAGCAAATATAGCAAATTTCCGACTCTTTAGGTAAAACCATTTATAGGGAATAAAAAATATACGATCGGTATTCGGTGGTTTTATACAGGATGGCCATTCATTACTTTGTATATCACATGAAGAATAGCGTAATAAGCCGGTTGCAAAATCTGCTATAAAAATGAATTTTCAATCAATATAAATAGCCTATATTAACCAGACTGAAATAACAAAAAGAGCTTGTAATGGATTCGCAAAAACGCCCGGTGATTTTCGGCAATATTTCCAAACTCCCCGCTAAATGGGCGCTGATCATCATCCCTTTTATCTTGTCCTGCTTGATGAGCGGCATCATTTCCTTGATTAATATGCTGCGTACTCTGGGCTGGATTGAAGGCTTTATTTCGCTATGGCTGCACAACTGGATGATTTCCTGGGCGTTCGCTTTTCCGATTGTGCTGTTATTGCTGCCACTGGTACGTAAGCTTACCGGCCTGTTGGTAGATATGAGTGAACCGCAACCACCCAAATAAGTCTGTTTATTCCATACAGCTCATAGGTCGACTGAGTTGGTTGGCCTGTCGATTTTGAAAAGTATATAGCTCGCCCGTATGATCAATTTTCAGGATTTTGGCTTGCGCTAGAGCAAGCCGCAAGCTTTCCAGCTTTTTGAGGTTATGCAAGTCAACAGGATTACCGAAATTGTTGTTATCTAGCAGGAATTGCACATGACCTTTTGCTGGCTGGTAGGCGTTTAAAATTCTGCCAGTTGGCATCCAGCAACTGAAAACTTCGACAATGGCTGGATCGTTGAGATTCGAGTATAAGGAAAGAATCAAAGCACGTATTCGACAATGGCCCGGATAATCCCCAGTGCCAGGCCGATAAAGGCACCGACCACAACGCCGTTGACCCGGATCATATGCAGATCGCCACCAACTTCATTTTCAATCTTGTCAATCATTTCACGTGAATCCCACTCATGAATCCGTTCACTGATAAAACGGATGACTTTCTCGCTGTACTGATCGCTTAAGTCAACTGCCATACCACTCATACGCTTATTCAGTAATTCGCGAACTGAACTGTTGGACATGATATTTTCACCGACCTGCTGAATGGCAATACGTAGATTTTCTGCAATACCGGAATCCGGTTTTTCCAGATCCGCCTTGATCGCATCACAGAGAATCACCACGGCACCGCTGATGAAGTTCAGGACCTGTGGACTGTCCAGCAGGGCATCTTTGGCAGAATTCAAACGCTGGCTGGCATCGCTATCATTGTCAGCCAGTTGCAGCATCAGCTGATGTGCGGATTCTTCAATTTTCAAGCGCCAAGGATGATCCGGATCTGCCAGCATGGCTTCGACGCGCTGGATCACCGAGTCAATACTGCGCTGCTGCACATCAATCCCGATCCAACTGGCACCCTTGGCCAATTTCCACACCCCCATTTCCTTAAACAGGGTACGGGTCAGTTCACGGGTCTGCTCTGGATGTGAGGTCATCCAGGCATGTACCAGATCCAGGCCACGTTGCAGTACGTCCTGATGAAAGTCATTTTCCAGTACGGCGCGCAGCATCTCACTGGCCAGATGATTGATCTGGGTGCTTTTCACCCATTGCACACTATTGGTCTGAATAAAGCTGGAAATCTGTTCCTGACCGACAAACTCAAAGATCCGCGGTGCAGTCTGTTGGATGACCTGAGTCACCTGGCGGTTGTTCTCCGGATTTGCCAGCCAGCGGCCTGCTGCCAGGCTCAAATCAGTACTGGCCAGACTACGCTCTACAATCTGTGGAGACAGGAAGTTCTCCTGCACGAAGCGGCCCATCGACTCGGCAATACGGGCCTTATTGCGTGGAATGATCTCGGTGTGATCACGCAGAAACCTGGGAATTGGCAATTTGCCAAAAGGATTGCGGAACAGAACGGTAATTGCGTACCAGTCTGCCAGTCCACCCACCACGCCCGCTTCTGCAGACAGCATCAGGATATGGATCAACCATACATATTCTGGCAGTAATTTGGCGGCTACCATCAATGCCAGCCAGGTGACGACAGCCATAATTAAGGCAATGGTGGCAAAACGTTTACTGCGTTGCAGGCTTGGTGAAGTGGTCTCTGTCTGCATAAAGATTCCTATTTAGTCGTGGTCACAGGCTGTGGTTGCAGTACTTCACCTGTTGGGCTCAGACCATATTTAGCGCCGAGAGATTGTAGAATCAAGCGGGCATCGAAGGCATCTTTGGGCTCCTGTCCTACTTTAAAACATTCAATAGTATAGGCAATCTGTGCTGGCTCTACAGTGACACGATACGGCATGTCATAGAAGGGATCAGGCCAATAAAATGGATGCCGGCGATAATAGCCATAGGGATACGGCATTGGGGTGGGATAGACAATCGCTTCACGTGGAGGTCGTTGGGTCCGGTTACTTGGATCATCCAGCACCCGAAAGAACTGGAAGCCATTCTGTACGGTCGTCTGGGCAGCCTTGACTAAGGTAATTTCTTCAGCTGTCTCAAAGCTCATGTTTGGACGTGCCCTGAAACTGATCCGGTAAGTCTGGGCATTGAGTGGTGTAGTACTGTACTGGCCAAGCTGGTCAAAGGTCAGTGGTTTGGAAGGTGTCGTCGCACAGCCTGAAAGCAGGGCAGTGCTCGCAAATGCTAGGGCGATGATGGTCTTTTTCATCTTCGTTCTCCTGATGGGGTGATCCAGCGACAGCAGTGCCTGAACATATCTAGAAACTGCTATCCGGCTGGGTCAGGAAACTTAATTCTTCCTCGGTGGATTCACGGCCCAAAATCTGGTTGCGATGTGGGTAGCGTCCAAAGCGTTCGATAATGATTTTATGCTTAATTTCATATTCCAAATTAGACGGATTACCGAGGCGCTGAAATAGTTTGAGGGCATATTCATGGATCAGTCTGGATTCACTGTGCATGAACGGCATATATAGAAAAGCCCGCTGTTCCGGACTGAGCTGTTTGTCCAGATCCAGGCTGATGGCTTCCTGTGCCAGAGCTAGAGCCAGGCTGTCCTGAGCAAAAGCACGTGCAGTACCCCGAAAAATATTACGAGAAAACTGATCTAAAACAATAATTTCTGCCAATCGTCCTTCAGCGGTTTTACGCCAGGACCACAATTCAGCCTGACTTGCCTGTTCCAGAATTCCGCTAAATTGTTCTGTCAAACTTTGGTCGAACTGGTCGCTTTTGGTAAACCAGTTCGGCTGGGTTTCAGCACTAAACCAGAAGTCTAAAATATCTTGATAATTCATAAGTTTTACAATTCATTAGCATTTATTTGTCAATAAAATCACAAATTTCACATGTCTTATAGAGAAAGTTTGTGTTAAAAATTTGCGGAATTAAAATCAATGGTTTGCCTGAAAAGCAGGCAGGGTGTAATGTGCGGGTCTAAAATCACGTTATACTCTTATAAAATGATGATTTTATTTTAATAGTTTAGCCCATTAAGCGAGATTGTAATGAGTCAACCTGAATCGACCAGCCAAGCGGTATTACCAACTTGGGTGGATTCGTCGCTCATCAAGGGGATGCTGCGCGGAATTGAGCGAGAAAGCCTGCGTATGCAAGGTAATGGCTTTCTATCGCAGCGACCGCATCCTGTAGCACTCGGTTCAGCCCTGACTCATCCTCATATTACCACTGACTATTCTGAAGCCTTGATGGAGTTTATTACTCCGCCTAAAGACAGTATTCGTGGGGCATTGGATTATCTGATGGATATCCATGCCGTGGTGCATGGCAAGCTGGAAGATGAAGAAAAGCTGTGGCCGATGTCGATGCCATGCATGCTCGACAGCAGCGATGACAGCATTCCGCTAGCGCAGTATGGTTCTTCCAATATTGGTTTATTCAAGACACTTTACCGTCGCGGTCTAGGTGTGCGCTATGGTCGCCGTATGCAGACGATTTCGGGCGTGCATTACAATCTGTCTTTCCCGGATCATTTCTTTGAAGCGCTACAGGCCAATGAAAGTGATGACTCACTGCGCAATTTAAGCCTGCAGGATTACCGCAGCCACCGTTATATGGGGCTGATCCGTAACTTTATCCGACTGACCCCATTGGTGATGTTTCTGGTCGGTGCCAGCCCGGCAGTGTGCCAATGCTTTATGATCGGTCGTGACCATCATCTGTTGCCACTCACGCGTGGCACCTTATATACCCCATATTCAACTGCATTGCGTATGGGCCGTTTCGGTTATCAGAACTCAGCGCAAAAGCAGCTCGGTATTCATTACAACAACTTGCAGGACTATCTGGAAGGTCTGCAAAAAGCAGTTAAAACACCGTATAAACAATTTACCCGTCTGGGTCTTGAAGATGCAGCAGGTCAGCCGATCCAGATCAATGACCATGTGCTGCAGATTGAAAATGAATACTACAGCCTGGTACGTCCAAAACAGGTGCCAGAAGCGAGTGAAACCCCATCACAGGCATTGGCAAATCGTGGTATTGGCTATGTGGAACTACGTGCAGTGGATGTGAATCCATACAGCCCGATTGGGATTGATGAACATACTGCAGGCCTCCTGGAAGTGGTTGCACTGTACTGCCTATTGCAGGACAGCCCGGCATTGCTTGGCGATGAGCAGGATATTATCGAGAAAAATCAGGCTGAAGTGGTCAATCGCGGTCGTGCTCCGAATGCGGCGATTCTGGAAAATGGTCAACAGTATCCGATCGAAGACTGGTGTGCAGTTCATCTGGCGCGCATGCAGCCACTGGCAGAATTATTGGATGCGGCATATGGCAACAAGCTCTACACAACGGCTATGAAGACCATGCAGATCCGTGTCGATGAAGTCGATGCCACACTTTCTGCACTCGTGGTGGGTGATATCCGTGATCAGGGTGGCATGTGGCACTTTGGTCAGATGCTGGCGCAGCAGCATGCTACGGTGTATGAAACGCATCAGCTCAATAAAAAAACCTCTGCTTATTTTGATGAATTATCACAAAAGTCCTTGCAGCAACAGCAGGAACTCGAGCAAGATAGCAGCATCAGCTTTGCTGAATATCTCGCTCAATTTCGATAAAAAAACAAGAGGATCGACCATGAAATGGGGTTACCGCTTCGTGAGTGGTGCTTTATTTGCCGCATCCGTGATGGGGATGGCATTTGCATTATATCTAGAACATATGCAGGGCCTTGAGCCTTGCCCGCTGTGTATTTTTCAGCGCATTGGCCTGATTGGTCTGGGGATTATTTCTTTCATTGCTTTGCTGCATAATCCGAAAGCAAATGGCATGAAACGCCTATATGCCTTTTTAGGATCATTGAGTATTTTGTGGTCCGCAGGTGTGGCAGCACGTCATGTCTGGCTGCAAAACTTACCGCCCGATAAAGTGCCAAGCTGTGGTCCGGGTCTGGATTACTGGCTGGAAACCTTGCCCATGAAGTCGGTGTTCCAGCAGGTACTCAGCGGTTCAGGTGAGTGTGCTCAAGTAGACTGGACTTTTCTGGGGCAGTCTTTACCGGTCTGGTCACTGGTATTCTTCAGTGTCTTGTTGCTGGTCAGTTTATGGCAGTTATTCCGTAAATATCAGACTGCGCCAGTCAAACGCCTAAGAGATAAATACTAATGCAAATAAAAGCCCTCAATTGAGGGCTTTTTTATCGCTGAATCAGGTCAGAGCAATGCCTTCGACACTTTCCAGATCCATCATATATTCATGGATCTGGTCAAAGACTTTGTCTTCCATGCTCGGATAGAACCAGCGCACGATCTGTTCAGCCACTTGTGGGTGAAAGCGGATCTCAAAATGGTTCAGGCCATAGAAAATTGCTTTATGGGAGTCTGGCACTTTCAATTGAAAACGCGGGTTCGGATGTTCGCCAAGCGCGCTTTTGACACTGACCAGATAATCCCCAATCACATTGCGGGTGCGGTTATGCCGGTTTTCATACTCAATCGTACCTGCCACCAGATAGGTCTGGATATGCGACGGAATCGGAGCCGGCTTACGGTTGTCATCCATCAGGCCAATCCGGACCTGATTATGTTCCCAGTCATCATCCCGAACACTGCCGTGGCGCAGGTCTAGAATCCCGTTACTGCGGATATTCACCACATGACCAATAATTTTTCCAAAAGGGAAGTGTCCAAGTTTATCCTGCAGACTAAAACCAAAACGTTCCAGTGCTGCGCCGTGATGCGGTGAGCCGAGACAGACTAGATTGTCCACCATATTAACCCATTCATAGACATTCTGTTTGCCATAGAACAGGGCACTACGCGAGACTAATCCACCCATACTGTGCCCGATCAGATCAATACTGGTAATGCCGGGATTGCGGCTGATCAAGTCATGCAGGGTATTGGCCAAGCTGCGGCCATTGGCAGAGATGCGGCGTCCGGAATTATAGTTCAGGTACAACATGGTATTGTTATCACGCTGTGCCAGGAGCTTTTCCCCAATCCCTTCATGCTTAAGATTGGACCAGGTCAGATGATTCATACATAAGCCATGAACGAAGATGGTAATACGACCGGTCAATTCACCCTGCTGCAATGAGGTATAGTGATCGTAAACCACCATCGGCAATGCCATCGGATTTTGATGCTTAATGAGATAGTCGCCAATGATGCCATTAAGCACGCCCACCAGAAAATGCAGGCTCGGCGTTAGCGGCTTGTCATGCAGGCGTGGAAATTTGGTGATAATACGGCGCAGTCCAGGAGCAACCATGGTATTCCCATAGTGGAATAACAGGTCATAGGAATGTTGATAAAGCCGGACAATGGCAGGCAGGTTCTGGATCTTTTCTGAATGACGTTCGCTTAAGCCAAAGAAACTATATAAGATTTCACGCTGAATGGTCTTGATAAGTTCTTGGGCAACATCATTAAATCGCATGGTAACAAGCTGAGCAAGTCCTTCCAGTACATCTGCCTGGGTAGGAGGAGTACGATCCCACTTGCAATAGGTTTCATGCAATGGCGTTAAGCTTGTCATAGGATCCGTTCCTTTCATCAATGCGAATATCTGAGATCTTTCTTTTTAAAGAGGTTCGCGGTATAAATTCTTCTGAACTTTGATGTCTCTAATTTTTCAGGGAATATTCTTAAAATACCGAGAAATGCGAAGAATAGCGGTGTTTTTTGTCGGACAATTCACCAAAACAGATTAGATAACGATGATCCATATCTCGTATATAGAATAGATTTTGATTAAAATATAGGCGTTTTTATTAATAATTGATGAATGTCATCTACTTACACGGCTTTAGAAGCAGCGCTGCCTCTATCAAGGGCCAGATGCTGCAGCAACATTGCGAAAAACACACACAGATTCAGGTACATCTGCCAGATCTGAACATGCCACCCAGCGAGACGATTCAGCATACGTCAGCGCTGATCGAGTCGCTGGACAATGTGGCCTTGGTGGGTAGTAGTCTTGGGGGATTTTATGCGACACATCTGGTCGCCAGGCATGGCGTGCCTGCTGTACTGATCAATCCGGCCATGCGACCATGGCAGCTGTTCCGCGAACTGTTCGATGATGAGCTGCCACTGCAGGTGCATCCGAACTGGCGCCTGGATGATTCACATCTTGACCAGCTTGAAGGACTGGCACTGCCAACTGCACAAGATGCAGACAAAATACTGGTACTGTTACAACAAGGCGATGAAGTTTTGGATTATCGTGAAGCACATCGCTATTATAGTGCTGCTCGTCCCCCGGCGATGCTGATGACTGAGGCCAACGGCAACCACGGGATGGATGATTTTGCGGAGAAGATTCCGCTGGTGTTACAGTTTTTATTGGACTGCATAAAAAAGGAAACCGAATAACGTGTCTCAATATACGGCTCAATCTCTTGAAGTTCTGTCTGGTCTGGACCCGGTCCGTCGTCGGCCGGGCATGTATACCGATACCACTCGTCCGAACCATCTGGCGCAGGAAGTGATTGACAATGCTGTGGATGAGGCACTGGCTGGGCATGCCAACAAGATTACAGTCACGGTGTGCAAAGATGGTTCATTATCCGTAGAAGATAATGGTCGTGGTATGCCAGTGGATATTCACCCAGAATATGGTCAGAGCGGGATTGAAATCATCCTGACCAAACTGCATGCTGGCGGTAAGTTCAGCACCGATAACTACCAGTTCTCGGGTGGTCTACACGGCGTTGGGATCTCGGTGGTGAACGCACTGTCGACTCGTGTTGAAGTGGCGGTACAGCGCCAGGGTAATCTGTACAAAATGGCTTTTGAAAATGGTGAGCCAACGGGTCCGCTGGAAGTGCTGGAAGGTAAGGCTCCAAAACGTGCGTCTGGGACTATGGTGCAGTTCTGGCCAGAAGCCAAATATTTTGATTCGCCTAAATTTGCCCTGAAAGCCTTAAAACATAATCTTAAAGCCAAAGCCGTTCTGGCTGCAGGTTTAGAGATTAATTATATCGATCAGATTAATGACGAGAAGATCACCTGGCAGTTTGAAAATGGTCTGGTCGACTATCTGATGGATGAGCTGGAAGACCGCGAGATTATTCCGGCACCAGCCTTTGTTGCAAATGGGGATGCCGAACGTGCCAGCGCTGAGTTTGCCATCTGCTGGAATGTTGAAGGTGGAGAAAGCATTCAGGAATCCTACGTTAACCTGATTCCAACTGCACAGGGCGGTACCCATGTGAATGGTTTGCGTTCAGGTGTAACCGATGCGATGCGTGAATTCTGTGAATTGCGTAATCTATTGCCGCGTAACATGAAGCTGTCTGCAGAAGATGTCTGGGATGGCGTGAACTATATCCTGTCACTGAAATTCCAGGAACCGCAATTCTCCGGTCAGACCAAAGAGCGCCTGTCTAGCCGTGAAGCGGTTGGTGTGGTGCAGAACATTGCCAAAGATGCTTTTGCCCTGTGGCTGAATCAGAATTCAGATATCGCCATGCAGCTGGCGGAGATGGCCATTTCCAAAGCCGGTCGCCGTCTCAAAGCAGCGAAAAAAGTTGAACGTAAGAAAATCGTCGCGGGTCCAACCCTACCAGGAAAACTGTCGGATTGTGTTGGCCATGATCTGGATCAATCTGAACTGTTTATTGTGGAAGGGGATTCTGCAGGCGGTTCGGCAAAACAAGCGCGTGACAAAAACTTCCAGGCGATCATGCCGATTCGCGGCAAGATTTTAAATACCTGGGAGGTCTCTTCTGACGAGGTGCTGGCGTCTCAGGAAGTACATAATATCGCGATTGCCATTGGTGTCGATCCAGGTTCGGATGACCTGTCTGAACTGCGTTATGGCAAGATCTGTATTCTAGCCGATGCCGACTCAGACGGTTTGCATATTGCGACCCTGCTGTGTGCTCTGTTTGTGAAGCATTTCCCGACGCTCGTCGAAGAAGGACATCTATATGTCGCAATGCCGCCATTATTCAGGATTGATGACAACAAAGATGTGCATTACGCCTTGGATGAAGATGAACTGGAAGGCATTCTGAAAAAATGCAAAGCCAAGAATCCGCAAATCACCCGATTCAAAGGTCTGGGTGAGATGAATGCCAGTCAGTTGCGTGAAACCACTTTGGACCCGAATACGCGTCGTCTGGTACAACTAGATCTGGATGATGCGCATCTTACAGCTGGTTTACTGGATAAATTGCTGGCGAAAAAACGTGCCAGCGACCGTAAAGACTGGTTAGAACAAAAAGGTAATCTGGCGGATATAGTCGTTTAATGCAGACCTATCCTTCTCCTAATACAGCAAATGAAGCAGTATGGCTATGATCGCAAGACTATTGCCGATGCTGAAGAAACGCTCTGTTTATGGCAGATGATGAAGGATATTCAGACGCAAATTGAAAATGCATTTGCTGATGTCACTCTTGATGATGGCATTGGCTTATGGTAAGCACAAGGCATGGATGATTATAAAAGTTCAGAAGAATGTCTGGCTTTGCGTGAGCGCGATGAAAAATCAAACTGGTCCAAAATTCCTATTCAGGATTTAAAAGACTGCCACAGCAGTTTGAGTTTCTTTGATGCCGAAGGTATGCGTTTTCATTTGCCTGCTTTTCTGATTGCTGATCTGCGTGGTGAATGGCTCTTTCATCTGACTTTTTATTTGTGTAGGCCGACTGAACAGATGCAACAGTTCCATCTTTTGAATTCAGCACAGCGACAAGCGGTAAAAGCTTATCTCATGTGGATTTCCTCGGATCGAGACTATGAAGCTCAGCATGGTGAAATTATAAACAGCCTCAATATAGGTTATTGGTCTATGTCGTAGATAAACCTTTTTAAAGCCCGCAAATGCGGGTTTTTTTATGCCAAGAAAAAGTGCATTTTCCTTTCCTTAGAGTGCGCTTTTTTTGAGCGCTTTCATTTTGGTGCAAAGACATTTTTAGAGTCGCTCATGGTTGTTGATCTGTTGGAGTTGCTTGCTTTGGTTTGATCTATTCATATTGTGCAACCTGTTGAGTGTGACTAAATCTTTGATTCGTAATACCAATTGTTAGACAGGGAGATTCATTTATTTTTATTTTTCCAAAGCTTGGCACAGAAATTGAATTGTTCAATCGAGTGTTTACAAAAATTGCATTCTAAAAATGCTTGATAAAGTTTGGAGAAATAAACGATGTTCCAACGCAATATATTTTCAAAAAGTATTTTAGCTGCCACAGTGGCGGGGGCTGTTGTATTAACTGGGTGTTCAAAGTCGGCAGAAAAAACCGAAGTCGCATCAGAAGCCAAACCAGCGGCAACGAGCGGTGACGTCATTAAAGTCGGCATCCTGCATTCGTTGTCAGGCACCATGGCGATTTCTGAGACATCACTCAAAGACACGGCTTTAATGGCCATTAAAGAAATTAATGACAATGGCGGTGTGTTAGGTAAAAAGCTGGAACCTGTGGTGGTCGATCCTGCATCGGATTGGCCATTGTTTGCTGAACAAGCGCGTCAATTGATTACTCAAGACAAAGTTGCTGTCATTTTTGGTGCATGGACATCTGTTTCGCGTAAATCTGTATTACCTGTGGTGGAAGAGCTGAATGGTCTGTTGTTCTATCCCGTGCAATATGAAGGTCAAGAACAGTCGAAAAACATTTTCTATACCGGTGCTGCGCCCAACCAACAAGCCATTCCTGCGGTTGAATACCTCATGAGCGAAGAGGGCGGTAAAGCAGAACGCTTTGTGCTGTTGGGTACAGACTATGTTTATCCACGAACTACCAACCAAATTTTACGTGCGTTCTTAAAGTCTAAAGGCGTTGCCGATGCGGATATTATGGAAGAGTACACACCATTTGGTCACAGCAACTATCAAACGATTGTATCGAATGTGAAGAAGTTCGCGGCAGGGAAGAAAACCGCTGTGATTTCGACCATCAATGGCGATTCAAACGTACCGTTCTATCGTGAATTAGGTAACCAAGGCATTAAAGCATCTGATATTCCAGTCATGGCGTTCTCGGTGGGTGAAGAAGAACTTCGCGGTATCGACACTAAGCCATTGGTAGGTCATTTGGCATCATGGAACTACTTCATGTCTGTGAAGAATCCAGTCAATACTGAATTTACCAACAAAATGAAGCAATACGCAGTTGAATATAAATTGCCAAATGCAGACAAGTTGGTGACCAACGATCCAATGGAAGCAACTTATGTCGGTATCAACATGTGGAAGCAAGCCGTTGAAAAAGCGGGTACGACAGATGTTGATAAAGTGCGTGAAGCGATAGCAGGTCAAGAGTTTAAAGCACCATCGGGTTATACCTTAAAAATGGATGCTTCAAATCATCATTTACATAAGCCTGTCATGATTGGTCAAATCCGCGCTGACGGTCAGTTTGACGTAGTTTATAAAACTCCTGAGACCATCCAAGCCGAGCCTTGGAGCCCGTACATTCCTAAATAAGTATTTCGTTTCAATATGCCTGCTGCTCAGGCAGCAGGCTTTTTTTTGAATTTGTTTCCCTAAAAGGGGACTTTAGAACTCAATAGGGGTGTCATCTATGAATATTCGCTTGAATATCGCCACTATTTTTCTCATTTTTTCTCAAATATTTTGTCTGCAAATGGTGCATGCGTTTGAATCCAATGCATCTCCAATGGAACAAGCGGCCACACAACTCGATCCCATCCAACAATTTGTTCAATCCGACTTTGCTGGGCGTCGGGTCTTGCTCAATCAATGGCCGGGTAGTTTAGAACAACTGGATGCACTGGCTGATTATGTGGAACAAAATCAGCTGTATAGTGATACGAGCGGTCGTACGTATATTTTAGAAAGTGATGAAAAATTACTGTCTTATCCTGCCCTAGAAGAAGTGGCAGATTGGCCATCGGATGTGTCACAAGTGACCTTGGTCAATACTTTAAATAAAGCACTGAATTTTGCACTTGCACAGCGTAAACTCAGCTCAGATGAGGCTAAGCAACGTCTTGAAGCCATCGACATTTATGAAAAGAACTTATCAGAACTAAATTTACAACAGATTAATGCCCTGTATTTAAATGAAAAAAATAACAAAGTAAAAGCACGTCTTGCACAACTCAAAGCACGTTTAGATTATCAAAGCGAAGATGTATTAACGAAAATTCAAGCCATGCAGGTCTTGAAGGATTCAAACCGTCCAGATGTCTTTGCATTGGTACAACAAGAGCTTGAACAGCCTCATTTACATCCCGATTTAAAAGCTGCCTTGCTTGAGGCGAAAAGCGATATTAAAACGCGTATTCAAGCCAGTGAATGGACGGGGCATTTATTTTCAGGGTTGAGTACTGCCAGTATTTTACTGCTGGCTGCATTGGGTCTTGCGATTACTTACGGTTTGCTCGGTGTGATTAACATGGCACATGGTGAGCTGATCATGATTGGTGCTTATACCACTTATGTGGTGCAAAGCCTGTTCAAAAGTTATTTGGGTAGCTATGTCGATTGGTACTTAATTGCTGCGATTCCAGCTGCGTTTATGGTCAGTGCGCTGATTGGGATGTTGATTGAGCGGACGGTGATTCGCCCGCTGTATGGACGTCAATTAGAAACCTTACTTGCAACTTTTGGTGTCAGCCTTATTTTGATGCAAGTCGTGCGCATGATCTTTGGTGCACAGAACGTTGAAGTCTCGAATATTTCATGGCTGTCGGGTGGTGTCGCAATTACCCCAAGCCTCATGCTGCCGTATAACCGTATTGCCATCATTGTCTTTACCGTCGCAGTACTACTGCTGTTGGTTTATCTACTCAATAAAACCCGTTTTGGCTTATTTGTTCGTGCTGTGACGCAAAACCGTCAGATGGCACGTGCGGTGGGCATTCGTTCAAGTCGTATCGACATGATGGCCTTTGGTCTAGGTTCAGGTTTAGCAGGTCTTGCAGGTTGTGCCTTAGCACAAATTGGTAACGTCGGTCCTGACTTAGGTCAAAACTATATTATCGATGCCTTTTTGGTTGTAGTGGTTGGTGGTGTTGGTCAAGTGTGGGGTGCAGTCCTCGCAGCACTCGGTCTAGGCATCAGTGGCACAGCATTGGAAATTGGTATGGGGGCGGTACTGGCAAAAATTATTCTGTTGGTGCTGGTGATTCTGTTTATTCAAAAACGCCCACAAGGTTTGTTTGCGATCAAAGGCCGTTTTGTGGAGTAAGCAATGAAGATCACACATTTATTATCTGATAAACCTTATAGCGGTATTGCGATTGCAGTGTGCTTCGCAATCCTGATGATTCTGCCATGGTTGCATTTGTTGCCAGTCGAGTCACCGCTTCATTTGTCGGCTTATTGGGTCACGCTCATTGGTAAAATCATGTGCTTGGCTTTGGTCGCTTTAGCACTGGATTTGGTCTGGGGCTATGCCGGTATTTTAAGTCTTGGGCATGGTTTGTACTTTGCGCTCGGCGGTTATGCCTTTGGTATGTACCTGATGCGTCAGTCTGCAGGCGATGGCTTACCGGATTTTATGCGCTTCCTAAGCTGGACGGAACTGCCATGGTTCTGGGTAGGTACTGAACATTTCCTGTGGGCATTGGCATTGGTGGTTTTGGTTCCCGGCATTATCGCTTTTATCTTTGGCTTCTTTGCCTTCCGTTCCAAAATTAAAGGCGTGTATTTCTCCATCATTACCCAAGCGATGACCTTTGCCGCAGCACTATTGTTCTTTCGCAATGAAACGGGTTTTGGCGGTAACAATGGCTTTACCGGTTTTAAAACCATTTTGGGTATGGACATTACATCTGCTTCGATGCGCGCAACGCTGTGCTTTATCACGGCAGTAGTGCTGTTGCTTTGTTTTGTCGGTTTACGCCATTTAATGAACAAACCATATGGTCGTGTACTCGGGGCAATTCGTGACAGTGAAAACCGCTTGCAGTATTTGGGCTACCGTACGCTGTGGTACAAGCTGTCTGCATGGGTACTTTCTGCAGTGATTGCAGGTATTGCAGGGGCATTGTATGTGCCGCAAGCAGGCATTATCAACCCAAGTGAAATGAACCCTGTCAACTCGATTGAAATGGCAGTTTGGGTAGCAGCCGGTGGTCGTGGCACTTTAATTGGTCCATTGATTGGTGCAGGTGTCATTAACGGTGTGAAAACCTATTTCACCTCGGCATATCCTGAAGCATGGCTGTTGATTTTAGGGGCACTGTTCATTGTGGTGACCATTTTCCTACCGAAAGGCATTATTGGTTTGTTTGACCGTTTTAAAAAGGAGCGCAGTGAATGAGCGAATTAACACAGCCTCATGGCGGTCATGTGGCCGAAAGCTATGGTCGTCCTAAAGAACAAGGTGCAGATTTTAGTCATGGGATCGCGCTGTATTTAGAAAAAGTCAGTGTTTGGTTTGATTCGTTCCGTGCTTTAAATGATTTGTCTTTATATATCAATGAAGGGGAATTGCGTTGCATCATCGGGCCAAATGGGGCGGGTAAAACCACGCTGATGGATGTGATTACAGGCAAAACGCGTCCAACTGAAGGCTCCGCATTTTTTGGTCAAAATTATGATTTAGCCAAAATGAGCACAGAAGAAATTGCCGAAGCGGGGATTGGGCGTAAGTTCCAAAAACCAACGGTGTTTGAAAATTTCACTGTGATGGAAAATTTGCTACTAGCTGTCCCAAAAGACAAGCGCGTGCAAAAGAGCTTCTTTAGCAAACTCGGCCCCGATGCGCAAAATGCGTTGGATGAATCTTTGGAGCAAATTCGTTTAAAAGAGTTTATTTCCAAACCTGCGGGGCTGTTGTCACATGGTCAAAAGCAGTGGCTTGAGATTGGCATGCTGCTGATGCAACGTCCAAAACTGATTTTACTCGATGAACCTGTGGCAGGCATGACCGATGCAGAAACGGAGCGTACTGCTGAGCTGTGTCTAGAGCTGAAAAAGAACCACACTTTGGTGGTGGTTGAACATGACATGAGCTTTATTGACACCATCAGTGAAAAAGTCACGGTACTCGCGCAGGGTGCAATTTTGGCAGAAGGCACATTGGCAGAAGTGCAAGCCAATGAAGATGTCATTGAAAAGTATTTAGGACGTTAAGGAGACCGCGATGTTAGAAGTCAAAGACGTCAATCAGTTTTATGGGGGCAGTCATATTTTGCGTGATGTGTCCTTTACTGCGCCTGTTGGTAAATGTTCGGTGGTGCTTGGGCGTAATGGTGTAGGTAAAACTACACTGCTCAAGTGTTTGATGGGGATTTTACCGGTTAAGTCGGGGCAGATTCTACTCGATGGTAAAGACATTTCCAAACTGAGTCCAGAACAGCGTGTCCGTGAGGGCTTGGCTTATGTACCACAAGGTCGTGATATCTTCTCAACGCTGACAGTAGAAGAAAACATCCTGATTGGTATGGCAAAGTTTAAAGGCGCGAAAACCCGTAAAGTGCCTGAGCATCTGTATGAAATTTTCCCTGTGCTAGATGAAATGAAGCATCGCCGTGGGGGAGATTTGTCAGGTGGTCAGCAGCAGCAACTTGCCATCGCTCGTGCCTTGGCTTCCGAGCCTCGGGTACTGATTTTGGATGAGCCGACTGAGGGGATTCAGCCCTCAATCATTAAAGATATTGGTCGCGTCATTCGTAAACTTGCCGATGGTGGTGAGATGGCGATTGTGTTGGTTGAACAGTTCTATGATTTTGCTGAAGAACTTGCCGATGGTTATACAGTGATGGCACGTGGGCAAGTTGTGGCACAAGGTGTAGGTAGTGAAATGCCTGAGAAGGGAATTCGGGAGTTAGTGGCGATTTAATATACAAAAAATTAAAGCCCGTTAGGGCTTTAATTTGTTTTTCGTAATAGGTTAACTTCTTCGGTTTTCAATATCTTAAACTCAAGTTTATTCGTATCTTTATTTTCTTTAAAAGCAATTACATGTTCATTCTGTTTCTCTAGCATATAAAAGCCATCAAAATTATTGTTGGTATAAATTTGATAAAAATCATTTGTTTTAATTTTAAGGACAGCGTTAAAAGTTCCACATAAATAATATGATATACCTGTAAGTAAAACTATTTGGACAAGAGTAATTCTTTTAAAAAAATCATCATGCATCTTTAAAGCTAAGTAGAAACTATAACTTAAGATGTATGCTAAACAATACAGAATGATAAAAACTATTACTTGCGGATTAATCAAGTTCAACCAATAGCTTATCCCAACAATAATTGCGCTTATTCCGAAAATGACTGAAGTACTAAATAATAATGTTGTTATAGAGATCGATTTTTTTACTATCATTCGGCCATGAATGTTTTGAATTGCTAGTAAAGCTCCAAAAGTAAATCCAATCATTTGATAGGATGTATAAATTATCAAAGTTGATATAGATAAATCTTTTAAAAGCCATAAAGCATCAAATTTAGTGTAATAGCCTACAAAATATAGAACGGATAAGCCTGAGAAAATTGCATATATAATCGGTAAATTTCCTAATAAAGTTTTTAGTTCTAAATATTCATTTTTATTGAATTCTTGCATCAATTCATTACTCTTAAATAAACCCCACTTGATGAAACATTATGTCCAAAACCACAGTGGGTATTTTTAGTTTCATCAACTTGGATGTATTGCCCTTGTTTTACATCAAAACCAAATTTCAACTCAATTTTACAGTCTTCTAAACGATATAACGCTCGCTTGCTTTGTCGTGGCATATGGGTTTCAAACTCTCCCATATTGGGACCATAAATTAAACTACGTGGTCCCATATATAGACCATTAAATTCAATGTAATAAGCATTTTTCTGCTGTTTGACCGTAATGGTGTTCCATGCGCCAAACCCTGCATAACTGACATATTCTCCAACCAAGTTTGTAGACGGCTTTGGTACAGGAAGCTGCTTTAAATTAAATTGACTGCTTTTCATGTCAGGGAAAACTGAAAACCAAGCACGTGCCCAGCCATTTTGCCCAAGTTTTGCATAACTCAGACCAACATTATTAAATGCGGTACTAATGGCTTGCGGAGAAAAAGAAACTCCGCTTTCCTCATGGTTAAATTGACAAAAAGCAGCCCAAGCGGCTTGCTGCTTAAATGCATTGATGGCTTTTTGATATTGTTGTTGATCGTAAATTTTTTTACCTGAAGCAGCATAATTTTTGACTTTGGCACACTCAAGACGTAATTCTTCTTGATAGCTTAGATCGGCCCATGCACCTGTGCTGCACGCCAACAGACTCAAACTTAAAATCACTTTATTCATGGTAGTGCCCAATCTCATCTATGCCACTTTCAACATAGTCGGCTTAGACCGTGACCACAATTAAAAAATGTTTAATCCTGTGAGGAAATGTGGATAGGTGCTGGGAACTGAAACACATCACAATTATGACCCTCACCAATGCGATCCACCACGGCAAAGTTACTTGGGCTTTCTAATGTTAGTAAGGGGTGATGCCATGTGCCTGCACCATAATTTACGCCTTTTGAACCATTCGGATGACGTTCCAGGGTCTACATATTGTGAAATGCATTATTAGCAATATTATTAACAATTCTTTGGGCCAAAAATGCATGAAAATTAATGATAATAAGCACATAAAATCATAACAGTGATTGATCAGCAGAAGGGCACAAGCCCTTTTTTATGTTTGTATTTTCTTATTGTAGTCTGTGTTTAATATACAAAAATCCAAGTTAATTTTGATCCAGATTAAGCTGAAGCAAGATCAGGTCATGCCATTGACTAAACTTTTCTCCAACCTGCGGCAGTTAGCCCGTTTGGATAAAACCTAATTTTTGATGCAAATGAATTGAAGCTGCATTTTCCGAGTCAATTGCAGCCACCATAATATGCATACCCTGACTTTTGGCAATTTCCATCAAGCGTAATAGCAACTGTTTTCCTATCCCTTGACCGATATAGTCAGAATCTAAAAAGACTGAATGCTCAATTGTTTTATAAAAGCCCTGAATACTACGGAACTGGTCATAGTTGGCATAGCCAATCACTTTGCCTGTAGGTTGATGTTCTGCAATCAGCACCGGATGGTTTTGTTCTTAAAGTGCTTCAAACCAGGTCTGTATCTCTGATATTGCCATCGCGGTATGGTTCCAGGTGGCACTACCATTCAGGACCTCCTGATTATAGATTTCACGGATACTCTCAAGGTCATTTTTATTGGCTGGACGGATCTGGGTCTGGCTCATGGTAGTACCTGCTGATCAATTTTATAAAAGAATAAAAAAAGCAGAACCGGAGTTCTGCTTTTTCAATGAAGGCAATCTTAGAAGTGGTACTTCACAAGCGCACTTACATCGTGTTGGTCAATGTCGCTACCGTATTTGTTATTCCAAACAGAATGTTCGATACCTACATATAACTTAGTTTCTGGAGAAATATGTTTACCGACATTCCATTTATATTGTGAAGTCCAGTTAAGTTCACTTTTATGATCATCTTCAGCAGTTGACCAATCCAAGAATGCATCGGCAAGGAATTCTTCAGAACCAATCTTGAACGGCACTGCATAAGTGATGGTCATTTGATAATCATCTTGCTGTACGGCTTTATCATTATCTACTTTGTAGAAGTTGATATTTGCATAGCTGGTATAAGGAATATTTAATGCAAAGCCAATACCGTATAAGTAGTTGTTAAAGTTTGAACCACCTTCCCAAGTAGTAGAAATTAGAACATCTTTAATTGGACCAGCTTCAAGTTTTTGACCTGAAATGGCACCTAAGCTTAAACGTGGTGCAACTTCGAAATAGGTTGCATTACCTTCTGGATCATTGTTAGAACGGTCTGCAAAAGCAAAGAAATCACCATACTTAAGACCTGCCGCATATTCGGCAGTAATCGTGGTTTGGTCAAGCTTTTCATTGCCAGTAGCAAATGGTGATTTATAGCTTTCGCCGTATAGACCAGAAAGACTGAAGTCTTGCCAGATAGGTGCTGCCTGAGTCAAAGCCGCAGTAGAAGATAGCGCACAAAGTGCAGCGATTTGTTTAAGTTTCATTAAAATCTCTCCCCCAAGAAAGCAGATAAAGCATACAGATTAATAAGTAAAAATAAAGTAAAAATTGACGATTAACAGGAATGTCTCATATTTCAATAGCGCAAAGTTTCAAAAATCAGTCGCTTAATGATGACTGTCTGCAGTCTGTTCTGAAGCAACAAGCCAGTACGTGAGCCATATTTATACATCGAATCCATGGAGCGGTGTATTGCTGGAAAACGGGCAGCACTAACGATTTCGGACAGGAGCTGCTCGGAACCGCTATCACCATGTTCACATGATTTTCCCCAACTTCCTCGTAATTCAAAACAAACTGTACTGCGATCCGGGCAGCATTTGGGCGTTGGGCAGATGGTGGTTTGCCGTGATAGCTGACAAATCGCGTGAATATTCCTTCTTTTGCGTCGTTTCAATCAATTGCTTTCCTCGTAAGTAAGCAGTTGTCACTATCGATTGTCCTTTTGCTAAAAAAATCAAAATATCACTTGCATATTTTTAAGAGAGGACCGATATTCAAAGTATAAGGACACGGTTCTGCAGACTCAAAAATGTGTTCATCATTCAATGTGGAGGGTTAATCCAAAACGATTTGAAGAAGTGAAATGCAATACAAAACAGTAAGCTACAAATGTGCCAAGATAAAAAATCTGCACTAAAAAAGTTAAAATGATTTGAGGATGGTATTTTATGAACATTGAACTCCGTACCGATAAAAATATTCGCAATAGTGATCGCCTAATTACTTACGTTCGTACCGAATTAAATCAGGAATTCCAGCGCCATAGTGAGCGTATTACCCATTTCTCAGTGCATCTTAGCGATGAAAATGCCGCAAAAGGTGGTGATGATGATATTCGCTGCATGATCGAAGCACGTCCTGCTGGCTTGAAGCCAATTGTGGTAAACCATCATGGTCATAATATTGATACCGCAATTCGTGGTGCTATCGACCGTTTAAAACGCAGTCTGGAACATGTGATTGAGAAAAAAGACAATGTGCGTGGTAATCCGCTAAAACTTGCCGAAGAAGAAACGGTTACCGATGTCGAAGAATAAAAAGTTTTACAGATGAAAAAGGCCCTACGGGGCTTTTTTCAATTTTAGATAAAATAAACGAATGAGAATAAAACAAATCCTGCTTTATTCGGCATAATAGTCGAAAACGAATTGAAGTGAGCTCCATCATGTTAACTGCGCAACAACAGCTTTTTGTGCAAGCACTCGAAGAACTAGACCTGAATCAGGTGAAAAAGCTCCTGGAAGATGGACTCAATCCGAATTTTATTGATATGGAAAAAGGTCCGGTCATTTCTGTCTGGTCAGATGGTCTGTTCAAATGGTGGGAAGAAGTCTGCGAGGCTTATGAAGCGGGCAATATTCTATCTAATGAGGAAAAACAACAGAAGCTTCAAGTGCATCTTGATATTCTGGATACACTGATTGCAGCCAAAGTGAATCTGCATTTATGGGATGCTGAAGAAATTTATGGTCCACTTTGGGATGCAGCAAGTGCTGCCTGTGTACCGGCTGTGCAACGTTTACTGGATGAAAATGTCGATCCGAATACCCGAGATGAAGACGGCCTGACGATTCTATCTTCAATCTGTGATCTGTTCTTTGACTGTGATTTTGATGAAGTCAACTGGGCAGAAGCACTGGAAGAAGAAAAGCAGACGCTGGAACTGCTGCGTAGCCGTGGCGCGAAGATGTCCAAAGAACTCGGTTAAGACTTAAAAAGAAAGAGTAGCAATCTATGACAACATTGAAGACATTGGGTTTTGTGGCACTGGCAAGTGCGAGCGTGCAGGTATTTGCTGCAGATTTCGCTTTTGACCGTCCGGGCACAGGGTTTAGCACGACTACGGTACCAGTAGGGCAGTTGGCTTGGGAGCAAGGCTTACCTTCATTAACTTATGAAGAGCTAGATAATCAAAAGACTACACGACTCAATGCGGATATGTTGTTACGTACAGGTCTAAGCGATAGCCTGGAATTACAATTGGGTTGGGGTGGTCCAAGCTGGTCTAAAGTAAAAGAAGATGGCACTTCTCGTGAAGATGATGGTCTAGGTGATGTTAGTGTTGGTTTGAAAAAAGCGATTAATCTGGATGATGAACGTCTGTCGATGGCTTTACTGGCTGAAGCACTGATTGCGACGGGTAATCAAGGCTTTAGTAATGAAGAAGACATTTATAGTTTCAGTTCAGCCGTGGCTTATCAATATAATGATCTGGTCAATACTTCGATCACCATGCGTTATGAATGGCAGGATGACCAATGGGCAATCCAGGCCGTACCAACACTGGAATATAAAATCACCGATAAATTGTCCGGCTTCTCAGAATTTGTCTATCGCAAGGCGGAAAGCCAAGATTATGAATATGGGCTGGGTACAGGTGTAATGTATGCCCTGAATGACCGTGTTCAGCTGGATGCCAGTGTAGGAGTGGACCTGAATGGTTCGGATAAGAGTTATACTTCAGGCCTGGGTGTAGCTTTCCTGTTCTAGGAGTTTTAACCAATCGTCATGGATGCCGAAAAACTGAAAGACTGGAGTAGATCTGGCTCCCGAATCCTTTTCGGGAGCCTGCTACTGAGTGGTGCAGTACAGGTACAGGCGGAAGCGCCTTTATTGTCGCCTGAGCAGGCTTTTCCATTTACAGTGGTGTCTAGCAGCCCGCAGCAGGCGGAACTGAGCTGGGAAATTCCAGATAACTATTATATCTATCAGCATATGGTGGAAGTTCAGCAAAATGGACGAACGCTGCAACTGGATTTGCCACCCGCTGAAGACCTGCATGATGATAACTACGGTCAGACCCAAGTTTACTATCAACAATTACAGTTCAATATTCCGACTCAAGTCTCGCAAACCTATCAGGTGACCTGGCAAGGTTGTGCTAAAGACCGGCTCTGCTATCCGCCACAAAGTATCGAATTTAAAACTGATCTGTCCGGCTTGGTGCAGTATCAGCCTACAGGAACTGGTTCTAAACGGCTGCTTGATCTGAGCAATTCTTCAGACCAGCAAAACAGTATTCTGGATAATAGTTCTGGATTTAATAAAGCTGATACCCCGGTAAATAATACGGCTAGTGACTCCAGCTTTGCTGCCAAAGACCAGAAATGGTCTGAACAACTGGCAGAAAGTTCATTAGGCTATGGCCTGTTGCTGTTTTTTGGCTTAGGTATGCTGCTGGCTTTCACGCCTTGCTCCTTGCCAATGTTACCGATCTTGACCTCGTTGATTGTGCGGGATCGACGCGGACTACAGGCTTGGGCGGTTGCCTTGTGCTTTGTCACCAGTATGGCTATGGTCTATGCAGTACTGGGTTTGATTGCATCCTCTGCCGGACTGAATTTCCAGCGCTGGTTACAGCAACCCGTTACGTTAATTGCCTTTAGCTTATTGTTCGTGGCTTTTGCGCTTAATCTGTTTGGCCTGTTTGAAATCAAGTTGCCACAACGCTTGGTACATCGACTGGATCAGGTTCAAGCTATGCAACAAGGCGGAACGCTGGTCAGTGCCAGTATTATGGGGATGGTATCAGCACTGTTGGTGGGTCCCTGTATGACAGCGCCATTGGCAGGTGCATTACTGTTTATTTCTCAAACTCAAAGTCAGTGGCAGGGTGCTTTGCTACTCTTTACCTTAGGCTTTGGGATGGGAACACCTTTGCTAATTGCCAGTGTCCTCGGTTCACGCATATTGCCGAGAGCTGGGCATTGGATGAATCAGGTAAAGGTGCTGTTTGCCTTTATTATGCTGGCGCTGGCATTGTATTTTATCCGCCCACTGATTTCAGAAGCAGTACTACAGTGGCTCTCTCTTGGGCTGGGCTTAAGCTTTGTGGCGTATATATTGGCACGGCTGTTCTGGAAAAATACTGGACTGCGATGGTTGTATATTATCTGTCTGCTAAGCGCAGTACCGTATATGATCTATAGCCAGTATCAGCACAGTCAGCGCTTTTTTATTGAAATGGCTCAGCAACAGGCGAGCTGGCATGTAGCAGCAAGCTCTAAAGATTTTGAACAGTTACTGGCTACAGTGCCAAAAGGGCAGCGGATTATTGTCGATGTCTATGCCGATTGGTGTGTAGCCTGTCAGCCAATTGAGCATCGGGTTCTAAAATCAGCTCAGGTACAGCAGGCTTTGGCACCGTATTTTCTGATCAAACTGGATCTCAGCCATTATGATGCAACCCATCAAACACTGTTAAATCGGTGGGAAATTCTGGGTCCGCCGACATATCTATTCTTGAATGATCAGCAGCAGGAAATTCGTGGATTGCGTTTGACCGGGGCTTTTACTGAAGCTGAATTATTGGCACAAATACAACGTTTTACTCAAGCGCAATAAAGCATTTTATTTAATGTTATGGGAAGACCATTGAATCAGGAATGATGCAGTTGCATCCCACCATCAAGTGCAACGTTATAGGCTTTGACCAGATTACGGCCACTCGCTTTGGCCTGATACAGCGCTTTATCTGCCTGACTGAGCAACTGTTGAGGTCGTAATTCTGGACTGGACAGGGCAATACCAAAACTTGCAGTGACATGAATGCGCTGACCATCATCACTATAAATTTCTAGCTGCTGAATTGCAGCACGGCAGCGCTCCGCAACCTGACGGGCTTTTTCCAGATTAGAATTTTTCAGTATCAGAATAAATTCTTCACCCCCAAAACGGCCAACCACATCACTTTCACGTAGCAGCTGGCTGAGTACCTCACTGACCCGGATCAGGGTTTCATCACCCTTATGGTGCCCATAGTAGTCATTGATTTTCTTAAAATGATCCAGATCCAGCAGAACCAGCGCATAGCTTTCCAGTTTCACACTGCTCAGCTTATCCAGACATTGATTAATACTGCGTCGGTTAAACAGATTGGTTAATGGGTCAATCTGGCTTAGGTGCTGAATGAGTTGTTCACGGTGTCGCCACTGGCTGAGCAGGATTTCAAACAGCATCATACAGATCGCCAGAATAGGCAGAATAAAATATAGCATGGATACCAGCCAGAAACCGTTATGGAATAGTTTGCCTGGGATGGTAAAGAGGGGGGAGTAAGTAAGATGACCGGTATAGCTCAAATAACCGCAAATACTGAGAAAAATTGAGGCGGGGACCAGCATGCTATACACCAGCGTTCGAGAAAACAGGACCAGCCCTACTGTAATCAGGCTAACATAGGCAATCATGGCCACTGGGCTGACCACACCGACGACATAAGCATCTCGGCAAAGGGAAATGACAAAGATGCCAACTGAGATATAGGGCAGGTAACGCTTGGCGCGGGTGTTATTTCGAAATTTATAACAGGGATAAATTAAACAAAGCAGAATCAGCAAAAACAAGCTATTGACGGCAGCCTGTATTTTGACCACATGGATATCTACATATTGCCAATATTCAGGACTGAGTAAAACAAAGACATCCCAGATCATCCAGCTCAGATGGATACCACAGCCAAGTACAAGCATAAGGATACATTTTTTGAGTACTCCCCAATTCATCACCACTTCATCTTCGACCAGATACTTGGTGAGTTTATGCTTGAAAATAGCTTGCAGAGCAGGCGAAATACGCTTCATACAAGGCTGGATCCCATTCTGAATTATCAATATCGTAATAAATAAAATGTTTTATTTCTTGGGTTTAGGATAGCATGAATATATTGAAAAAGAGAATGGTTGTATTTTGTACAGTTAGGTCATTTCAGCAAAGTTTGAAATTTGGATCGCTATAATATGTGAGTAGATAACAGGGTAAGCAGGTAATTGTGATGCGTTCGGCTTGTTTTATCTTTGCCAAATACAAAATTTTCCTGCCTCATCCTGGAAATTGAAAAAATATAAAAACAGCACTTTTAGTCCCGATCCAGACGATGTGCAAACTCCGCCAAGTCAGCCAGAGATTGTCGGGCTTCATCAAACCAGGCACTGAACATCTGAAAATTGTGCCACATGCCGGTATACAGCTTGAACTCCACTTCGACACCCGCTGCTTGCGCTTTATCACGGAGACGTTGCGCATCATCCAGCAAAATTTCCTTGGAACCAACCTGAATATGCATGGGTGGCAGACCACTTAAGTCGGCAAAATAAGGCGATACTTCAGAATTGCCAGGCTCGATCGACGAGGGCACATAGTATTGAATGCCGCTTTCTAATGTTTCAATGGATAACAAGGCATCATGCTGCTGATTATAGCGTAAGGATTCACTGGTCAAGGTCAGGTCAACAAATGGAGAAAGCAGGATCAAACCGCTAGGTTGCGGAAGTTCTAGTGTCTGAATTTTCAGGGACAAGGCCAATGCCAGATTTGCCCCACAAGAATCTCCAGAGAGAATGATATCCTTGGCTTGTATGCCTTGATCCAATAGTTGCACGTACACATTGAAGACGGCATCCAGCGCAGCGGGATAAGGTGCTTCAGGAGCAAGCGGATAATCTACATGCAGCACCTGCATCTGCGTACGGGCCGCAATCTGGGTCATAAAAGCACGATGCGTATTCATTGAGCCCAAATAAAAAGCACCGCCATGAATATGGAAAATCAGCTGGGTAGCTTCTTGTTGAGGTTTGATTTCTTCTGCATTCAAACCTGCCAGTTTTAACGATCGTATTTCAACATTTTTGTCTAGAGGAAAAAGTTTGCAGAACTGGTCAAGGGCTTTTCGGAGCGCAGCGGGAGGAAGATTAAACTGACTGGGTTTACGGATGGAAGTTTTTAAAATCGTTTCTGTAATCAACTGTTTCGTAAGGGGGCTAATCTTCATTTTCTTTCCATCTTTTTATGTTTTCATTGGTCTGGTATGTTATTTACCAACAATATTTACAAGGTTACACTAGATAGTCACATCTAGAAATTGAAAAATTGTTGTGACTTAATTAATACTACAACGGTCTACTCACAGACTTAGGGAAAGAAACAAAAATGAAAAAAATGGCGCTTATGTTAGGACTACTGGGTTTAAGTGCATTGGCGAATGCCGCAGATCCTTTAAATGGAACAGTCTGGAAAACAATTGACGACAAAACCAATCAGCCAAAAGCGATTGTAAAATTCACTGAACAAAGCAATGGGACGTTAAGTGCCAGCATTCAGCAGGTTTTGACCAAAGGTGAAGAAAATGCCTGCACGAAATGTGAAGGTCCATATCGCAACAAATCTCTGAAAGGCTTGACGATTGTTAAAGGTCTGAAAAATGTTGGCGGTACCAACTATGAAAATGGTTCGATTCTTGATCCACAATCAGGTAAGACCTACAAGCTGAAAGGTAACCTGGCTGATGGTGGCAAGAAGTTGCAACTACGTGGCTTTATTGGTGTAGCTGCACTGGGCCGCAACCAGACCTGGATCCGTGCAAACTGATTCTGAGTCTGAGACTGCTAAAGCCTGACGATTGTCAGGCTTTTTTGTCGCTATAAATCGGTTGCTGTATTGAACCTTATTATCAATTCATTTTAATTTTTTAGTGCACGATAGGCCGCTTCATCAAAACCCGCAATAAAGCCTGAACCGGTTGCCAGAATTGGACGTTTAATTAAACTAGTATGCGTCGTTAAGGCAGCAAGCAGATTTTCTTCATTTGCTAAGGCGGTTTGCTGCTCTTCTTCACTGAGCTTGCGCCAGGTAGTGCCTTTTTTATTCAGCACCACTTCCTGACCCAATGCATCCAGCCAGGTCTTTAAGGTCTCAGCATCAATGCCCTGTTTCTTATAGTCATGAAACTCATAGCTCACACCCAGCTCAGTCAACAGATCAAATGCTTTCTTCATTGAATTGCAATTTTTAATTCCATATATCTTTAACATGATCATCACCCATCTAAATTTTGCTTTAGCTTAGCGAAATTTGAGAATTACAACCATGACTATGAAGAAAAGACTAAGAAAAAACGAGATAAAAATAGATACATAGCAGATACAGGAATGTCATGAAATTGACATCTGATTTGTGCAAAATAGTAATGAAAATAAAGGCGTGAAATAAAAAGCAGTGAAAAGCTGATAGTGATATAAAGGCGCTAAAATGAGAAAACCCGCATCCAATCATCCTGATTATGCGGGTCTCATCTCAACGTCCGATGTCACATCCATGCAAAACAAGCTAAATCTTATAGTCTGTTTTATTTCTTCCTACGGCTTCCTGTCCTTTTATTGTCATCCTGACATGTCCTTGTGCCGTGTAAGTATAATGCTCCGTATTTAGCTCCAAGAATAGCTGTTAATACGTCTTGCAATGTAAGTGATTTATGTTGACTGAGTGAACGATTGTTCACTCATTTTGTCTGCAGGATTAAAGTTTATAGTCAATAATCACTGGGGCATGGTCGCTAAACCATTCCTCTTTATACACCCAAGCATTTACCGTACGTTCTTTCCAGTCGGGTGAACAGGCTTGATAATCAATCCGCCAGCCTACGTTCTTGGCACGGGCCTGGCCGCGATTCGACCACCATGAGTATAGTTCAGCTTCTTTGCGCACTTCACGGAAAGTATCAACATAGCCCAGTTCATCATAGATATGATCCAGCCATGCACGTTCGTGTGGCAAGCAGCCCGAAGCTTTCTGGTTACCAGACCAGTTTTTAATATCGATGCGTTTATGTACGATATTATAGTCACCACACACAATGATAGATTTATCTTCATCGCGCCATTGTTTTAGAATTTTTTTATATTCATCTAAGAAGTGATCTTTACGCGCCTGTGCTTCATCACCCGATGAACCGGATGGCAGATACAGCGAACAGATATGCACAGTTTTATCTAAACCTAAGTCAAACTCGGCAGCAATAAAGCGACCTTGTGAGTCTGCCAGTTCAAAGCCCAGACCATCGGTCAGGGAAACAAAAGGCAGGCGGCTATAAATGGCTGTACCGGCATAGCCTGGACGTTCTGCCGGGAAAAGGTGGGTATACCAGCCTTCGGGCTTGAATTTATCGGTCCATTGCGCATGGGTAATCCGGCTTTCCTGCATGCAAATTACATCTGCATCAGATTTTTCCATCCATTCCAGCAGGCCTTTGGTTACGGATGAGCGTAAGCCGTTGACATTAATTGAAACGACACGAAGAATTTTTTGATCACCTGGATAGCTACTCTTTGGTATCATGCGCAAGTCTTACCTTAATTAATGGATTTAGGAGCACCTCATGTCAACGCAAGCTCAGTTTAACCCGCAAGCTTTTATCGAACTCGCATTATCACGCGGTGTGCTTAAATTTGGTGAGTTTACTTTAAAATCGGGCCGTGTGAGTCCTTATTTTTTCAACGCAGGTTTGCTCAATGATGGTGAAGCCTTGACTGGCCTGGCATCTGGCTATGCTGCAAAACTGACTGAATGTGACAATGTTGAAGTGATCTTTGGTCCTGCATATAAGGGTATTCCATTTGTGGCTGCAACCGCAGTGGCACTGTCTCAGAATCATGGCGTAAGTGTGCCTTGGGGCTTTAACCGTAAAGAAGCCAAAGATCACGGCGAAGGCGGTGTATTGGTTGGTGCTTCTGTAGAAGGTAAAAAGGTCTGGATCATTGATGATGTGATCACAGCAGGTACCGCGATTCGTGAAGTGGTCACCATCCTGAAAAATGCTGGTGCGCAGATTGCGGGTGTATTAGTTGCGCTTGATCGTCAAGAAAAAGGTCAAGGCGAGCTGTCAGCGATTCAGGAAGTGCAAAAAGAACTGGAAATTCCAGTACATGCCCTGATTACCATGAAAGACCTGATGGATTACCTGGATACCAAAGGTGATCAAGAAGCACTAGCTAAAATGGAAGATTACCGTTTGAAATATGGCATCTAAGTTCCTGTAAGTTTTTATTTAATATTGATGTAGAACATTGCTTAAATAGTAAACGTGGAACATTAAAAATAAACAGAAAAGCCCAAACGCACATGTTTGGGCTTTTTGATATGGTATAAGATATTGATTTATATGAAATAAAAAATGGATTTCGTATAAGGTGTATTATGTTAATTTTAGGAAAGTTAAACAGTTCCCATTTTTCGAGATATCAATTAAGTTACGGATAACATGCAATATTTTTTTCTATTTATTACCATCATTATTTTATCAATTTACTTGAAAAATAGACCATCAGATGGAATGGGGCATTATTTTTTGTATTTATTAGTCACCATACTGGTAGTACTTACTCTTAAAGCCTTACGGATCCATAGTAACCTTTGAGGTAATTTTTAAGTCAGTCGTAAAATGTCTTATACATAATTTAAAAAACAGATCCAATATCGGGGTTTAGTATAATCCGTATTAGGTGGCCTAACTTAAATAAAAAAGTCTCCGACAAACCCGGTACGGTTCACTCCCATTTTTGACTTCTCATAACGTGTATTATGTTAATTTTAGAGAAAGTTAAAAATATGAGAAAAGAGTTAAGAGAAATATTTATTCACGGATGTAATGAGAAAATTGAGAAAAAAGGAGATAACGTAGGTTTATCTTTCTATGCTTTTTTCAAAAACAAGAATGATAATCCTGAACTTTTAATGGAAGCAGCCAATTGGTGGATCATGGAACATAAATTAGATCATTTCGAAAAAGCTGTAAAAATTAAAGCTCTTGTTTTAAGTGAGTCTTCACCTAACTTAACATAATGGTTATTATGCGAAATCTAGCTCATACCAAATTGATATTTTAGGAATTGACCCTTAAATCATTAGGATCAATTCCTTTTTATAATCTACTAAAGGGTGGAAGTTAGAACTTAAACTTCACTCCAAGCCCATACACCCAATCTTTTTCGGAATTTGACCTGAGCTGATCATTTTCCCACAGACTTTCCTGCTCATAACGGTAGGCAATATCAATATAAGGCATGACCTGCTTCGTTATTTCATAACGGGTATTCAAACCCAATGCAGCTTCACGCAGTCCGGTCTTTTTTGGAAAAGGGGAACTATCATTTAAGATCGCTTCCACTTCACTATAAGGTTTTAGAATCAGTTTTTGAGTCAAAAGCAGGTCACGTTCAGTCTCAAAATTCAATGCTACATAGTCATCCTGACCCACTTCCAGATAAGCTGAAGTTTCAAAGAAATATGGTGCCAGACCATGTAAACCAAGCACTGCATTCCAGTGTTCCTGTTTGGCATGTTGCTGGTTCACTTCAAGCAAATATTCCTGATATCCCAGCCCGGTCTGAACATCCCAGAAGTCTGAAACCATATGGCTATAGAGTATCTTGGCAGCGTATTCCTCTGGTCTGGACTCAGCCTTTTCAGCTTCCAGTTTAAGTACCAGCTTGTTTTCATCCGTACCGATTTTCAGTTCATTCTCTGACTGAAATTTGCCATGACCATGTCCCGTGGTTTGCCAGCGCTGATCCAGTTCAAGCACATTATAAATCTGTCCACCATGCTCGTGTTTATGTTCATGGTCAGCCTTCTTTATCCTGTCAGTGGAAACAGATGGGGAGGGCTGCATATCTGTATGCTGCTGATGTTCATGAGTAGAGGCAAATTCTTGCATCATGGTGTGATCATGCTGCATCGTTTCGGCAAATGCGGTGGAACTCATCAGCAGGGTAACTGCCAATGACAGAGAGTGCTTCATTATTTTAATGATGTGCATGAGCATCTCCTTGTGGTTGAGCTGATTGTGGTTTAGCAGGCTGAGCATTGGTGTGATCATCATTAACCTGTGCCACGATCAGTTTGTTCATCATGCCCGCACTCATGTGATAGAGCAGGTGACAGTGAATTGACCATTCACCCAATTCATCGGCAGTCAGTAGCGCAGTGACCGTTTTGCCGGGTGGTACCACAATCGTGTGCTTGTTTGGCAGATCACTCGCAAGCAGGCCATTTTCCAGTTGCATAAACATGCCATGCAGATGCATTGGATGCGCCATCATGCTGTCATTGATGAATTTCAACCGGATACGCTGACCATACTTCACTTGTAAAGGTTCGGCTTCGCTATATTTCTTGCCATTGATGGTCCAGATGTAACGCTCCATATTGCCACCAAGACGGATCACCAGTTCCGATTCTGGTTCACGAACATCCTGCTGAGGAAATAAGGATTTCAGATCACGATACTGCAGGGCTTTATGCCCTAAAGGTGTGGACGCATTGGCCCAGCCTTCAACAGGTCTGGCAGGCTGTTCTTGTTCTGGCATGGAATGCGGTGCATGCAGATCATGTTGAGCAGGCTCATCATCTGAAGATTTTTCCGAATGCATGCTATGACCAGCAGGTATATGGTATGGCATTTCGTGTTGTTCACCATGTCCCATATCCTGCATGGTTAATAAAGCACGGGGACGGGCTGCGGGTTGGCTGATGTGATGCGGCATGGCCTGTGTCTGGTCATGCAGGCTGCCCAAGGCAAAGCCAAAACGGTCAATTGATTCCGCCTGGATCTGATAGTGTGCTGCAGTGGGTTCTACAATCACGTCATAGGTTTCTGCGGCACCAATACGGAATTCATCAATACTGACCGGTTTAACCGGTTGGCCATCAGCACTGACCACAGTCATTTTCAGATTTGGAATACGTACATCAAAAAAGGACATGGCTGCGGCATTGATAAAGCGTAGACGCACTTTTTCATTCGGCTGGAACGGCCCGGTCCAGTTCTGTTCAGGTGTTTTGCCATTGACCAGAAAAGTATAGCCGCTGACATCGGACAGGTCGGTTTTGAGCATGCGCATCTGGTTCCACATCTTGCGGTCTGACCAGGTGGCCTTAAGACCATCACGTTTGATCTGCTGCCAAATATCACCCACTGTTTCACGCTGGTTCTGGTAATAATCTGCTGATTTTTTCAGGTTATTCTGAATAGACTGGCTGCTCTGTTCATGAAATTCTGAAAGCATCACCACATAATCCCGCTCAGTTTTTTCATGGGTAGGAATCGTATTTCGATTTTTAGGGTGAATCAGCAGCGCACCGTACAGCCCATCCTGTTCCTGACCTTTGGAATGGGCGTGATACCAGTAGGTACCATTCTGGCGTACCTTGAAGCGGTAGCTAAATTTCTGTCCGGGCTTAATGCCATGAAATCCGTTAAAGCCAGGCACACCATCCATCAGGCCGGGTAATAACAGGCCGTGCCAGTGCAGCGAGGTATCCTGATTGTTCAGGTTGTTTTGTACATGAATAATTGCTTCATCGCCCTCTGTAAATTCAAGTGTCGGAGCCGGGAACTGGCCGTTGACAGTAATACGCTGTACAGGTTTCCCGGTCAGATTGAGTTTACCTTCAGCAATAATCAGATGGTATTCCTTCACTGCGGCAAAAGCAGAGGAAGAGATCACACATAAGCCTACAAGCAGGCTGTGACGAAATTTGATAGACATAACTTGATCCTGAAATTTATTAAAAATATTTAAAAATTCGGATCAGGCTTTGGGAGGGCGGAGAATATCTTGCCAGTAACCGCTAAGGTGACGGGCAGTATAAGGGAAAGAAAGTTCGGTGTTGGCTTCGTAGGATTGCAACGTAGTCAATGGCTGCGGTTCAGTATTTAACCAGCTCATCATGCTCTGGCAGGCACTAAAGCTGCAATCGAGACATTCATGTTGTTGAGTCGAAGCTTGATTATCACAGTGTTGAGAAGCGGGAACATGCATTGCATGTTCTATGGCAGCCATCTGTGTGGTGTGCTTATCACCATGTACCATTTGTTTGGCACAAGGCTGTTGTTGCATTTGAATCAGATGCATGGCGTTCGCGGATGCTACAGAAATAGCACCCCAGCCGATGGCAAAAACCATCAGCAGGATAAACCAGGCCTGTTGAAAAAAGCGTTGCAGCACGAAGCACCTTGAATCGCAGAATGCGTATTATTTTTAAGCATAAAAGTTCTGCAGGGATTTGACAATCATGTAGGATCACCTAACGATATAGATGGCTTAAATATTTCAGAGAAGCTGGAAGATTTATTTTAAAAATTAGAAAGCTTTTGATGATAACCCAGGACTATTCCGATCAATCATCTTTGTGGGTTTGCTGTGCTTCCTCACATTTTTTACAGTTCAGTTTTAGGCCCAATTTTTCCCTTCGGCCTGCTTCCGTCATGACCCAGGGACGATTTTGCCAAGGCGGATCATGCCGCACATGCTGACCATGTCCACAGGCAAGCTCAGCGACCCAATGATTTTCCTCATCTAAATGAAAACCGACAATAGCTTGCAGCATCTTTCGCTCCACCCTTAACACAAGAATGCATACATACTCATGCAAAATCTGAATAAACAAAAGAATAATCTCGGCTATACTCATTGCCAAATTCATTTTGAGAAAAGAGCCAAAGATATGCGCGTACTTGTTGTGATGGATCCCATCGAAAATGTAAACCTGAAGAAAGATTCAACCATGGCGATGCTTTGGGCAGCCGCACGCCGTGGTCATGAACTGGGTTACGCATTACAGCAAGATTTGTATATTGATCAGGGCAAAGCATTTGGTTTGATTTCACCACTACAGGTGTTTGAAGACTACAATCATTACTATGAATTAGGTGAAAAGCGTAAAGAATCCATCGCAGCATATGACGTGGTACTCATGCGTAAAGATCCACCTTTCGACATGAATTTTGTCTACGCAACTTATATTCTGGAGCAGGCAGAACGTGAAGGTGCCTGGATCATTAACAAGCCGCAAAGCCTGCGTGACTGCAATGAAAAGCTGTTTGCCACCCAGTTCCCCGAACTGCAGGTACCAACATTAGTGACTTCACAACAAAGTCTGATTCGTGAATTCATTAAAGAACATGGTGATGTCATTGTTAAGCCTCTAGATGGTATGGGGGGGATGGGGATTTTCCGTCTGTATCAGGATGGGGTAAATATTGGTTCGACCATCGAAATCCTGACCAATCATGGGACTCAGCCAATTATGGCGCAGCGTTATATTCCTGAAATTGTTGAAGGGGATAAACGTATCCTGATGGTGAATGGTGAGCCGGTGCCTTACTGTCTGGCACGTATTCCACAAAATGGTGAAGTGCGTGGTAACCTGGCAGCAGGCGGTCTGGGTGAGGCACGACCTCTAACTGAAAATGACAAGGCAATTGCTGCAAAAGTTGGTCCATTTTTACGTGAAAAAGGTCTGGTCTTTGTAGGCCTAGATGTAATTGGTAACTATGTTACTGAGATCAATGTGACCAGCCCAACCTGTATCCGTGAAATTGATACACAGTTTGGTACCTCGATTGCGGATGGCCTGTTTGATGTGCTGGAAGCGGGTGTCGATCAGGCCTAAGCTTTGCAGTTATAAAAAAAGAGCCTCTATTGAGGCTCTTTTTTATTTCCCATGACGTTGGAACAGATAGCTGCTCATTACTAGACCGAGTATCGACAGGCAGGCGGTAACCATTGCAATATTGGCCCATTGTCCGGTCGCAGAAACCAATGATGCACTGAGTGGCGGGACAAAAAATTGTGCAAATGCTGAAATTTGGAGAACCAGACCGACACTGGCGGCCGCAGCATTGGCGCGTGGTGCATATTTCAGGGTAATAGCAAAAACAGTGGTAGGAATAATCCCGCCGACCAGTGAAAACAGCACAGCACTCAATACCTGTAATTCCAGCAGCAACCAGGAACGAGCAGCAAAGGCCAAAAAGCTGGTCAGCATCATGCTGATAAAGCCAGTCCAGAGCAGGTTTTTGGGCTGCCAGCCATGTTGCAACAGCATACCGGCACCAAAGGTACCGCCCAGATTGGAAACCACGACCAGTGAGGCCAGCATACCTGCGGTTTTTAAATCAATCTGATTCGCGACATACATACTCGGTAAAAAGCCGATCACAGTCAGCCACTGACTGGTATAACAGGCAAAAATCACTGCCAGACATAAAATGGGGGGATGAGTTATGGTGACCCGTACAATTTCCCAGAAAGAAGAGCTTGCAGCCGGTGATGCTGCTGTTTGAGGGGTAGCTACCTGCGGTTCAAGGTGTAGATAGCGATGTACCATGAAGGCAATCAACAGACATACTCCACCGAGTAAAACCCAGATGGTCTGCCAGTGCAGCCATTCCAGCAATACCGGAATACACAGAACGGCTAGACTCACGCCCACACCCATATAGGAACTCCATAGTCCCATCTTGAAATTCAGATGTTCTGGTCGGCTGATCCGTTTCAGAATTGCGGGTGCACATAGGGAAATGGTCAGAAAACCAATGCCTTCGGTAAAACGAAAAAAATATAATGCAGCGACATGCTGAATCCAGAGTCCGGCAATACTGCTGAACCCCAGAATCGTCAGTGCCAGAATCAGGCAGCGTTTTAGACCAAATTTTTCAGAGAATGCCCCAATACTGAGAGCAAACAGCATGCCTGCACCCTGAACCAGAGACAGGGAGAAACCCGCTTGGGTAAAGCTGAGGCCTAAGTCCTGCTGCAAAATTGGAATTACGGCAGAGAGCTTGCCGACATGAATGGCGGCCAGATAACCTGCCAGGATCACCCAGCTGTCATGCACTGAAATTTTTGACATCTGTTATCACTTTATCTATTAAATCAATTCATTAAAGAATTTATGGGATTTCTGTAGTGTATAAATAACATAGAAATAGAGTAAACTTCATGCTGTTTAGACCTAAGTTTATGTCTGAAAATCAGTGATAAGTATTGTAATCTCTTCGCCTTATCTTGGTATAAAATCCTTTTTATATTCATAAAAAAGAAATCATTGAAATCAAGCGATAAAATCCAGTTTTTTTCTGAAAATTGAATAAAAATGCAGACCTGATTATAAATACAGTTTAAACTTTAAAATCGTGTGAAAAAAAACAATGAACCGCTCGTTGAAATAAAGTAAATAAACTTTCATGGCTTAACGATTGTGATTACAATTGATGACTTAAATCACATATCCTGTTTATATTTTAGAATTGAAGAATTAGACCGTGACCGACGCTCAGCAAAAACAGCCTAAACATGTCATGATGATGGCCGCAGGTACCGGTGGACATGTATTTCCAGCGTTAGCCGTTGCAAAAGACTTAGAACAACAGGGGATCGAAGTGTCTTGGTTGGCAACGCCGGCGGGCATGGAAAACCGACTGTTAAAAAACCATAATATTCCAATTTATCAGATTGATATCCAAGGCGTGCGCGGCAATGGCGTGGTACGTAAATTGGCTGCACCGTTTAAAATTTTAAAAGCTACCCTCAGCGCCATGAAATATATGAAGCAGCTGAAAGTGGATGCTGTGGCTGGTTTTGGTGGCTATGTCGCCGGTCCAGGCGGTCTGGCAGCGCGGATGCTGGGCATTCCCGTGATTATTCATGAGCAAAATGCTGTAGCCGGTTTTACCAATACCCAGCTGTCTCGTATTGCTAAAAAAGTCTGTCAGGCATTTCCAAATACTTTTCCTGCCCAAGATAAAATTGTCACCACGGGCAATCCGGTACGTAAAGAAATTACTGAAATTCTCAATCCATCCTGGCGTTATCAGGAACGGGAGAAAGCCGGTCAGCCACTGCGTATTTTAATCGTCGGTGGTTCACTGGGAGCACAGGCACTCAATGAATGTGTGCCTGAAGCTTTAAAACAGCTGAATGTTCCATTGAATGTTTATCATCAGTGTGGTCAAAATCATGCGGATGCGACGCGGGCCCGTTATGCTGATGCACCTGCAACTTTAAATGTGGAAGTGCAGCCGTTTATTGAAGATATGGCACAGGCGTATAGCGATGCGGATTTAATTATCTGCCGTGCCGGTGCGTTGACTGTCACTGAAATTTCTACAGCAGGCGTGGCAGCGATTTTTGTGCCATTACCAAGTGCGGTGGATGACCACCAGACTGCCAATGCCCGATTCCTGGCAAATCTTGGTGCAGCGAAAATCTGCCCGCAAGCCACAATGACCCCAGACAGTTTAAAAGCGCTGCTAGAACCGATGCTGAATCGCCAACTTCTTATGGAAATGGCTGTAAAAGCACGCCAGCAGGCTCAACCAGATGCAACCCAACACGTGGTTCGTTTAATTCAAGAATTGTAAACCGAGTAAATTATGTCTCCATCAACTCCAGCTGACCAAGCGAAAAAATTAATCAAAGTGCCAGAAATGCGCCGTATCAAACACATTCATTTTGTGGGGATCGGCGGTGCTGGCATGTGTGGTATTGCTGAAGTATTGAAAAACCAGGGCTACCAAGTTTCTGGTTCAGATATTAAAGCGTCTAAAACCACTGCTCAGCTGGAAGAAAACGGAATTAAGGTTTACATCGGTCATGCCACTGAAAATATTCAGGGTGCCAATGTCATTGTGGTTTCAACCGCAATTGATGCTGAAAATCCGGAAATTAAGACTGCGATTGAAAAGCGTATTCCAGTAGTTCGCCGTGCTGAAATGCTGGGTGAATTGATGCGTTATCGTCATGGTATTGCTGTAGCAGGTACTCACGGTAAAACGACAACGACCAGTCTGGTGACTTGTATGTTGGCCGAAGAAAATCTTGATCCAACCTATGTGATCGGTGGTTTGCTCAACCGTACTGGTGTAAATGCCGCATTGGGTGCCAGCCGTTATATCGTGGCAGAAGCAGATGAATCAGATGCTTCTTTCCTGCACCTGCAGCCAATGGCGACGATTGTCACCAATATTGATGCTGATCATATGGATACTTATGGCGGCAGCTTTGATGTACTGAAAGATACTTTCGTTCAGTTCCTGCAAAAACTCCCGTTCTACGGTCTGGCTGTGGTGTGTGGGGATGATGCCAATATTCGCGAAATCATGCCGCGGATTGGTCGTCCACTCATTACCTATGGTTTCAATGAAGATAATGACATCCGTGCAGTCGATGTTGAACAAGACGGTATGCAGTCACACTTTACGGTATTGCGTAAAGATCGTGAGCCGTTGCGTGTCACCATCAACATGCCAGGTGCGCACAATATTCTGAATTCACTGGCAGCAATTGGTATTGCAACGGATGAAGGCGTTTCTGATGCTGCGATTTGCCGTGCCTTAGAAAGCTTTAGCGGTGTTGGTCGTCGCTTCCAGGTGCAAGGTCAATTTGAACTTGAAGGCGGTGATGTGAAGCTGGTGGATGACTATGGTCACCATCCTAAAGAAGTTGAAGCAACCATCAAGGCGGCACGTGCCAGCCATCCAGACCGTCGTCTGGTGATGATGTTCCAGCCGCACCGTTTCAGCCGTACCCGTGACTGCTTTGAAGACTTTGTTGATGTATTATCGACTGTAGATCAGTTGTTATTACTGGAAGTTTATCCAGCAGGGGAGAAGCCAATCGTGGGTGCGGATAGTCGTGCTCTGGCACGCAGTATTCGTCTGCGTGGCGAGGTAGAGCCGATTCTGGTTGATCCGGTTGAAGGAAACCTCAGCAATGTCATGAAAAATGTGCTACAAGCAAATGACCTGCTGCTGACTCAAGGTGCCGGTAATGTAGGTGCAATTTCAATTGAACTTGCTCAGAATCATCTGTATGTAAAATAGTCACTGCGTGTGGCTCAGATAGAATTGACCAGATTTAAAAGTTTAAGGATATAAACGTGTCAAATGCTTCAAAATTCGGAAAAGTTGCCGTATTGCTTGGTGGTAAATCTGCAGAGCGTGAGGTTTCGCTAGACAGTGGTACGGCAGTGCTTGAGGCATTGCTGCGTTCTGGGGTGAATGCCGAAGGTTTCGATCCTCAAGAACGTAGCATCACGGAACTGACGGCTTATGACCGTGCTTTTATCGTGCTACATGGTCGTGGCGGTGAAGATGGCCAGATTCAAGGTGCACTGGAATGGCTGAATATTCCTTATACCGGTACAGGTGTACAAGGTTCAGCGATTGGGATGGACAAGGTCAAAACCAAGCAGGTTTGGCAAGGTTCAGAACTACCAACAGCACCATACCGTATTGTGAGCAAAGATTCGAATGCTGAAGAAATCGTTGCAGCCTTGGGTTTGCCATTGATTATCAAGCCAGTGCATGAAGGCTCAAGCATTGGTATGAGCAAGGTTGAGAAAATCGAAGACTTTGCCACTGCAATTGCGAAAGCAACTGAACATGATGCGATCGTGATGGCAGAAAAGTGGATCACCGGGCGTGAGTTCACGATTGTGCTGTTAAACGGTCAGGCACTTCCTGTGATTCGTTTGCAACCACCAGAAGATGTCGCTTTTTATGACTATGAAGCGAAATATAACCGTAATGACGTGCAGTACGGCATTCCATGTGGTCTAAGCGAAACTGAAGAAAAAGACCTGCAAGCCTTGGCTTTACGGGCTTTCCAGGCGGTAGGTGCAAGTGGCTGGGGACGTATTGATGCCATGCAGGATCAGGACGGTAAGTTCTGGTTACTTGAAGTGAATACAGTACCGGGTATGACCAGTCACTCCTTGGTGCCAAAAGCGGCAGCAGCAGTGGGGTATAGTTTTGAAGCATTATGTGTGGCGATTCTGGAACAAACCCTGAACGGTGCGGCTCACTAAGATATGGCTCAACTTCCTGCATCCATGCGCCGCAAGCGTGCTGCGATTACATCAATTCACGACAAGCCGCCAACACGAAAAGAAAAAATGGCCAATCTTGGTGGTTGGTTGCTGCTATGTGTGGCTTTTGTGGTGCTCGCTGCTGGAGTGTTGGGATTCTATCGCGTCATGACCGATGCCCAGGTAGCAGAGCTGGAAGTGATTGGTTCACGTTCGGCAGCTGAAGAGCGTCAGATCCTGCAACACGTATCGCCGGTCGTTACCGAAAATTATTTTACTTCGGATTTAAGATCAGTCCGCGATAAAACTTTAGAATTATCTTGGGTAGATCGGGTAGTAGTATCGCGTGCCTGGCCGAATGCAATTCGGGTACGAGTGATGCCGCACCATGCGATTGCGCGTTGGGGCACTGGACGTCTGCTCAGTGATAGCGGGGAAATTTTCACAGAAGTCCTTCCGCAAAGCTATCCTGAATTGCCATTGATGCATGGCCCTACCAGTCAGGCAAAAACCATGATGCGTCGCTATAATGAAATTAATCAGCTGTTCGCACCGCATGGTATCCGTTTAAAAGAATTATATCTGACAGAGCGCATGACATGGTTTATGCAGTTTGATTCAGGATTACGCGTGATTGTGGATCAGGATCAAACCATGAGTAAGCTGCAACGTCTCAGCCATCTTTCCTATAGCGATTTGAAACCAGTTTGGTCTAGAATTTCTTCAATCGATCTGCGCTATAGAAATGGGCTTGCGATTCAGTGGAAGAATGCAGTTCCACCAAAGATACAAAATGGTCACTTTATTGTAACGAATAATGACACCAGCATTGAGAACGGCGTTACAGTAAAGCCATAATGTTCGGCTTTGAAAAATAGAGGCTTAGTGCCATAAATTAAACACAGGTAATGGTAGTAACGAATAATGAATGAAGCTGTTCCCTCAGTTGTTGCGATTGACATTGGGACGCACAAAGTTTCAGTTTTGATTGGTAAGGTACATGCGCCAGACAATATCCAGGTCATTGGGATGGCGACTGCTCGTAACCGAGGCATGAATAAAGGGAAAATTGTAAGTCTCGATAAAGTCATTACCGCAATAAAAAATGCCGTTCAAGAAGCGGAAGACATGGCGGAATGCCGTGTACATTCAGCCTGGATTTCAATTCCAAGTGCGGAGCTGAAAAGCTTTTATGCTTCAGGCCGTACTTCAGTTGACAATGCAGAACATACTATTACCACCAGTGAGGTGGTACGGGCGCTGGAACTGGCCAAAGCCAGTCATCAGACTTCAGATCATTACCTGGTCAGCGCAGTTCCACTAGGTTTTGAGCTGGATGATGCGCCGGAATGGGTATTGAACCCGATCCGTATGTCGGCACATAGTATGACAGGGCATTATCATTTAATGATGTTGCCAATCAGTACCATGCAGAATATTGACCGTGCCTTGAAAGGTGCCAATATTGGTGTGGAGCGCATGGTGGTGTCATGTCTGGCAACTGCTGAAGCCAGCCTGCTGAAAGATGAAAAAGAATATGGCGTATGTCTGGTCGACATCGGTGCCGGCACCACGAATCTTGCAGTTTATCTGGATGGTCGTCTGGCACTTACCCATACCATTCAGCGTGGTGGAGAACATGTGACACGTGATATCGCAGCCGTGTTACAAACCACCACTGAAGAAGCAGAACGTATCAAGCTGTTATATGGCTGTGTCGATCTGAAAGTGGTAAAACCGGACCATATGATCCAGTTCCAGGGTATTGATGGTCCGCAGACTATTAGCCGGATTGAACTGACCGAGATCATTATTGCGCGTTACAGTGAAATTCTGGGTCTGGTGCGTGATGAACTGGAAAATAGTGGCGCGATGCAAGGCCTGTACCATGGTGTGGTCTTGACGGGTGATGCCAGCCATATTGAAGGCATGGTGAGTTATGTGCGCCGCACGTTGGGTATATCGGCACACTTGGGTAATCCTCCAGCATCAGTACATGCAGATGAAGCACATCAGGCAGCGCTGCGTCGTTCGCAGTATGCTACTGCAGCCGGTTTGCTGATGTTTAGCCAGAGTGATACGCAGGAAACCATCGTAGAATCGGAAGAAAATGAAAGACTGTCGGTGACACAGCGCGTAAAACGTGCCTGGTCGGGCTTTAATGAAACGTTAAAGTCAATTTTTTAGTCAACATTTATTGTGAATATTGTTGAGAAGTTGTAGTAAAAAATGCCTGCACTTGACAACTGAGTTGTGGAGCAGCATTCTTAAAAACAATTTTTTATTAAGATCAAGGCAGTATACGGGCTTAGTGACTGCCAGTACTAAATTAGGAATTTTATAGGTCATGGCCTCATTTGAATTTTTTGAAGACGATCAAGACGATAGCATTGGTCAAGCCCGTTTCACTGTATTTGGTGTAGGGGGTGCGGGTGGTAATGCTGTACAGCATATGCTGCAATCAGACATCCAGGGTGTGAAATTTGTCTGTGCCAATACTGACAAACAGGCACTGGATCGTATGGAAGCTGAATTTAAAATTCAGCTGGGCGAGCAAAGTACCCGTGGTCTAGGTGCAGGTGCAAATCCACAAGTCGGTCAAGCGGCAGCAGAAGAAAGCCGTGAACTGATTCGTCAGCATCTTGAAGGCACCGATATGGTGTTTGTGACTGCCGGTATGGGCGGCGGTACAGGTACTGGTGCAGCCCCAGTAGTTGCTGAAATTGCTAAAGAAATGGGTATTCTAACTGTTGGCGTGGTGACTACACCATTTAACTTTGAAGGTAAGCGCCGTCTGCAGTCTGCTGAGAAAGGTATTCAAGCCTTGGAACAGCACGTCGACTCCCTGATCATCATTCCAAACCAGCGTCTGTTGAAGGTGTTCCGTGACATCTCGATGAAAGATGCTTACAAGAAAGCCGATGATGTTCTGTTAAACGCAGTACGCAGTATCTTTGATCTTGTGGTACGTCCAGGTCATATCAACCTTGACTTCGCCGACTTGAAAACAGCGATGAGTACCCGCGGTTATGCAATGATGGGTGTCGGTCTTGGTCGTGGTGAAAACCGTGCACGTCAAGCAGCTGAACAGGCAATTCGTAGCCCATTACTGGATAACGTCACTATCATGAATGCCAAAGGTATCCTGATTAACGTAACTGGTGGCGACGACGTGACCTTCGGTGAAATCGAAGAGATTACCGATGTAGTGAACCAAATCGTAGATCTGGATGAAGGACAGGTATTCTACGGTACCGTATTCGATCCGGATGCACGTGATGAAATCAGCGTAACTGTGATTGCAACAGGTCTAACCCGTAACTCGGCAGATGCTGCTGAGCCTGCGAAACGTACCAATGTACAGCAGTCACGTCCTGCAACAGCACCCGCGGCAGTCGATGAAGATGATGTGCCAGCGATTCAGCGTCAACAAACTGGTGCAGGTGCGGCAGCGACGCCAGCAGCCTCTGTTTCAAGCCCACGTCCAACGCCAATGAGTATTCAGGATTACCTTAAAAATCAACAACGTAAGTAATATGTAACAATATGTGTTTACGATGATTCAACAGAAAAGGTGGCTGTAAGGCCACCTTTTTGTTTTTTATCAATGGCTAAATATGCTAACGTATAGCGGTTTTGTTGATGAACAGATGATAAAAGCATGTTGAAACAGCGTACCCTGAAACGTGTCGTGAAAGCGAGCGGTATCGGTCTTCATAGTGGGCAGAAAGTCATGATTAACTTCGTGCCACACCATGCCGATGGGGGAATTGTATTTCGACGCATCGATCTGAATCCACCGGTTGATATACCCGCCAATGCCATGCTGATCCAGGAAGCTTTCATGTGCTCGAATCTGGTTCAGGAAAATGCCAAAGTGGGTACCATTGAGCATGTCATGAGTGCTATTGCCGGTCTGGGCATCGATAACCTGATTATTGAAGTATCAGCTTCTGAAGTGCCCATCATGGACGGCAGTGCCGGTCCATTTATCTATCTACTGATGCAGGGTGGACTTCAGGAGCTACAGGCACCAAAGAAATTTATTAAAATCATCAAACCTGTAGAAGCGCTTATTGATGATAAGCGTGCGGCTTTTAGCCCGCATGAAGGCTTTCAGCTCAACTTTACCATCGACTTTGATCATCCTGCTTTCAAGAAAGAATACCAGTCTGCCACCATCGACTTCTCCACTGAAACCTTTGTATATGAAGTCAGTGAAGCGCGTACCTTTGGTTTTATGAAAGATCTGGACTATCTCAAAGCCAATAATCTGGCACTTGGTGCAAGTCTGGAAAACGCGATTGGCGTGGATGAAACTGGAGTAGTCAATGAAGAAGGGCTACGTTTTTCGGATGAATTTGTGCGTCACAAGATTTTGGATGCTGTGGGTGACTTGTATCTGATGGGGCATCAGATTATTGCAAAATTTGACGGTTACAAGTCAGGACATGCCTTAAATAACCAGCTTTTGCGTAATGTCAGCAGTGATCCGGATAGCTATGAAATTGTAACATTTGATGACATTGAAACCTGCCCAATTCCTTATGTGAATGTGACATAAGTCATTGTCTTTTAGTGTGTATGTTATATTATAACAATGTAGAATGAGAACTGGTTCTCTTAATTCACATTGTAAATCAACATTATTTGATTTGTATGTTATTTTTTATTGCTTGCCAAACGTAGTAAAGCTTGGCTAAGCTTAGGGTCGCTTATAAAGTCAGCAGCACTACGGAGCATATCCTGTGTTTCTGGGCTTAGGGCTCTTTCGGATTTTTCTGTAAGCAAAGGTGTTTTGGATGGATTTCGTAAGCACACTTGCAGTTTGGTTAAGTCCTTTAATTCGCTAATTTGAGAGAGTTGTGAAACGTATTGCTTCTGTAAGTAGGCCAACTGAGAGATCATGGCCTGGTTTTCACCAGTAAGCGTTAACACACCATTTTGGTAGCAAACAACCTGCCACTGTTCCGGTTGGGGCAGCATAGGTTGAATGATTTTTGTAAGTTTCTGCCATGCAGCAACTTGTGACGAGAGAAACGAGAAGTTTCCTGTTTTTATGTGTTTTCTTGTTTGTTGAAAAACGTTGACAGGTTCAGACATACATCATTCCTTCATGATTATGCCTTAATCTTATGCGCTCTTTTCGGTAGATATCAAGGAAGAGATCACCCAAGGAACTCGATTAAAACAGTTTTAGAGAGGTTTTTTATGCATTTGCGACGTATTTTGTTGGCATTTTCCCTAGCGAGTTCAGCTGCTTCTGTAGCATTCGCAGATTTAGTGGATCTAAATCAGGAAAGTGGCTCCGTCGATCGTCTTGAGCAGCTTACACGGACTTTGGCACAGGGCGCTTATACCCAATCAGAAGATATTTATATCCCTGCTGAAACCAAATTAAGCGTTCAGCTCCGTGAGAAGCCAGTTGAGCTCAATAATGCAATGATTGAGAAAAAATACGGCGCTTCTAAGTCTACATCTAAATCTTCTTCAAGTTTTTCATCTTCTCCATATTCCTGGGTAGTTGCACATCCTCTACCAAACCTGAAACGTGTCAGCTCTAACTATGGTGGTCGTACCATGAATGGTCGGGCTGAAAACCATTCCGGTTTAGATATGTCTGCCCCAAGTGGCACGCCGATCTATGCGACTGGACCTGGTATTGTGACCAAGTCGGGCTGGGGTACAGGTTATGGTCAATACGTGGAAATTAACCACGGTAATGGTTACCTGACTCGTTATGCACACGCTTCACGTCTGATTGCACGTGTGGGTGATCGCGTAGAAGCGGGTGAGCACATTGCCAACGTAGGATGTACAGGTCGCTGTACAGGTCCGCATTTACACTATGAAGTAGTAAAAGATGGTCAGCGTAAAAATCCTTCAACTTATCTTGCCATGCTGCCATAAGGGCTGTCAGGTCATTTAAGCTACGCTGTACATAACACCTACAGAAAATCACATCTAGATTTAAAAGTAATAAATCTCTGGTTTCTTTCTAAAATGAGAGAAACTGGAGATTTATTGCTTTTAAGCCTTAAGTTATCACTAAAAACTATGAGCAATGTATAATTTTGATTCTTTCTTGACTTAGATTTGTATATTTGTGTAATAAATAATCAATAGGTATTTAGCTGCTAAATACCATGGCATTTGCGCATTCAGCGTGGGCGATACCTGTCGCTGCCCTAAATATGATACATATAAACGATTAATGTAGATCTTTAGGAACAGCAGATTATGGCGTTTTATGGCGATACAGACGCGCAAGAAACTCAGGAATGGCAAGACGCTTTTGACTCTGTTTTGCAACACATGGGCACTGAGCGTGCAGCTTTCTTATTAGAGAAACTTTATCAGCGCGCGATTGCTAAGCATGTTCCCATTCAGCGTTTAAATACTCCTTACTTAAACACGATTTCTGTTGAAGAACAACCGCCTATGCCAGGTGATGCAGATATGGAGCGCCGTATTCGTGCGCTGATCCGTTGGAATGCACTAGCGATGGTTCTTCGCGCAAACAAAACAGGTGATGATTTAGGTGGTCACTTGGCCAGTTTTGCCTCATCAGCAACATTATATGATGTAGGCTTTAACCACTTCTTCCGTGCCAACAGTGACAGCTTCGGCGGTGACATGATCTATTATCAAGGTCACTGTGCCCCAGGGATCTATGCACGTTCGTTTCTGGAAGGTCGTTTAACTGAAGAACATTTGAATAACTTCCGCCGTGAAGTGGACGGTATTGGTCTACCTTCATACCCGCATCCATACTTGATGCCGGACTATTGGCAGTTCCCGACGGTATCGATGGGTCTGGGTCCAATCATGTCGATCTATCAGGCGCACATTCAAAAGTATTTGATGAACCGTGGCTTGATTAAGGAAGAAGACCGTAAAGTTTGGGCTTACCTCGGCGATGGCGAGATGGATGAGCCGGAAAGTACTGGTGCAATCTCACTTGCAGGTCGTGAAAAGCTTGATAACTTGATCTGGGTGGTCAACTGTAACTTGCAACGTCTTGATGGTCCGGTACGTGGTAACGGTAAAGTGATTCAAGAGCTTGAGTCCTTATTCCGCGGTGCTGGCTGGCGCGTAATTAAAGTGATATGGGGCCGTCACTGGGATCCACTACTGGCAAAAGATGAATCTGGCGCATTAAAAGCCGTAATGGAAGAAACGGTTGATGGTGAATATCAACGTTTACAAGTAAAAGGTGGTGCATACGCACGCGCTAAATTCTTTGGCAAATACCCAGAAGCTGAAGAGCTGGTGAAAGGTTTAAGTGATGAAGACATCGACAATCTGAACCGCGGTGGTCATGACCCTTATAAAGTTTATGCTGCCTATGCGGAAGCGATGAAGTCGACAGGTCAACCAACCGTGATTCTTGCGAAAACGGTAAAAGGTTATGGCCTATCTGACGAAATTGAAGCGGTGAATAAAACTCACCAAATCAAGAAAATGCAGCTTGAATCGTTGAAATATGTACGTAACCGTTTCAACTTGCCATTTACCGATGAACAGTTAGAAGAAGTTCCATTCTACCGTCCAAGCGAAAATTCTCCTGAACTTAAATATATGAAGGCGCGTCGTGAGGCTTTAGGGGGTTATCTGCCTGCACGTCGTAAAGAGAGCGAGCAGTTGGCGATTCCTGAACTGTCTGTGTTTGATGCAGTGCTGGCAGGTTCTAATGGCAAGCAACAATCAACGACGATGGTGATGGTTCGTTTAATTTCTTCATTATTGAAAGAAAAAGCCATTAAAGATCGCGTTGTGCCAATCGTTCCAGATGAAGCGCGTACCTTTGGTTTGGAAGGCATGTTCCGTCAGTTGGGTATTTATGCTGCACATGGTCAAAAATACACGCCTGAAGATCAGGAACAATTGATGCATTATCGTGAAGCAAAAGACGGTCACATGCTTCAAGAAGGGATTAACGAAGCGGGTGCGATGAGTGCTTGGGCTGCATTGGCAACAAGTTATTCAACCAATAACCTGCCAATGATTCCAATGTACATGTATTACTCGATGTTTGGTTTCCAGCGTATTGGTGACATTGCATGGGCAGCAGGTGATGCACAAGCACAAGGCTTCTTGCTCGGTGCAACTGCGGGTCGTACAACGCTGAACGGTGAAGGCTTACAACACCAGGATGGTCACTCGCACATCCTTGCGAACACGATTCCAAACTGTGTGTCTTATGACCCATGCTTCGGTTATGAGCTTGCTGTGATTGTTCACGATGGCTTGAAGCGCATGTATGTAAACCAAGAGCGCGTGTTCTACTACTTAACTGTGATGAACGAAAACTACGAGCATCCTGCAATGCCACAAGGTGTTGAGGAAGGCATCAAACGTGGTATGTACCTGCTTGAAGAAGACGAGAAAGCCACTGTTCAGTTACTTGGTTCAGGTGTGATTCTGCGTGAAGTGATCAAAGCCGCGAAGATTCTTCGTGAAGAGTATCAAATTCACTCGAACGTCTACAGCGTAACCAGCTTCAACGAGCTTGCACGTGACGGTATGGCGTGTGAAGAGTACAACCGCCTACATCCATTAGCTGAAGAAGTGAAAGAGTCTTGGGTTGCTCAGCAATTACGTGGCACAAACGGGATCGTAGTTTCTGCAACAGACCATATGCGTGCGTACAGCGAACAAATCCGTGCTTACCTTCCAGACAACCGCCCATTCGTAGCATTAGGTACTGATGGTTATGGCCGTTCAGATACACGTGCCAAGCTTCGTAGCTACTTTGGTGTAGATGCAGCGCATATTGTAGTTGCAACATTGAAAAAGCTTGCTGACGAAGGTGAAGTGGATGCACGTTTGGTGAAAGACGCGATTTCTAGCTTCGAGTTAGATACCGACCGTCCAGTTGCATGGGCGCCACAAGCAACGCCTGAACTTCACGCTGTTGCTGACTACAAAGAGGAGAACTAATCATGCAAATTACGACTCCTGATATTGGTGTAGATAAGGCAACAGTGGCTGAAATTCTGGTGAAGGTGGGTGATACCATTGCCATCGATGAAAGCATTGTGCTGCTGGAATCTGACAAAGCCTCTGTTGAAGTGCCTAGCACTTCAGCAGGTGTAGTAAAAAGCATTCTGGTCAATCAGGGTGATGAAGTATCTGAAGGTGCAGTACTGATTGAATTAGAGGCTGAAGATGATGCAAATAGCGTAGAATCTCAGCAAGCTGATACGTCAGATAAAACTTCGGAAAATACCCCGACTTCATTGCCTGATGATGAAATCCTGCAGGAAGTGGTTTCACATCAGCCGGGTGTTGCGGCTAAACTAAGCCAGGCACCTGCCGCTAATGGCGCTGCATCTGCGACTGTTGAAGTGAAAGTGCCAGATATCGGTGTAGAAAAAGCTCTGGTAGGTGAAATTCTGGTACAGGTCGGTGATGAAATCGCAGTTGATCAAAGCATCGTGGTGGTAGAGTCTGACAAAGCGACTGTAGAAGTTCCAAGCACAGTTGATGGCACAGTAGAAGCTATTCAAATCAAAGAAGGCGACACCGTTAAAGAAGGTGTGGTCATCCTGACTGTGAAAATTGCAGGTTCAGCACCGGCTGCTCAGCAAGCAGCTCCTCAATCAGTTGAACAGGCTCCTGTACAAGCGGCACCTGAAGCCAAAGCTGAAACAGTTACACAAGCACCTGCAGCGCCTGCTAGCGATGTGGAAGTCAACGTACCTGACTTGGGTGTTGACAAAGCTGCCGTAGCAGAAATTCTGGTTCAGGTTGGTGACAAGGTTGAGAAAGACCAAAGCATCATCGTGGTGGAATCGGATAAAGCAACGGTTGAAGTGCCAAGCACGACTGCGGGTGTGATCAAGTCGATTCATGTCGAACTTGGTCAGAACGTTTCTGAAGGCATCGCTCTGATTACGATTGAAGCGGAAGGGCAGGCCGCACCTGCGACTGCTCCGGCTGCAAAAGCAGAAGTGCCAGCAGCTAAAACTGCTCCTGCACCAGCTGCAGCGCCAAAAGCTGAGACTGCTGCTGCACCTGAAACGCAAAATGCAGATAAACTCACCAAAGAGCAGAACGCTGCCAATGCCAAAGTCTATGCGGGCCCTGCGGTTCGTAAACTTGCGCGTGAGTTGGGGGTGGTGCTTGCTGAAGTCAAAGCATCTGGTCCACATACACGTCTGATGAAAGAAGATCTTTTTGCATACGTGAAAACGCGTCTGACTACACCGGCACCTGTTGCAGTTGCGCCAGCCGCGGCTGCACCAGCAGGCTTACCAAAACTACCAAGCTTCGATGCATTTGGTGGTGTCGAAGAAAAAGCCTTGACGCGTTTACAGCAGGTTTCTATTCCGCAGTTGTCTTTAAACAACTACATTCCACAAGTGACGCAGTTCGATTTAGCCGACATTACTGAACTTGAAGCATGGCGTAATGAGCTTAAAGGCAACTTTAAGAAAGAAGGTTTAAGCCTGACGATTATGTCATTCATCATTAAGGCAGTAGCGCACCTGCTGAAAGAAGAGCGTGAATTTGCAGGTCACTTGGCAGATGACGGCAAGTCAGTCTTGTTGCGTAATGAAATCCATATGGGCATCGCTGTAGCAACTCCGGATGGCTTAACCGTTCCGGTACTGCGTAACCCAGACCAAAAATCCATTAAGCAAATTTCGAAAGAATTGGGCGAATTGGGTCAAAAAGCACGTGACAAGAAACTTTCGCCGAAAGATCTGCAAGGTGCGAACTTCACGATTTCAAGTCTTGGCGCAATTGGTGGTACAGCATTTACCCCACTTGTAAATTGGCCTCAAGTGGCGATTCTGGGTATTTCACCGGCAACCATGCAGCCAGTATGGAATGGTGAGGGCTTTGATCCGCGCTTAATGCTTCCATTGTCATTGTCATACGATCACCGTGTGATTAATGGCGCAGATGCGGCACGCTTCACCAATAAGTTGACGAAACTTCTTAAAGATATTCGTAGCTTATTAATCTAAATTTAATTAGATTCACTCTCTTTTCTCTTGCGTCTTGAATGACATATATTTCACTCAAGGCTCAGGGAAAAATACAAAGAGGGTGTAAAACAGAAACCCTGCTTCGGCAGGGTTTTTTATATTGCGATTTGTAAATATGGATGCTCTTGATTATAATGAGCTTACTTCATTGGGGAGTAGCCGCCTTTTGCGCAAAGCAAAAGGGTGATGGTCAACATATTTGTCCTGAACCGGACATGGTCATCATAGCAAAGAACCAAATGAGCTTCTTGAAGCTTTCTTTTGTTGGCAAGACCTTTGATTTACCATTCTGCAGATTTTGGCTGGCGGGAAGGGTAAGTCATCGGTAGCACATGCCAGCCAGAGAAAGACATATGTACGAATTCCTCCTTTCAACTGCCATCGTAGCGCTTGCCGAAATGGGCGATAAGACCCAATTGCTTGCCTTGCTACTTGCTGCGCGATTCAGAAAACCTGTTCCTATTCTTGTTGCGATCTTGCTAGCAACCTTGATCAACCATGGTTTGTCTGCGGTATTGGGTCAGTGGATAACTACGGTTATTAGTGCAGATGTGTTGTTGTGGATTGTTTCAATTGGCTTTATTGCTATGGCAATCTGGATGCTGATTCCGGATGAACTCGGTGATGAATCTGCTAGCATCAATAAATGGCAAAAATTGGGGGTATTTGGTGCGACCTTTATCCTGTTCTTCCTGGCAGAAATTGGTGACAAAACCCAGATTGCAACCGTAGCGCTGGCAGCACGTTTTGACAGTGTGCTTTGGGTGATGTTGGGAACCACGGTAGGTATGATGATTGCCAATGCACCGGCAGTTTTGATTGGGGATAAACTTGCAAACCGCCTGCCAATCTCCTTGATTCATAAAATTGGTGCGCTGATCTTCCTGCTGATTGGTATAGGTACCTTGCTCAAACATTATTATTTCTAATTCATAGGAATAATATATTAAATCCTGAGCTAAAAACTCGGGATTTTTTATTGTGAAATAGCTCTCAAAATGCTGATAAATAAGGCTATATAGACATTTTTATTTATTGTAAGTTTCTCTAAATACTTATATGTTAACAACAACACAAAAATCATTTTTAAATGTATAAAATTGGGGAAAGTTATGGCTTTTGAACGTACCACATCACAGGTTTTATTTGATGATGGCATCCACAAATGCATTAGTTTTACCAGCCTGGTAAAAGGTGAAGGCGTTCAGGCCAACCAGTTTTTAATTATTGATAATAACCGTGCAGCGGTGCTGGATCCGGGGGGTGACCTGACTTATGTGCCGCTGACCATGGAACTGAATAAATATACCCGCCTGACCAATCTGGACTATGTCATGGCCTCGCATCAGGATCCGGATATTATCACTTCGATGCCGCGTTGGCTGGTCTATACCGATGCCAAAGTGGTCGCGTCCAAACTCTGGGCACGTTTCTTGCCGCACCTGAACTCAGCCTTTATGAGTGACCGCATGAAAGGCAACTGGCTGGATCGTCTGGTGGAATTACCTGACCATGGGCAAGTGATTAAACTCGGTGAATCTTCAATTGTGGCCATTCCGGCTCATTTTCTGCATTCAGTGGGTAATTTTCAATTTTATGACCCGATTGCAAAAATCCTGTTTTCAGGCGATATGGGCGCGTCGATGGTTGAAGATGCTTCGCGTCCATTAGAAAACTTTGCAGCGCATATCCCGAAAATGAAAGGCTTCCATCAGCGCTATATGTGTAATAACAAGGTAATCCGTCTCTGGGTTCAGATGATACGTAGCATGGATGTAGAAATGATCGTGCCACAGCACGGTACGCCGTTTGTGGGCAAAGAGCAGATCAATCAGTTCCTGGACTGGATTGAAACCCTGGAATGCGGTACTGATTTAATGGATGAAACGGTATTTACCTGTCCAGAATAACGGGAGAAATTAAAAAAAATACTTGAGTGAAAAAACAACATTTTTTATATTTTCGGATTCCAAAAAAATCTTTTTGATGACGAGAATTTATAAAAAATGTTGTCTCAAGTTCCAACACAGGATGCATGTTTAAGTTGTGGTGCATGTTGCGCCTATTTCAGGGTATCGTTTTACTGGGCAGAGGGTATTCCGATGCCAGAACACTATACCGAACCTGTTACATCGGTGTATTCGTGTATGGCAGGGACAAATCAGAAAAACCCGCGCTGTGTTGCACTAGAAGGCACGATTGGCGAGCAGGTCAGTTGCAGTATGTATGAGCTACGCAGTACTTCGTGTAAGCAAGTCCAGGTTGCTGATGTGCAGTGTAATAAAGCTCGCATTGCCCATAATATGATTCCATTCATCCAGATCGATCGGGATGAAGCCGAGAATGACGATAACTTTGAACGCGTCAGCTAAATCTGAATGTAAGATTTTAAACAACAGAGCTCCGGCTCTGTTGTTTATTGGATATAAATATTGGTATGTTTGAGCTACAAATTGTCAGAAAAATTATAATCGCTGAATGATTTGTTTTTGATTTTCTATCTGCGCAATGAAGCAAGCCAGTCAATGATTTTGTAAGCTTACTTACTCTTCTTGCTGTACTGGAATATTTAAACTGTTGATTGAACGATCAAATTTATAAATTTAGGTAGTTCGATTAAATCTAAGTCCAGATCTAGACAAAATAAATTTTGCAATTGCAATGAAATTTAGAGCTAAATTTGTTTATAATAGCGCACGGAAATTACCAGTGAGACTGTTATGTTGACCATCGTTCAAGACGCGTTAACCTTCGATGATGTCCTATTACTCCCTGCCTACTCTACTGTTCTCCCAAAAGATGTCTCTCTAAAGACACGCCTGACTCGCGGCATTAACCTGAATATTCCTCTTGTGTCTGCAGCTATGGATACGGTGACTGAATCCCGTATGGCGATTGCAATGGCGCAAAATGGTGGTATCGGTATTCTGCACAAGAACATGGATATTGCTGCACAGGCGGCTGAAGTACGTCGTGTGAAAAAATTCGAAGCGGGTATGGTGAAAGATCCAATCATCGTTACCCCAGAAACTACTGTTCGTGAGTTGATTGCTTTAACTCAGGCAAACAATATCAGTGGTGTGCCTGTTGTGAAAGATGGCAAAGTGGTAGGTATCGTAACAGGTCGTGATACACGCTTTGAAACCAATTTGGAACAGCCAGTCAGTAACATCATGACAGGTCAGGATCGTCTGGTAACAGTTCGTGAAGGCGAATCAAAAGAAAACATCCAGGCCTTACTGCAAAAGCACCGTATTGAAAAAGTTCTGGTTGTAAATGAACAGCAAGAACTGAAAGGTTTGATCACGGTTACAGATTTTCGCAAAGCTGAAAGCTATCCAAACAGCTGTAAAGATGACCTCGGTCGCCTGCGCGTAGGTGCTGCAGTGGGTACGGGTGCAGAAACACCAAGCCGTGTTGAAGCATTGGTTGAAGCTGGTGTAGACGTGATTGTAGTTGATACTGCACATGGTCATTCTGCTGGCGTGATTGAACGTGTACGCTGGGTAAAACAGAACTTCCCGCAAGTTCAAGTGATTGGCGGTAACATCGCAACTGGTGATGCTGCGCTTGCACTTCTCGATGCTGGTGCAGATGCTGTTAAAGTAGGTATCGGTCCTGGCTCAATCTGTACGACGCGTATTGTTGCGGGTATTGGTATGCCGCAAATCTCTGCAATCGACTCTGTTGCGAATGCATTGAAAGAACAGATTCCATTAATTGCTGATGGTGGTATCCGTTTCTCTGGCGATATGGCAAAAGCGATTGGCGCTGGTGCAAGCACCATCATGGTAGGTTCACTGTTGGCGGGTACTGAAGAAGCACCAGGCGAAGTTGAGTTCTTCCAGGGTCGTTACTACAAAGCTTACCGTGGTATGGGTTCATTGGGTGCGATGGCAGGAGCAACAGGTTCAGCGGATCGTTACTTCCAGGATTCTAAAGCGGGTGCTGAGAAACTGGTTCCAGAAGGTATTGAAGGCCGTGTACCTTATAAAGGTCCAATGGGTAATATCGTGCATCAGATGATGGGCGGTTTGCGTTCATCTATGGGCTATACCGGTTCTGCAACGATTGAAGATCTTCGTCAAAATGCGAAGTTTGTAAAAATCACTGCAGCAGGTATGTCTGAATCTCACGTACATGACGTGACGATTACCAAGGAAGCGCCTAACTATCGCGTTGGCTAATTTCCTGTCTGTACTAATCCGAAAAAAGCCGTCATACAAATGACGGCTTTTTTGTTTTGGTGTAAAGTGTGACACATTGTAAAAATGGATGATGGAAATCACCCAATAAGAAGTGAGACAACGATGAGTTATTTTGGCACCGATGGTATCCGTGGCAAGTTTGGCGAATTGCCAATTACGCCTGAGTTTGCGCTTAAACTAGGCTTTGCTGCTGGGAAGGTACTCAAGCGATATAGTAAAAAAAATAAACCGCTGGTGGTGATGGGAAAAGATACTCGTTTATCAGGCTATATTTTAGAATCTGCCTTGCAGGCTGGTCTGAACGCGGCAGGTGTTTATGTACATTTACTCGGTCCATTACCGACCCCTGCAATAGCCCATTTGACCCGTGCGCTGCATGCCAGTCTGGGTATTGTTATTTCAGCTTCGCATAATCCGTATTTTGATAATGGAATTAAATTCTTCTCGGGTGAAGGCAAAAAACTGCCAGATGCCTTGCAGGATGAAATTAACCAGGAACTTGAAAAAGAGTTAATTATTGAAGACACGGCGAACCTGGGTAAAAGTTTCCGTGTCAAAGATGCCAATGGCCGTTATATCGAATTCTGTAAATCGACTTTCCCATACCATTTAGACCTGAATGATCTAACGATTGTAGTGGATTGTGCCAATGGTGCAGCCTATAACGTAGGTCCTGCAGTATTCCGTGAGTTGGGCGCAAAAGTTATTGCAATGTTTGATGATCCTGATGGTCTCAATATTAATAAAGACTGTGGCTCAACACATCCTGAGAATCTGCAAAAAGCAGTCGTTGAATATCAGGCTGATCTTGGGGTTGCTTTTGACGGTGATGCTGACCGTGTGATTATGGTCGACAAAAACGGTGAGCAGATTACGGGTGACCATATTCTGTATATCCTTGCCACTCAGGTCAAAAATAAGCCAGCGGGGATCGTGGGCACGCTGATGAGTAATATGGCACTGGAACTGGCTTTGGAAAAAGCCCAAGTACCCTTCTTGCGTGCCAAGGTAGGTGACCGTTATGTATTACAAGGTCTGGAAGAAAAGGGCTGGGTCACTGGCGGTGAGCCATCAGGTCATATCCTGACGCTAGACAAGAGCACCACGGGTGATGCCATTATTGCGGCGCTACAAGTATTGACAGTCATGGTCGAGCAGAAGAAAGCCCTGCATGAACTGGTCGCTGATTTCCGCCTATTGCCGAACGTATTGGTCAATGTGCGTCTGGATGCCATGTTTGACCCGTATGCTGTACCTGCGCTTGCTGCTGAATTTGAAAAAGCAGAACAACAGCTGAAAGGTCGTGGTCGTTTGCTGATTCGTAAGTCAGGTACTGAGCCGGTTATTCGTGTTATGGTGGAAGGCGAAGACCTGGATGAAGTCACTACACTGGCTCATTCACTGGCAGATGCCGTACGTGCCAATGCTGTCTAAACTTGCTGTCTGACTATAGAGAGATGGAATGACTGATTTAATTAAAGATCTGAGTGAACTACGTCTGAATTATCAGAAAGGCGAGCTGATTGAGGATCAGGTTAAACTGGACCCACACGAACAGTTTTTGCTCTGGTTTAACCATGCTTTGGCAGCCCAACTGCATGAGCCTTATGCTATGTCACTAGCTACGGCAAATGCGCAAGGTCGTCCGCATGTGCGTACTGTATTATTACGTGGTGCGACTGAAGCGGGTTATGATTTTTATACCAATTATGACAGCCAGAAAGGCCTGGATCTGGCAGAAAACCCCTATGCCGAATTGCTGTTTTACTGGCAGGAGCAGGAACGACAGATCCGTGTTTCTGGTCGTGTAGTCAAAATCTCTGAAGAAGAATCCACTGACTATTATCATAAACGTCCACGTGACAGTCAGATTGCCGCGCATGCCAGTACGCCACAAAGTGGTGTGATTGCCAGTCGCGATGAACTGCAGCAGCGTTTCTGGGACTACCATGACAAGATGGTGAATCAGGAACAGCTTGATAAGCCAGAATTCTGGGGGGGGTACCGTCTTGTCCCAGACTATTATGAGTTCTGGCAAGGACGTCCAAATCGTTTGCATGATCGTCTGAGTTATACCAAGACTGACGATGCTTGGACATTGCAGCGACTGATGCCATAAATGCCAAAACTTGAAATCAAGCAGCGACCTTTACTGACCCGTCCTGAATCTTTTCAGGATGTACCGTCTTTTATTGCAGAAATTCTGGCACGCCGTGGGGTGGAGTCGCAGCAGGAGCTTGAGCTGAAACTCAAGCATCTGTTGGCACCGACTATGAAAGGCCTAGCTGAAGCCATTCAGCTGATCGATGCAGCGATTGATGCAGGTCAGAAGATCGTGATTGTCGGTGACTATGATGCCGATGGTGCCACCAGTACTGCATTGATGGTGCTGGCTCTGCGCGACATGGGGGCCAATGTTGATTATCTGGTTCCAGACCGTTTCAAGTATGGTTATGGCTTGACTCCTGCCATTGCCGATCTGGCTTTTGCGAATTTTACCCCTGATCTGCTGATTACCGTAGATAACGGAATTTCCAGTCATGACGGGGTGAAACAGGCACAGGATCATGGCATGCAGGTGATCATCACCGATCACCATCTTACGACCAAGCCAACGCCAGCAGCTGAAGCGGTGGTCAATCCAAACCAGTTAGGCTGTGAATTCCCAAGCAAGGCACTGGCCGGGGTAGGCGTGGCTTTCTATGTCTTGGCGAATCTATCGACTCATCGTAAGAAGCTCGGTAAATCTTCAACAGTGATTACCAACTATCTGGATTTGGTGGCGCTGGGAACGTATGCAGATGTAGCTAGTCTGGACTATAACAACCGCATTCTGATTGATGCTGGGCTGAAGCGGATTCAGCAGCACTTATGCCGTCCGGGCATTAGTGCATTGCTGGAAATTGCAGGACGGGATGCAGCAACTTTAAAAGCCCAGGATCTTGGCTTTGTACTCGGGCCGCGCATTAATGCAGCTGGGCGTATGGAAACCATGGATATCGGGATTGAGTGTTTGCTCGCTCCAGATCTGGCAACCGCTTATCCACTCGCAGAACAGCTGAATAAACTGAATGTCGAACGTCGTCAGGTAGAAGGCAAAATCAAGCAGGAAGCTTTGACTGAACTGGAAAAAATCCAGCTCGATGAGAATACTTTGCCTGCCGCACTGATCATGTTTGAACAGCACTGGCATCAGGGTGTGATCGGGATTGTAGCGGGCCGTTTAAAAGAACAGTTCCATCGTCCAAGTATAGTCTTTGCTGCTGATGAAGATGGTATTCATATCAAAGGTTCAGCACGTTCCATTGAAGGGATTCATATCCGGGATAGCATTGAACGGATAGCAGAGCAGTATCCGCATCTGGTCAGCCATTTCGGTGGGCACGCGGCCGCAGCGGGATTAACCATTAAAAAGCAGCATTTTGCTGAATTTAAACAGGTCTTTGAACAGCTGATTGCAGAGATGGATGAAAGCCTATTTACTGCTACGCTGTGGACTGATGGGGAACTACCGGCATCAGCTTTCCAAATTGATACCGTAGACCTGCTGCAGAACTTGAGCCCATGGGGGCAAAAGTTTCCTCAACCGATTTTTGAAGGCATCTTTAAGATTCTGGATTACCGCTGGTTAAAGGATAGCCATTTAAAGCTGCGTCTGGCTTTAAATAACGGGCAGGTATTAGATGCAATTGCTTTTAGCGCCAAAGATAAATTTGCATTTGACCCGATGCAGGATAGCGTGCATTTGGTCTATGAGCTGGAACGCAATGAATTTAATGGCAATGTCAGCTTACAGCTGCGGATTTTACATTTACAACAATAAAAAACCGCTCAAGTGAGCGGTTTTTTACTTTTAATCTAAAAGATTAGAAGCGGAATGTACCGTTGATACCGAAAGAGTCAGCACCGTCAGTAGTTGTGTAATTCACGCCAGCTGCAATTGCAGGGGTAAAGAATTTTTGAGCACGAACACTAAAAATAGTATCTGATTCATCAGCAGTAGAGTCAGCAAAAGAAACACCAACGCTAAGTGTAGGATCTATATAAAGATCAGCACCTAGGCGATAAGTTGTTTCATCACCAAAATAACTTAGACCTTCAAAATTTGCAAAATGGTTGCCAATTTGAGTCACGTACTTAGCACGTAGAGATAATGCAGTATCATCACCTACAGTAACAGCATTTAGGAGGTTAGGAACAAAACCATAATTTGCTACCTGAACTGGATCAACGCTTTCATTAGCTGCACCAGCTGCTAATAGTAGGCCATTAACTGGTAAGTAACCAACCTCAAAAGCATAACCAGTATTGTCTTCACCTGCAAAGTCAGTTTGGTTAATAGTACCGCTTACATAAAATTGAGTATTTGGAATATAAAACTCACCACTTACACCAAATACATCGATATCTTCATCTCCATCACCGCTCGCATTTGCATAACCTAAACCAATATTGCTCGCCTTATTGAGGAAAGCTGCTTCTGCAAGTGGGGAGTTCTTAACTTGAACTGCATTTAAATAGTATTTTCCATTGATGAAAAATGTATCTAGATCCCCAAGATTATCGATATCAGTATTTTCATAGCCGACATTAACTTCAGCTTGATAAGCATGTGCAGTTCCCAGGCCAGCAAGAAGAGCAGTTGCAAGCGCAAGTTTTTTAAACATTATTGAGATTCCCTCTGTTATAGAAATATGACTGTTTTGTTACAGTTGTTGCTGATTGTACGGAAAATACGCAGTACGTCAATGCACAATTTCTACCTAACTGCTTTATTTTAGGGCATAAAAAAAGCACCCTTCCGAAGAAGAGTGCTGTTTGAGTATGTAATTAAGCGAAGCTTAGAAGCGATATTTAGCAGCTACACCAAATTTGTTGTAGTCTTGGTTACCAATTTCACCAAAACCTACACGACCTTCCAAGCTTACTTGTTCATTAAAGAATTTACGTGCACTTACACCAAATTCATTTGAGTCGTAAGGGCCATTGTCTTTGCTTTGATAATCAGCACCAACACTTAAAGTTTTGTCGATGAAGTAGTCAGCTTTTAAGTTGTACTCATCTAGGTCGCCAAAGGCAGCGCCAGCTTCAAGGTTAATGTCTTTACCATTGCTTAAGGTAGTCACATATTTAGCACGTAAAGTTGGATCTACACCGTCATCATAGTCATTGTCATAACCTTTCACACCTGCTGCAATTAACAGACCTGGTGCAGGTAAATAACCGACTTCAGCACTATAAACGGTTTCGTCAAAATCAGGTGCATAGTCGTATTTAGAATCATCACGACCTACGCTACCACTCAAATAAAAATCTGAGTTTGGTACGAAGTATTCAGCACCTACACCATAACGGTGACGTTCTGAAGAGTCGTAATCATCATATTGATATTGAGCTTTCACATTACTTGCACGATCAAGGAAGGCTGCTTCGGCTAATGGTGCATTACGCGTTTGTACAGGATTAAAGTAATAAGTGCCATCTACACCGAAAGAGCCGCTTGAACTACCGTTGTCCGGATCTGTTAAGCCTGCTGATGCACCAATTTCTGCTTGGTAAGCATGTGCTGCGGTACCCGTAAAAGCTACGGCTGAAATAAGTGCTGAAGCGATTGCTAATTTTTTCATGCGGATACTCCCCTCTGAAAGTTTGGCTGGGATTTAATAAATTTTTTGTTACAGTTTCAGTCTAGCCCAAATCGGAAGATCGTCAATCAAGGGAAAGTTACAGTAATGTCAATACAGTAATTTTGTGTAATTTTATGATTTTAATTCATTGAAATATAAATAAAAAAAACAATGTTTTGTTTTATTAAAACTATGTAAAGATTGTGAATTTTAGAGATTTTGACTAATAAACAAGCAAAAAAAATATTGTTAAATGGACTGGTTGAGTTCCAAAAAATCAGAATTTTTTAGTTAAGGAGATCCATTTTTTTATGCATTTACTTGACCGGTAAAGATGAAGGCATGCAGGTGCAGTCAATGATCTGAATGGGTCCAAATAAATATTTAGAACTGGGAAAGATCAGACAAATGTCCTGCTCAAACTGCGGGAAAGGACTGTGATATAATTGCCTGCTAAAAATTTATGCCTTATTGATTGAGAGAAATTCACGTGGAAATTAATCCTTATCTACTCCAGCTAAAAGACTTGAACGAACGTGGTCAAACACTACGGGGGTATCTTTGACTACGATCTGAAAAAAGAGCGTTTGGAAGAGGTTCTCCGTGAATTAGAAGATCCAGCAATCTGGAATGATCAGAACCGTGCCCAGGCTATGGCCAAAGAAAAAGGCGAGCTTGAGAATGTACTCAATGTACTGGACGGTCTGACGACCCAGCTGGAAGATGCGCAAGCGATGCTAGATTTGGCTGTAGAAGCTGATGAAGAAGAAATGCTTGAAGATGTCCAAGCGGAACTCACATCAGCTGAAACTGAATTGGCAAAACTTGAATTCCGTCGTATGTTCAGCAACCCAATGGATCCGAACCCATGTTATGTGGAAATTCAAGCGGGTTCTGGCGGTACAGAAGCACAAGACTGGGCGTCGATGTTGCTGCGTATGTACATGCGTTGGATTGAACGTCATGGCTTTAAAGCAGAATTGATGGAAGAATCTGATGGTGACGTGGCGGGTATTAAATCTGCAACGATTCGTGTTGAAGGTGAATATGCCTATGGTTGGTTACGTACCGAATCTGGCGTACACCGTTTAGTACGTAAGTCACCATTTGACTCGGGTAACCGCCGTCATACTTCATTCTCTGCGGTATTCGTTTCACCTGAAGTCGATGACAATATCGAAATCGATATTAACCCTGCGGATGTTCGTACTGATACTTACCGTGCATCAGGTGCGGGTGGTCAGCACATTAACAAAACTGATTCTGCGGTACGTTTAACCCACGCACCAACAGGCATTGTGGTGGCGTGTCAGAACCAGCGTTCACAACATGCCAACCGTGATCATGCCTGGAAACAGCTACGTGCAAAACTCTATGAACTGGAGATGAGCAAACGTAATGAAGCCGCTCAGGCATTAGAAGACTCGAAGTCTGACATTGGTTGGGGCAGCCAGATCCGTTCTTATGTTCTGGATGATTCACGTATCAAAGACTTACGTACTGGTGTTGAAAATTCAAATACTGGTGCAGTTCTGGATGGTGATCTGGACAAATTTATTGAAGCAAGCTTGAAACAAGGCCTGTAAGCAGACCTTTTAACTCTCTGCGTAACAAAGCAAATACAGTTTGCAAACCTTATATTCAAAATATTCGATATTTAAATCGAAAAAATGCGATATACTGGAATAAATGCTGCAATCAGCTTTGTTGCGCACGACTATGTGATGTGACTATGGACGTTGATCTGATCTTTAAAGCTCTGGCAAATCCCACACGCCGGCAAATTCTGGAATGGTTAAAAACACCAGGGCAGTATCTGTCTGCCGAAGAATGTGGCGGCTTTCAGCGTGGTGTTTGTGCAGGCCAGATTGAAAAATTAGGGCAAGTCTCTCAGTCCACCATGTCCAATCATTTGTCCGTGTTACAGCAGGCGGGATTAATTACCGCCACTAAACATGGACAATGGTCATATTTCTCCCGCAACGAAGCCCTGATTCAGCAGTACATCGAACATTTACAACAACACCTCTAAAAACATATCTGGAGGCTGGAGTCAGTATGGCTGAATTGAATACCCCCCTGAAAATGGGTGCGCTCGAACTCAAAAACCGTGTCATCATGGCACCTTTAACGCGTAGTCGTGCAACCGATGACCGTGTTCCAACGCCGATGATGGCAGAGTACTATGCACAACGTGCAAGTGCAGGTCTGATCATTTCCGAAGCCACTGTTATTTCTGAAGAAGCCAATGGTTACCGCAATACACCTGGGCTATTTACAGATGCACAGGTTGAAGGCTGGAAACTGGTGACCAATGCTGTACATGAGAAGGGTGGTTTGATCGTTGCACAGTTATGGCATGTGGGGCGTGTTTCTGATCCTGAATTACTGAATGGTGACACACCGGTATCGGCAAGTTCAGTACAACAGGCCGGTCATGTTAGCCTGTTACGTCCTAAGCGCCCTTATGTTCTTCCACGTCCGCTGGAAATTTCAGAGATTCATACCATTACCGAGCAATATAAGCAGGCTGCGATTCGTGCCAAAGAAGCCGGTTTTGATGGGGTAGAGTTGCATGGTGCCAATGGTTATCTGATTGACCAGTTCCTGCAAAGCAAGACCAACAAGCGTGAAGATGAATACGGCGGTTCTGTTGAAAACCGTGCCCGCTTCCTGCTGGAAGTAGTCGATGCCTTGATTGAAGTCTGGGGCGCAGATCGTGTCGGTGTGCATCTGGCACCACGTGGCGATGAGCATGACATGGGTGATGATGATCCACGTGAAACATTTGGTTATGCGATGGAGCAACTGGGCAAACGTAAGATTGCTTTCTTCTTTACCCGTGAATATCTGGCTAAAGACAGTATCTCGGATGATATGAAACAGCGTTCAGGTGGCGTGCCGTATATTGCCAATATGCGCTTGAGCCGTGAGGATGCGATTGAGCTATTAGCTTCAGGTAAAGCTGATGCGGTCTCTTTTGGTAAGGCCTATATTGCCAATCCGGATCTATACGAGCGTCTGCTACAAGATGCACCGCTGAACGAGCTAAAACTGGAAAATATGATCGGCAGTCAGGCGGCTGAAGGTTATATTGATTATCCAACTTTGGCAGAAGTAAAAATTTTAAGCACCACAGAATAATCTAAAAATGAGTCACATCGATTAACATGTCGGTGTGGCTCTGTTATATTTTGCCGATTCACTCAATTTCGGGGCAACATTTGGCTACTCCTTTTTGGTACAACGCGGCACTGACACTGATCAAGCCTTTATATCAGTCACGTATTCGTAAGCGTGCAGAAAGTCCTGAACAACTACAACAGGAACTGCTTGAACGTTTTGGTCCGTTTCAGACACCAAAAAACAAACATGCCATCTGGTTTCATGTGGTCTCGGTTGGGGAAACCAATGCGGCACAGCCTCTGATTGAATATTATTTAAAATCAGGTCATCCGGTGCTGGTGACCAATACCACTAAAACAGGTCAGGCACGCGCCAAATCTCTTTTTCTTAAAGAACCCTATTTAAATTTATTTCAGGCAGTGTATTTGCCTGCCGATCAAAAACATCTGATTCGGGATTTCTATCAGAAATATCAGCCGAAATTATTGCTGTTAATGGAAACTGAAATCTGGCCAAATCTCATTGATCAGGCGCAAAATTTTCAGGTGCCCTGTCTGTTGCTGAATGCCCGGCTATCAGAAAAATCAGCGCAAGGTTATGGCAAGGTCAAAGGTTTAACCCGTGGCATGCTGAACGCGATGCAGCAGTTATTGGCTCAGGATAGTGCAACGCAACAACGTTATATTGATTTAGGTATTGAGAAGGCTAAAACTCAGGTCTTAGGCAATATCAAGTTTGATATCACGGCACCACAGCAGTTTATTGAGCGTGCGAGCGAGCTAAAACAGGAGTGGGCTTTACAAGGGCGTAAAATCATTACGCTGGCCAGTACCCATGCACCAGAAGAACAGCAGTTGATGACTGAATTGAAAGCGGCTTTAAATGCTGATCCAAGCTTGCTGTGTATTGTGGTGCCACGTCATCCTGAACGTTTTGATGAGGTATTTCAGGTAGCCCAGGCTCTAAATTTAACAACTCAACGCCGTAGCTTGGGACAGAAAATTGAAGCGGATACCCAGATTTATCTGGCAGATTCAATGGGTGAGATGTGGCTATGGTATGCACTTAGCCAGGCTTGTTATGTCGGTGGTTCTTTAAATGAACCGGGTGGTGGACATAATATTCTGGAGCCGATTGCACTGAATGTGCCGACGATTCTGGGTAAGAATTATTTTAATTTCCAGACCATTGTGGATGAGTTTGTTGAAGCTCATGCAGTAGAAGTCGTAGATAATTTTAAGCAGGCAGCTGAAATTTTATTGGAGCTTTTAAATCATTCGGAAAAAGCTGAAAGTTTGAATACGGCTGCGCAAAAGATTATGCAACAGAATCAGGGTTCGCTTGCCAAGCATATTCGGGTGATTGATCAGTATCTTTAATTTACATCGACAAGTAACAGATATTGGATTTACCAAGACGGCAGGGATGCCGTCGTTAGGCTGTGATACAGGGAAGTATCATCAGCCTAACAAAAGCGTTTTGCCTACTTTTGCGCTGTCAAAAGTAGGGAAGGCCTATACAATAATAATTTGATCTAATTGTGATTTGAGGCGATGTTAAATCAATTTAAAGGGCAATCACGGCCTTTTGATGAGGTACAGAATATATTTTTTATAGCGTAGGCAGTATCTTACTTTTGTCGGGCCAAAAGTAACAAAAGCCTTTTGCAGTGCTGAAGGGACGTCCTGTCCCTCAGCACTGCAGGCGACATCCCTGTCGCCACCCTCTAGCCAATAGAGGGATATATCATATTTTTTTGGTCTACTTTTTTATGAACATCGTCCTGCTTGATCCTCGTCAAACTGAATCTGAACTGTGGTCGGTTAGTGCAAAGCGACAGTTAGAGCATTTGCAGCAGCATCTGGATATTCAGGTCGGTGACACCTTGAAAGCCGGGATTCATGAAGGTAAACGTTATCTCACAGAAATTGTTGAAATTACTGAAAAAACAGTTCGTCTTAAACCTTTAAAAGAAGAAGCTGTGCCAGCGAAATTGCCCGTGACGCTGATTGTGGCTTTACCACGTCCGAAAGTGTTGCGTCGTCTGATTATGGATGCGGTGACGCTTGGAGTAGAGAAGATCATTTTGCTGCATAGCTATCGGGTGGATAAAAGCTACTGGCAGACGCCGTTTTTACAGCAACTGGATCACTATGTACAGCTGGGATTGGAACAAGCAGGGGATACCATTGCACCACAGATTGAACTTTATAAACGCTTTAAACCTTTTGTCGAAGATGTACTGCCGACCTTGATCAGCACAGATCGACCAGCTTATGTGGCGCATCCTTATGCCGAGAGCAAAATGTCTTTTGCAATTGAGCATTCCTGTACAGTGGTGATTGGACCAGAAGGTGGTTTTATTCCTTATGAAGTGGATCTGCTCATAAAAAACGGCTGCCAGGCTGTAAGCCTTGGCAACCGTATTATCCGTACTGAAACGGTCATTCCTTATGTCCTAGGTCGACTGTTTAGCACGGCCTGAAGCATCTTCAGTGTTTTCACCACGGTACACTTTTACTTCCTGTACAGGGTAAGGAATTGAAATACCATATTCCGCAAAGGCTAGGATCACACGTTCCTGAACGGTACTGATCGACGTACCCATCGAACTTTCTGCAGTATCTACCCACCAGGTCACAGTCAGGTTGATCGAGAAGTCGGCCAGTTGAGTCACATTGACACTAAAAGCGGGCTGGCTAAGAATACTTTGATCTTTGTCCAGAATCGCCATGATGATGTCTTTGGCTTTTTGCACATCATCCTCATAGCCAATCCCAACCACAAACTGACAGCGGCGGCGTGGATAAGCGGTATTTACTGTCACTGCACTGGTATAAACCGTTGCGTTTGGAATCACAATACGGCGGCCATCGGGTGAGCGTAGGAAAGTCGCACGGATCTGGATATCTTCTACCGTACCTTCCATACCTGAGACAATAATGTCATCGCCAATTTTAAATGGTTCACCGAGCAGAATCAGCACACCGGACAGCAGGTTCTGAAAAATATCCTTGAAGGCGAAACCAATCGCCACCGAACCAATCCCCAAGGCACTCATCAGCTGCCCGGGTGTAAAGCCTGGAATGGCAATGACCATGGCAATCAGGAAGCCAATAAAAATAATTGCAGATGTACCTACACGGTTAAGTACCAATACCAGGTTCTGTTTACTGTAACTACGTTCACCAATCGCTTTACGCACAAAAAACTTGAACAGTTTCGAAAGCAGGCAAAAGATACTGAAAACGACCAGTGCGATACAGATATAAGGCAGGCGTTCCCAAAACGCCTCAATAAATTTATCGACGGTTGAATACGCATCATTATATTTAGCCGTGTGCTCAATGACGGTCTGAGCAGTTTTTTCGGTTGCTTGATGCAACAGCTCAGTGGTCCCTTCAGTCACTTGGCTTAGAGCATTGTCTTTTTCAGCCACGAGTATCCCGGTTATCAAAAAATCGCACTATTTTGCCTGATTTTTACATTGAACTTAATAGAAAGTTGCATAGCCCTTGCGGGTGGTAGCAAAATTTAACATAAGCTTAAAAATATTCTGTCCCTTGCTGGATCACTTCCTGTGGACTTTCCAGCTCACCACTTCCCATCATAAAGGATACCATGCTGCTAGCAGCAAATAGACTTAACACAGTCAATAGAATCATCAGCCAGGCCAGAATTTTTTCCCAGACTGCAGTTGGTCGCGGTGCACCAAAGCGGTTATGTCCTGCTGTGCCTCTTGCCAGCAGCAGATAGAAAATAAATAAAATATTAGCCACCGGCACTAGCATTAGCAACATCAGCCAGCCAGATTTATTTAGATCATGCAGGCGGCGTGCCACTACCACAATATAGAAATACAGATAGAACACAACCAACAGCAGATAGCCCAAGCCAGCCAAACCAGTCAGTGCATCAACAAACTGCCGATTATCCAGAGACAAGGTAGTCAGGCTGAAAATACCGCTAACCAGACTGAGGGCAATTGAAGCAAAGAAAAAAATGATATGCAGGAAAGCATACCAGCCAATAAAGCTGAGCCGGCCAAAGCGCCCTTCAAGAGAGAGTGGATTATCATTGGAAGGTGCCGGAGAGCGGGAGAAGAATGGCGAAGTATCTTTAGAGTTCATGGGCTGAGCCAGTTCAAGTAATTGAAAACAGGCAAACATGTTTGCCTATAAGGAAGTATAAAAATTCAACACCATTATAAGATTAAACGGAATGGTGAGATACGAAAACTAGACAGGAATGTATTGGATTCACCTGTAAACCTATGTTTTAAATGAATTGATCAGAATACGACCAAAGCATGATTGTCCAATTTGAAATAAGCGGTTCATACTGAGCTATGCATAAAAAACAATCAATAACGTGGCATGAACCTCTCGTGATGAGAGGGAAGAAGATCAAGGAAGTAAATAATGAAAGAGATCTATCCTGTACCAGCAGAATTTAAAAAGACCGCACGGACCACCGAGGCTGAATATTTTGAACGCTACAAGCGTTCTATTGAAGAGCCGGATGAGTTCTGGGCCGAACAAGCCCAGCGCCTTGACTGGATCAAGCCATTTACCAAAGTTAAAGATACCAGTTTCGACAAAGATAATTTCAAGATCGAATGGTTTGCTGATGGCCAGCTGAATGTCAGTGCCAACTGCCTAGACCGCCATCTCAAAGAGCATCCTTATAAGCCGGCAATTATCTGGGAAGGGGATCATCCATCCCGGCACAAAATTATCTCTTTTCATGAGCTGTATGATGAAACCTGCCGCTTTGCCAATGTTCTGAAAAAGAACGGCATCAAGAAAGGTGACCGCGTGGTGCTATATATGCCAATGGTCTCTGAAGCTGCAATTGCCATGCTGGCCTGTGCCCGTATTGGTGCGGTACATTGCGTGGTATTTGGCGGTTTCTCGCCAGACTCGCTGGCTAGCCGTGTTGAAGACAGTCAGGCGAAAATGGTCATCACCGCTGACTCCGGTATGCGTGGCGGTAAACAGATTCCACTGAAAGCCAATGTGGATGAAGCACTCAAACTGCCGGGAACCGAATCAGTAGAGCATGTCATGGTGGTGCATCGCACTGGTAATCCGATCGAAATGAAAGAAGGCCGGGATCTGTGGTATCACATGGAAATCATGACGGTCAATGAGATCTGCCCACCAGAGCCGATGAATGCAGAAGATCCACTATTTATTCTGTATACATCAGGTTCTACAGGGAAACCAAAAGGGGTGCTGCATACTACTGGTGGTTATCTGACGTATGTAAATTCTAGTTTCCGCGAAGTTTTCGATATCAAACAGGATGACGTGTTCTGGTGTACCGCCGATGTAGGCTGGATTACGGGTCACTCTTATGTCCTGTATGGTCCATTGTCAAACGGTACCACCACAGTCATGTTTGAAGGGGTTCCGCAATATCCAAGCTGGGCACGTACCGGGCATATCGTGGACAAGCACAATGTGACTATTCTCTATACCGCACCCACCGCAATTCGCGCCATGATGCGTGAAGGTGATGCCTTTGTGCGTGAAAGTGACCGCAGCAGCCTGCGTCTGCTCGGTTCTGTAGGTGAACCGATTAACCCGGAAGCCTGGAACTGGTACTACAGTGTGGTAGGGGAAAGCCGCTGTCCGATCGTAGATACCTGGTGGCAAACCGAAACCGGTGGTTTTATGATTACGCCTTTGCCGGGTGCAACCGATCTGAAACCGGGCTCTGCAACCCGTCCATTCTTTGGGGTGCAGCCCGCGATTGTTGATGCAGAAGGTAAAGAGATGGAAGGTGCAGTGGAAGGTAATCTGGTGATCAAGGATTCCTGGCCAGGTCAGATGCGCACCATCTGGGGCGATCCAGAACGCTTTATTGAAGCTTATTTCTCGACTTATCCAGGGACCTACTTCACGGGGGATGGTGCCCGTCGTGATGAAGATGGCTATTACTGGATTACCGGTCGTGTCGATGACGTGCTGAATGTATCAGGTCACCGTCTTGGTACTGCTGAGATTGAAAGTGCACTGGTCGCACATGAGTCTGTGGCTGAAGCTGCAGTCGTGGGGATGCCGCATGATATTAAAGGCCAAGGTATTTGTGCCTTCGTGACTTTGCAGGCAGGAACCGAGAGTACGGAAGAGCTGCGTACTGAACTGGTGACCTGGGTCCGTAAGATTCTTGGACCGGTCGCGACACCAGATGCACTGCACTGGGCGCCGGCATTACCGAAGACCCGCTCTGGCAAAATCATGCGCCGTATCTTGAGAAAAATTGCAGCGAATGAACTGGATAGCTTAGGTGATACTTCAACTTTAGCCGAACCACAGGTGGTTGACCATCTGATTGCCGAAGTGCAAAGAACAGCTTAAGCTCTTAAGAAATCAAGAAAATACCGGCTGCCCTCAGTCGGTATTTTTATATCGCTGATAAGCTCTGCATACTTTTGCATATAAGCGCTATATGTGATCTGTTAAGCTTCTGGCATGCTGTAGATAGCTGAAAATGAGTACAAAAGAATGAATGCGCGACAACAATACCTGGATCAATCTCCGCTTGATATTGCTCAGTCTCTGGCGGATCAGTTTGCCTTGACCGCAGCTGAACGTGACAAACAGGGTGGTAATCCCAAGCAGCAACGTGACCTGATTCGAGACAGTGGCTTGCTCGGGCTGTCTATTCCAAAGGAATATGGCGGGCAGGGTGCGGACTGGCAGACAATCTTTCAGACCATTCAGGCAATTGCATGCGTAGACAGTTCACTGGCCCATGTTTATGGCTTCCATCATCTGCTGATTGCGACGGTACAGCTGTTCTCACAGCCGCAACAATATGGTCCCTGGTTTGAACAGACTGCACGGGAAAACCTGTTCTGGGGCAATACTTTAAATCCATTAGATCGCCGTACCACAGCAACTCAAGTTTCTGAGCAAGAATATATCTTCCAGGGTGACAAGAGCTTCTGCTCCGGTTCAATCGACTCAGACATTCTGCTTTGTTCAGGCTATAACGAAGCGGGAAAACTGCTGATCGGCGTGATTCCCACCCAGCGTGAAGGCGTCAGTTTCCTTGGAGATTGGAACAATATGGGCCAGCGCCAGACGGATAGCGGCACCAGCCATTTTGAACAGGTAAAAATTCATGAATCTGAACTTCTGTTAAAACCGGGTCCACTGAGTACGCCTTATTCAAGTTTACGTCCTTTGATTGCGCAATTAATTTTTGTGCATATGTTCTTAGGTGTGGCAGAAGGTGCATTTGAGGTGGCAAAACAAAGTGTACAAACACAAAAAGCTTGGTCATCATCATTGGTAGAGCAGGCGGTGAATGATCCGTTTACCCAAAAGCATTTTGCCGAGTTCTATGTGCAATTAGAAGGTGTTCGTTTACTGGCTGATAAAGCCATTCAGACCTTACAAAAAGCATGGGATGTTGGTGCAGAACTGACCGCAGCACAGCGTGGCGAAGTGTCCGTTGCCATTGCTACTGCCAAAATTGCTTCGACCAATACATCACTTTATATCACGCAAAATATTTTCCAAGTCATGGGTGCACGTGCAACGACGGCGAAACTTAATTTAGACCGTTTCTGGCGTAATGTCCGTACACAAACTTTGCATGACCCTGTCGATTATAAATATCAAGAATTAGGTGAGTGGGTGTTAACAGGTAAAGTGCCTGATCCAAGTTTCTATTCTTGATTCGTCCTTTAAAAAGCCTCTATTTGGAGGCTTTTTATTTGGCTGTATCTTGGCTTACAGTTTTTTAAAAGTCTCAATCGCCCGAGCACGTGAGCTTTTTAAATCCACAATCGGTTTAGGATAATTCAGGTTTAAATTTGGATGCTTTGCATAGGGCTCATGAATCGTTTTTGCATCCAGATGTGCCAGTTCAGGTAGCCATGTTTTAATATATTCGCCATTCGGGTCAAAACGTTGTGACTGATTGATGGGGTTAAAAATCCGGAAATAGGGAGCTGCATCCATGCCAGTCGAGGCACACCATTGCCAGCCGCCGTTATTGGCAGCCAGGTCACCATCAATCAGGTGCTGCATAAACCAGGCTTCACCCAGTCGCCAGTCGATCAGCAGATTTTTGCTCAGGAACATCGCGGTAATCATACGCACCCGGTTATGCATCCAACCGGTCGCTAATAACTGACGCATGCCGGCATCGACAATCGGAATCCCGGTCTGGCCTTGCTGCCAGGCAGCTAAATCTTCTGGAGCATCACGCCATGCTATAGCCTTGGTATTGTCCTTAAATGGCTGATGCTTAGATACTTTAGGGAAGTCGTGCAGGGTATGCTGGTAAAATTCACGCCAAAGCAGTTCATCCAGCCAGGTCTGCTGACCAGCATCTTCAAGTTGAAAATAACCTTGAGAAGAAGTGAATAGAGCCTGCATACATTCCCGGATTGAGAGAATGCCAATATTTAAATACGGCGATAACTGGCTGGTGCCGTCGATCGCTGGAAAATCCCGATCGGTTTTATAATCCTTCAGCCGGTCTGCAATAAATTCACTAAGCTGCTCAACAGCATGCTGGTCTTCTACAGGCCAATACTGGTTGGACGTTTCTTGCTGATAGTTTTGAGCGAAAGCATTTAAATCAAAATCAAATTGAGAGAGATCGAGAGCTTGCTTGGGCTGTGCTTCAATAGCTGGATAACAGGAAGGCACATCGATAAGCAGCCGTTCATAGCATTTCTTTTTAAATGCGGTAAAAACCTGATAGGGCTGCTGGCTCTGGTTACGGATCGAGCCTAAAGAAAACAGAGTACGATCTTCATAGCATTCAAAACTCATCTGATGCTGTTGCAATAATTGCTCGACGGCCTGATCACGCTGCTGCTCATTAACCCCAGTTTCGATATTGCAGTGCACGGTGCTGATCTGAAATTGCTGGCACAGTGCCAAGAACTGCTCTGGAATATCTTTCCAGAGTGGAATGTTTACAATCAGAAGAGGAATATTGAATTGTTCCAGCTGCTGTTTCAGGATTTTTAGCCGCCGCAGATAGAAATCAATCTTGATCGGTGCATCCTGATGCATTTGCCATTGTTCAGGTGACAGAATGACAAGTGCTAAACATTGCCTGCTTTGCGCGGCATGCCATAGGGCAGTATGGTCATGAAGGCGTAAGTCATTCCGGAACCAGATCAGATGCATGTCATTTTCTAAAGAAATAAGATGTCATGCATTCTAAATAATCCGACCGAACAGAAATAGTAGAGAAATATTAACGTGACAGGAGCTGAGTTTTGTCACCATCAGCTCCGAGGGTATTAGCCTTTGGCGAGATGGATATTTTCCAGCGTATCTACTAGGGTACGGGTCATCTGGTCAATTTCATAATTCACTTCGTCACCGACCTGAATAAATTTCCATGTAGTCAGGCGTAGGGTTTCCGGAATCAGGTCAATCGAAATCTCACTTTTGCCACGATCGACATGGTTTAGCGTCAGGCTGCAGCCATTTAGTCCGATAAAACCTTTCAGGAAAAAGTATTTGATATTGCCATTCGGAATCTGCAGGTCGATATGCAGGGTTTCACCGCAATATTCGATCTGGGTCACTTGAGCTGTGCCTTCAATATGCCCATACAGGTTATGACCACCATTTTCCGCACCGACTTTTGCCGAGCGTTCAATATTCACTTCATCACCGACTTTAAGCGATTTTAAGGTGGTGAGTTCAAGCGTGACATTAGAAATATCAAAATGAATCTGTTGCTGCTCACGGTCAATCGTGGTCACGGTCAGGCATACACCATTTACTGCGACACTGGCACCAATAAACACATCTTCAAAGAAACCTTGCTGATCACTGACAATGATCGTAATAAAACCATCGCCTTTGTGAATTTCAATGACCTTTTCCAGACCTTGGACAATACCGGTATACATAGTTAAAACATCTATTCTTGCAATTGCATCACATTGTAGAGAGGAATACAGAATCCGGCTAGCGTTGTACTCTACTGCCTAGTTTTCTGCCCAGATAAAAAAATCCCCTAAGCCGAGCCTTAGGGGAGTAAATGGAACGCGCTAAGATTTGTTGGAATGCTTATACGAGCTCAGCGTCTTCTTGTTGCACAGCTGTTGCCTGTTGTGCTTCAAGTTCACGGACCAAAGGTAGTACCTTTTGGCCAAAATATTCCACTTCTTCAATGAAGTGCAGGAAGCCAGACAGGACTAAGTCCACACCGACTTTTTTTAGTTCAATGATACGTTCCGCAATCTGCTGCGGTGTACCAATCAGGTTAGTGCGGAAGCCATCGTTGTATTGAACCAGATCTTCAAAAGTAGACTTGGCCCAGTTACCTTCACCTTCCGTGGTTGCTGCACCTGCTTCACGTGTGGCATCACCAAAAGATTTCACGGCCTGTACATTCGCTTTGGCAATGATTTCCTGTAGGACAGCTTGAGCTTCTTCTTCAGTATCGCGCGCGATCACGAAGGCATTCACCCCGATTTTCACCTGATGATTGTTGGCTTTGGCCTTTTCACGGATGTCATCAATCTGCTTTTTCAGTTCTTCAGGCGTGTTGCCATTGGTGAAGTACCAGTCAGATACACGTGAAGCCATATCGCGTGCAGCACGGGAACTGCCCCCCTGGAAAATTTCAATATGCGGTTTCTGTACCGGTTTTGGACTCAAGGTATAGTCATTAAACTGGTAATACTTGCCGTCAAAACTGAAATTATCCTGGGTCCAGACACCTTTCAGGCTACGAATAAATTCTTCTGAACGGGCATAGCGCTGGTCATGCTCAGGCCATTCTTCACCAATCGCATCAAACTCGCCGCGGAACCAGCCACTGACCACGTTAATCGCGATACGGCCATTGGTCAGGTGATCAATGGTTGCCAGCTGTTTAGCAGCCAGAGCAGGTTTCCACGGGCCTGGCAGAATCGCTGCGATGACTTTTAAACGTTCAGTCTTGGCCAGAATACCGTGGCTAAAACTGACAGATTCATGCTGATTTTCTGCGTTATAGCCCGCAGTAAAACGGATCTGGGTCAGGGCATAGTCAAAGCCCGCCTTTTCCGCGGCCTGTGCCAGACGTACGTTATAGTCATAGCTCCAGTCAGTGCGCTGCTCGATGTTACTCACGACCAGACCACCGCTCACATTTGGAACCCAATATGCAAAAGTAATATTTTTGTTATTTGACATCCTTCTCACCCTCTAAAGAAGTTATGCATTAAGCAACTTGAGCTTTTGGAGCTTTTTTGCTGTGTAAGCGTGCTTCAGCTGCATCCAGGCTAGGTACGGCTGCAGATGGAAGGACTTCTTCTTGTTCGATCTGTTTGTTGATGCCCAAGTTCTGGTTAGCTTGTTGCGATTTTTCTTTGATTACGTCTGCACGCTGACCTTTGGCTGGCGCCCATTCCAGAATAGGCAATGCACGCGCTACAGCCAAAGTAATACGATCACGTAACAGTTCGCTGTGAATAGTATATTCAGGCGTGAAGTCTTTATCAGTTGCATATACGCCAATTGGTAGTGTTTGTGCCTGGAAGAAGCTGAACAATGGACGTAATTGATGCTCAAGGACTAAGGCATGGCGCTCTGAACCACCTGACGCAGCTAATAGGACAGGGACATCAACTAAAGCGGTTTGTTCAACAAAGTCAAAGAAGTGTTTGAACAGGCCAGTGAATGATGCGCGGTAAACCGGAGTCCCTACAATCAGTGCATCAGCTGCTTCTACAGCTGCCAAATCATCCTGAACGCGTTGTGGTAGCTGGTTACGGTAGATTGCACCACCCAGTAACTGACCAATTTCACTGAATTTAATGAAATGTACATTGATCGGTGTTGCTTCATCCAGCTCATCAATAATCGCTTGTACCAGCGCTTCAGTTTTAGAAGGATGATTTAAACCACCAGAAACGGCAACGATATTAAGTGGCTTTTGTAAATCTTGATTTGACATTTTGGAACCTGAAAATGGTTTGGTCTCGGAATGAGCCTATTAATCCAAAATGCGCTGATGCGTGTAAAATAAGGAAAAGCTGAAAAGTTATCTAAATTTGAGATATAAATTAAATAATCAATTTTGGGAAAGCTGATAGATACTAATCCATTGATATTTTGACTTATATTGAATAAGAATAAGCTTTGTAGTCAGCTGATAATGCATATATAAAAAAATGATGAGAATTAAATAATTAGTGAAATACAGATATTTTAGAATTTATGTAACAAAACTGAATATTATTTTTAAAAATTGTACAGTCTTGCATATCGCTGACATACCGACTACAGGTAGAATATAAGTTACCGTGCACAAGATCTTTCTCACGTCCTATGAATATTTTAATCGTTGATGATCATCCACTGTTTCGTCATGCTTTAATTCAAGCCGTTCGTTATAGCTTACCGCAAGCACAAATTCATGAAACTGCAGCAGTCAATGAATTTTATGAACGCCTGGAAAATGGTCCTGAACCTGATCTTGTGCTGCTGGATCTGAATTTACCAGGTGCTTCCGGTTTTTCTGCATTGGTGCATGTCCGTGCCCAATATCCTTCACTTCCGATTATTGTGGTATCGGCTCACGAAGAAGTCAGCATTATTCAACGCGCGATTGCACATGGTGCGATGGGTTATATTCCAAAATCGGCGCATCCAAGCCATATTGGTGAAGCGATTCGTGAAGTACTGGAAGGCGAAATCTGGTTACCACCAAATCTGCCAGCCAACATGAACTTCGATCCACGTGCCGCTGATGAAACCGCACTGGCTGAACGTATTCAGTCTTTGACACCACAACAGTTCCGTGTATTGATGATGGTGGCAGAAGGCTTGTTGAACAAGCAGATTGCTTATGAACTGGATGTGTCGGAAGCAACCATTAAAGCCCACGTGACGGCGATCTTCCGTAAGCTCGGCGTGCAGAACCGTACCCAGGCTGTATTGGCGATCAATGCGCTGAATATTGAAGAAAAGAAAATCTAAGTTTTTCGAAGCGACAAAAAAAGACCTCCGTAGAGGTCTTTTTTATGGCCTGAATATCTGCTTTTAGGCGATACAGTCCTGTTTCGGGGTAAGGTCCGCGCAGAATAGCGGGTTCAAGGCACATTGCAGTTCATCAATCTGTTCCTGAGTGACATAGCCTTTTGACATCAGGTATTCAGCAACACGGTCATCACGCAGACTCAGAAAAGCCGCATCATACACACCCAGGTCTACAAACAGTGCGGCCGTTTCCAGGCTGTTAAAGCGATCAAGGTAAACGTCATTGCCATACATCAGGAAGATATGATCCTGTTCTGAATTTGGATCGACACGTAGGCGTTCTGCCAGCTCAAGAGGTGAGGTTTTAATAAATAGCAGTTCAGAAAGTTCATCAAACTGTGAGGTATCCAATTGATCCTCGCCAGTTTTGACCTTGGCCAGCCAAGCCTTGAAGACCAGCACCGCACCACCGCGCAATAACATGCTCCAGATCTGATGGCGGGTATCTTCACTTAACTCTGCAGATTCGGTTTCCAGTGACTGAATCAGTTTAGATTCCTGCTCTGCCAGACGTTCAAACAGTCCCAAACCTTGAGGCTTGTAGGCAAAAGGCTCAAAGACATCAAAGTGCAGCTCTTCAAACACCTGCAGCGCGAGGGGAACTGCACATTGATACAGCGTTTCTAGCGCTTCAACCTGAGCAGGGTCAAGTTTGCTGTATTTAAACAGATTACTCCAGTCGATTGCCGGCAGCATGGCATTGGCACCGTATTGACAATGAAACTGTCGGTTCTGATGAATATCAGTAGTAGTGTCTAAGCTCATGATTAGTCATCCTTTATGCAGTAATAAGTGATCAGCTGACATGCGGATGAAGAATATAGGCATGAATAGATACTGATCGTTTCTAAGTCATATTTTTAGAGCGAAATAGGGGGGTGAAAAAATACGACTAAAGTTCAAATAATCAACTTAATCCAATATTAGTTTATATAAAATAATAACTTACAATATTGTAACCAAGTGCACACAGGTTCACGTCAGGAATGGTGAAGTTTTGCCATAGCGATTTTCAAAATGATATTTTTGGTCAATGGATGTAAGGATTTTTAGCCTGATTTTGATGTTTTTGGCATATGAGCTTAAAAATCATGCAAATATTGAAATTTTTTGTGACATTTTAAATAAAAAATGCCTGCTTTACACAGTAAAACAGGCACTTATAAAAACTATAACGATTTAACTATCCGAGATTTTTAGACCCGATAGCCATGAACGTAATGAAGCAGGTTTCAGCGGTTTTTTCAGCAGAACAATATTCAGTTCCTTGAGCTGCTGTGGCAGTTCGGGATCAGAATCGGCTGTAATCAGCGCCACTGGTACATTCGGTTTGCGATTGTTCACAATGAAGTCCAGACCACGTTTGTCATTATTCAAGTGCTGATCCACCAGCCAGACCTGAATATTTTCCTGTTCCATTATCTCCTGCGCTTGTTCAGGCTCTGTGGCTTTAAACACCTGATAACCCCATTTGGTCAGCAAGGTCGACATACCTTCCAGAATGGTTTCATCATTGTCCAGACACAGCACTCTAAAGGCTTTAGATTTTAGCGGTACGGCCTGTACTGGAGCTGCCACCACTTTTGGTGCTTCAGATAGCGGTACTTCAATCATGAAGCAGGAGCCTTTGCCATATTTAGAGTAGACATGTACCGGATAGTCCAGCATGCTGGTCATACGTTGCACAATTGCCAGACCTAGTCCCAGACCTTGTTCGCCCCACGGAGAGGTATGGCCACAGCGCTCAAACTCCTGGAACAGCTTAATCCGCTGTTCTTCAGCAATACCAGGACCAGTATCCCATACACCAATACGAATATGGTTCGGTTTGCTGCTAGAACGCAGCACACCCACAATGACTTTACCGCTGGCCGTATAGCGTAGCGCATTGCTGACAAAGTTCTGGATAATCCGGCGAATCCATTGTGGATCGGTATCAATCCAGAACTGTACATCATGCACACTGAACTTGATGCCACGCTGTGCTGCAATTGACTTGAATTGTAATTCCAGATCACTGAGCAGATCATGTAATGGATAGGCCTGACGCTTCGGCTGAATCGTTCCACCTTCCAGACGCGCAATATCCAGCAGGGCAGAGAGCATGCTTTCTGCACCATACAGCGCACGGTCCAGCTGCTGCAGGGTCTTGCGATCTTCTTCGCTTTGAACGCTTTGCTCCAGTGCAGTACTAAACAGACGTGCTGCATGCATTGGCTGTAACAGGTCATGACTGGCCGCTGCAATAAAGCGGCTCTTGGACATATTGGCCTTGTCTGCCTGTTCACGTGCCAGTTGCTGTTCGGACAAGGCATCCGCAAGCTGCTGGGTGCGATCACGCACACGCGCTTCCAGTACGGCTTCATTTTCACGGAAGGCGGTAATATCCGCAAAAGTCGTAACAAAGCCACCGCCTTCAATCGGATTACCACGCATCTGAATCACACGGCCATCTTTACGGATTCGCTCGAATTCATGTGCGCTACCCACCTGCATCCAGTGAATCCGTTTACGCACATGTTCTTCAATGGAACCCGGACCACATTCACCGCGCTCGGCGTTATAACGAATCAGGTCAGCGATCGGGCAGCCGACATAGACAATATCTTTTGGATAATCAAACAGCTTTAGATACTGGTTGTTCCAGGCCACCAGACACATATTTTCATCGACGACACTGACCCCTTGGGTCATGTGGTCGATCATGGTCATGATCAGGTTCTGGTTAAAGCGTTGCCACTGCGAGGCCTGGTCGAGAATATTCGCGACCTGACCGAGGGCCAGACCGTTATTTACCATCGCAGTGGTCAATAAGGTACGCGCTGATGCAGCTCCAATCGTGCCAGCCAGATATTGCTCGGTAAAGCGCCACCACATGCCATTGGCACTGCTAGTTTCATTCAGTTCGACACTATTTTGAGTACAGAACTGCTTGAAAGCACGTGTGGTGGGTTCTTCACCGGTAATGCGTTTGGCCAGCGTAATCAGGTCCCCGACTTTTAAGCGGGCCACATCCTGATGGGAATAGCTCACCTCAGTAGTTGGGCTCTGTGAAGGCAAAGGCTTGGTTTCATAATAAAAGAAGCTTTCTGCCTGAATTTGCTCTGCCACACTTGGACGGAAGATGCGTGACACCCAAATGTAGAGCAGCAAATTGAGACCGAGTGACCACACTACACCGTGGGTCAGGGAATCAAAGGATTCAAAACCCAGCAGAGCTTCAGGACGAAGCCAGTTGAGGGCGAATGGACCATAATTGAGGAAGTCCCAGCTAAACTGCTGATACGTTTCTGGGAGGCTGCGCAGAATCGTCGGAAATAGCAAAGTATAAGCCCAGAGCGCAAAACCGGTTAGCAAGCCAGCATAAACCCCCTGTTTACTGCCACCGCGCCAGTACAGACCACCAATCAGGGCAGGGGCAAACTGTGCTACCGCACTAAAGGCCAGCAGACCGAAGACCGAAAGCTGATCAATATCATTAAAGAAATTGAAGAACAGGAAGCCCATCAGCATCACAGCCAGAATACAGATGCGTCGGGTGAATTTCAGTACCAGTGGCAGACGTTTGTCATGGCGGGAAATCAGGTTAAAACGCCACAGTGCCGGCATGATCAGGTCATTACTGAGCATGATCGATAGGGCAACGGAAGATACCAGTAACATTCCGGTGGATGCCGAGAAACCACCGAGAAAGGCCAATAAGGTCAGCCAGTCCTGGTTATAGCTTAGTGGCAAGGATAGTACCGCGACATCTGGAATCGCCAGATAATGTGGTGCTGCATGCAGTGCCCAGCTGGCAATTGGAATGATTGCAAGCGTAGTCAGAATCAGATAGATCGCAAACCAGCGTCGAGCGCCACGAATATGCTTTTCATCGCGCAGTTCAACCACGGCCACGTGGAATTGACGGGGTAAACAGATAATCGCCAATGCCGCGAGTAAGGTTTGTACCCAGAAACTTTCTGGCACGCCAAACAATTGCACTTCCTGAAAAGTCGTTTTGATATCACCGCTAATCTGCGACAAATTCTCTGGTGCAGCAAACATGAAGAAAACAGCGACTGCCAGTAATGCAAACAGCTTAACGAAAGATTCAAAGGCAACAGCCAGCATCAGACCGCCATGCTGTTCAGTATTGGCAATCTGTCGGGTACCGAAAATCATGGCCAGAATGGCCAGTACCCCAGTCAGGAACAGCACACTATTGGTGGTGCTGGCGATGCCTGCTGAGGGCTCCAGAATCACCGATGCACTTAATGCAATTGCACGTAACTGCAAGGCCAGATACGGAATAATCGCAATGACGGCCAGAATGGTGACCAGTGAAGCCAGTGGTCCACTCTTACCATAACGTGCCGCGACAAAATCCGCGATCGAGGAAATGGCATGGTGCTGACGTACTCGGCCTAACCGTCGCCAGATGTCATAACCAATGGCGACAAAGAGTAGCGGACCGAGGTAGATGGGTAGGAAAATAATTCCTTCACGCACTGCGGCACCTGTTGCTCCGTAGAACGTCCAGGAAGAACAGTAGACACCTAAAGTTAAGCTAAACAATAACATGCGTCCACGGGTACTGAGACGACTGGCGTGTTTCTCCCCGAAAAATGCACAAATAAAGAGTAATGCGATATAGAGGGTGAGTACCCCTATGATGAGCCAACTGTTCATATTGCCTGAAGTGTACTGAGCATGCGGCTATGATACAGCATCGTGAACGAAGGCGTTCAAATTGCTTATTTTTTAACGACCAAAGTCTAAATTACAACCAGTCATGAAACTTGTTAATTTGTAGAGGTGATAATTCGAATTAAAAAATGGATGCCTAAGGTTGGGCATAGCAAGGAGAATATTTATGGATGAGAGACAAGTAGAACAGATTCTACAAAATCCCAAATTCAAGGAAATGGTCGCCAAGAAAAGTCGTCTTAGCTGGACGCTTACGGCAATCATGTTATTTGTTTATGTCGGTTTCATGCTGTTAGTTGGCTACAACAAAGAGTTTTTACTGTCTTCACTTTCAGGTGGTGTGACGACGTGGGGTATGCCACTCGGTCTAGGGATTATTGTCCTGTCGTTTATCTTGTGTGGTGTGTATTCCTACATTGCCAATAACAAACTTGATCAACTGACCGCAGAAGCAATGCGTGAAGTAGAAGCAATTGCTCATGAAAAAGGACCTCACTAAGATGAAATGGAATTCTCTTATCGCCTTTGCTGCAATAGCAATGACTTCAGGTATGGCTTTCGCAGGTCCTGACCTGGGTGCAGCAGAACAGCAGGCAACCAACTGGCCTGCAATCATCATGTTCCTGATTTTCGTCGGGGCAACACTTTTTATTACCAAGTGGGCTGCGAAGCAAACCACCAATACCAAAGATTTCTATACTGCCGGTGGCGGGATCTCTGGTTTCCAGAATGGTCTGGCGATTGCTGGTGACTATATGTCGGCAGCATCTTTCCTGGGTATTTCCGCGATGGTATTCCTGTCAGGTTTTGACGGTTTACTGTATTCCCTGGGCTTCATGGTGGGTTGGCCGATCGTATTATTCCTGGTAGCAGAGCGTTTACGTAACCTGGGTAAATATAACTTATCAGATGTAGTCTCTTTCCGCTTACAGGAAAAACCAGTACGTACTTTGGCTGCATTAAGCTCATTAGTGGTCGTAGCTTTCTACCTGATTGCACAGATGGTTGGTGCAGGTCAGCTGATCAAGCTTCTATTCGGTCTGAACTACAACATTGCTGTTGTGATTGTAGGTCTATTGATGATGGCTTACGTGATGTTCGGCGGTATGTTGGCAACCACATGGGTACAGATCATTAAAGCCGTGATGTTGTTGTCTGGTGCAACCTTCATGGCATTTATGGTTATGAAAGGTGTGGGCTTTAGCTTCACCAATATGTTTGAAGAAGCGATTGGCATGTATTCAAAAGTACATGATTTATCTCTTGCTGATGCAACCAAAATCATGGGACCAGGGAGTTTGGCATCTAATCCAATTGATGCGATTTCACTCGGTTTAGCATTGATGTTTGGTACAGCAGGTTTACCTCATATCTTGATGCGTTTCTTCACAGTAAAAGATGCGAAAGAAGCACGTAAATCCGTTGTGGTTGCAACAGGTTTCATCGGTTACTTCTACCTATTGACCTTCATCATTGGTTTCGGTGCGATCCTTTATGTATCGAATAACCCGCAGTTCCTTGATATTGCGAAAATGGCTATCACGGGCAAGCTAGAGCTTGTGGGTGGTAACAACATGGCAGCAGTTCACTTGTCTGATGCATTGGGCGGTGACTTGTTCATGGGCTTCATTTCAGCGGTTGCATTTGCCACGATCCTTGCGGTTGTTGCAGGTTTAACACTGTCTGGTGCTTCTGCAATTTCGCATGACTTGTATGCCAACGTATTGAAGAAAGGTCAAACAACACCTGAATCTGAATTGCGTATGTCTAAAATCGCGACTTTAGGTCTTGCGATCTTTGCGATGATTTTAGGTATCCTGTTCGAGAAGCAAAACGTTGCCTTCATGGTGGGTCTAGCATTCTCTGTGGCTGCATGTGCAAACTTCCCAGTACTTGTACTTTCGATGTTCTGGAAAGGTTTAACAACTCGTGGTGCAGTCGCGGGTGGTCTTGCTGGTTTAGTATTGGCAGTGGTGCTCATCGTATTATCTAAAGCAGTTTGGGTAGATACATTGGGTATTTCTGATACACCAATTAACCCATACAATGGTCCTGCATTATTTGCGATGCCTTTAGCATTCTTCTTCTGCTGGTTGTTCTCTGTGACAGATAACTCTGCACAGGCACAGGCGGAACGCAAAGCATTTGATGCACAGTTTGTACGTTCACAAACCGGTATCGGTATCTCAGGTGCATCTGATCACTAAGATGATTTGATCACCTATAAAAAAAAGTCCCGTAAGGGACTTTTTTATTGCCTGTATATTTGGATGCTCATGAAGGAGTGCGTTTTTCCATCCCTCTTTTTGCACAGCAGGATTTTACGATCTTGAATAATTGATCAAGGCTTTTTTATTACAGGTTACGAGAAGGAAACAGGAGTACAACCAAGTGAATAAGAACAATAACTTATCCTATTGCTGAGGTTTCGATATGTGATCGAGATGTCTTCTTTTTACTCAAGTCCTCTTTTTGAGTAATGCCTGTGGGACCGATCTGGTCTGATGAATAAAAAGCAAAAATGGAGTGGATATGTCTTCCAGAACCACATCCTGGTATTCCAATGTGAATCCTCGTGTGTTTTTAACAACGGTCATCATCATTGGACTATTTCTTTTGATGGTGATCCTGGCACCTAATTCGTTTGAATTGATGACTCAGCAACTGAACCAGTGGGTGACGACTTCCTTTAGCTGGTTCTATGTACTGTCCGTGGCAATTTTTCTGATTCTGCTGATTTTTGTTGCATTATCGGACATGGGCAAGATTAAGCTTGGTCCGGACCATAGCACGCCGGATTATAACAATGCCTCCTGGTTTGCCATGCTGTTTACTGCCGGTATGGGGATTGGGCTGATGTTCTTCGGTGTTGCTGAACCGGTAATGCACTATGTGAATCCGCCAGCGGGTGAGCCAGAAACCGTTCAGGCGGCACAGCAGGCCATGCGTGTGACTTTCTTTCACTGGGGACTACATGCCTGGGCGATCTATACCCTGGTCGGATTATCTTTGGCTTACTTTGCCTATCGGCATCAGTTGCCTTTGAAAATACGATCTGCACTTTATCCTTTAATTGGTAAGCGAATTTATGGTCCGATCGGGGATGGCGTCGATACCTTCGCGACGATCGGAACCGTATTTGGTGTCGCCACCACTTTAGGTTTTGGGGTCACACAGATCAATTCTGGTCTGAATTATCTGTTTGGGATTGAGCAGAGTACTGGAGTACAAGTCATCCTGATCATTATCGTCAGTGCGCTGGCTTCACTCTCGGTATTTTTTGGCCTGGATAAAGGCATCAAGCGCTTATCCGAGCTGAATCTGTTTTTGGCTTTGGGGTTATTAGTTTTTGTCTTCCTGGCAGGGCCGACCATTTATCTGTTGCAGACGACGATTCAAAACGTTGGACAGTATGTGTCTGGTCTATTCAGTATGACCTTTAATCTGTATGCCTATCAGCCTAGTGGCTGGATTGGCGGATGGACCATCATGTACTGGGCCTGGTGGATTTCCTGGTCACCATTTGTCGGGATGTTTATTGCCCGGGTATCGCGAGGCCGAACAGTTCGTGAATTTATTGTCGGTGTTTTACTGATTCCAACCGGTTTTACCCTGATCTGGATGGGCTTTATGGGCAATGCTGCGCTGTATAGCATTTTGCATGAAGCCAATATTAACCTGATGCAGGCAGTACAGCGTGACTCATCTGTGGCACTGTTTGAATTTTTGCATGGATTGCCTTTCTCGGCAGCGATGAGTGTAGTAGCTACACTCTTGGTGATGTTATTTTTCGTGACTTCAGCTGACTCTGGTGCACTGGTTACCGATTATCTGACGGCTAAATCTGATCAGTCTCCGACCTGGCAGCGTCTGTTCTGGACAGTGATCATGGCTTTACTGGCAATTGTGCTGTTATACGCAGGTGGCCTGGCTGCACTGCAATCTGCCACCATGCTAAGTGCTTTGCCTTTTACCTTGATCATGTTAGTGATTAGTTGGGGGCTGATTAAAGCGCTGCGGCTGGAAGTCACCAAGATGCAGGCTTTACAAGAAGCCCGAATTACACCACGAGCGATTCATAACCCGCGTAGCTGGCAGCAGCGTTTGGGACTCATCATGCATTATGCTCATAATGAACAGGAGGTGACAGCGTATATCCAGTCGGAAGTGAGACAGGCATTTTTAAGCATTCAGAAAGAGTTTCAACGCCGTCACCATACCGTAGTTATTGATGAAATAGGGCAGGGGTTATGCTTGCGAGTAGACCATCAGGATGAAGCAAATTTCGTTTATGCAGTGGTTGCGCGTCAGGTATTACCACCAAGTTTTATGCCATCTGAGGATGAAGGTGCAGGACAATACTTTCAGGCTGAAGTCTTCCTCAATGAAGGTGGGCAAAACTATGATGTGATGGAATGGACCCGAGAAGATCTGTTGCAGGATATTCTGGATCAATATGAGCGGCATTTGCACTTCTTGAGCAGGGTGCGCTAAGTAGTTGCACTTGATTAACCGAATAAAAAAGGATGCATATTGTGTCCTTTTTTATTTAGATTATCGTGGAATATAATCATGATCTGATCAATTAAATTTTTTTATAAATAATGAAAATTTCATCCATCTTTTAATAAAATTATGGGTTGTTAGCGACTATAAAGGATGAAGTAAAAATCTAGATTAATAACTAAAAATTAAGCGTGATTTAACAGTTTATATTTTTAAATAAATACATCATTTTGATACAAAGCACTGCTCTGCATATGACATGATTACATGTTAAGTTTGAGCAGATCACAATAAAACTGCAGATGTGTAGTGTCATGAAAAAGAAGAATTAGATGAAGCAAGCTTTGTTACTGTGCTGGACAACCTTTAAGCGCCTGCCTTCTGCATGGCTGCTTTGTCTGCAATTTATCATTCTGATTCTGTCGGTACTGAGCTATGAATATGCACCTTATCGCGCCGCAACTTGGGTACTGGGCGTATTGGTTTTACTGGTGATCGCCCGGGTCATTCGTCAAACCCCCGTATTTACCCTACTGGGATTAAGTTTCGTTATCGGCGCGCTATTTTTTTCATCACTGGTTTTGTTAGAGGTGAAACAAGTCTGGGTATTAATTACCGCTCATGCCTTTGAAGCATGCGCTTATTTCAGTGCATCTTATGGTCTACTGCGCTATATGTTTCATGACCGTTACCTGACCAAAGATGAATTATTTGCGGCAGGGGCTGCCTTTACTTTGATGGCATGGGGGTTCGCTTTTCTTTATAGTATCTGTCAGTTATTAGTTCCCTATAGTTTCGCTGATCCCGATCTTCAGGCTTATCAGCCCTGGCTAGATTTATTGTTCTTGAGTTTTAGCGTGCAATCCGCCACAGGATTAGCGGATACCATACCTGTCAGTCCATTTGCCAGAATGCTTGCCATGATCCAGATGTTCTTTGGCGTCATGTATCTGGCGCTGATCGTCTCTCGACTGGTGGGATTACAATATATTTCTCATTTACCCCGTGAAAAATCAGATCAAGAAAAAAAGGACGCTTAAAGCGTCCTTTTCTGTATTCAGAATCTAATCAAAAATTAGAAACGGAATTTAGCATTCAAGCCAACAGTTTGAGTGTCATAAGCAACTTCAGTCGCTTCAGAACTTTCAAAGTTAGCATTAACGTAGCTTGCACCTACAGATACTGCTGGAGTAACGAAGTAGTTTACGTTCGCACCTAAAGCTTTGTCTGGAGAACCAGCATAGCTAGATTCCATGTAAGAAACGCCAACGCTTAGTTTAGGGTTTAGGTAAAGCGTTGTACCTAGGTTATAAGCAGTATCTTCACCGTAAACTAAACCAGACTCAAAACCGATAGACATATTCGTACCATCGATCGCACCTACGTATTTAGTACGTGCAGTGATTGCATCTTGGTCTTCAGCAATCGTTGCTGATTCAAGGGCAGCTTTAGCAACGCCATTAGAAACGATGTTGAAAGCATCAAAAGAAGTTTGGTCAGCAACACTTGTATAACCTACAGCAACCAAGAAGTTAGGCGCAACTAAAGCACCAAGTTCTAATGCATAACGATCACCTTGATCATCAGTTGCGTTAGCAGTCTTGCTATCAGTAATTGTATGGCTGTAAGAAGCGCTAGCATATGCTGGAACTAGTGTAGTTGGAATGTATGCTTCGCCTTTCACGCCGTAAGTATGATTTACAGTACGTGAACGTTCAGCTTCTTCTTGACCATTTTCGCCATAGCTATAAGCAGCAGAAACGTTAGATGCTTGATTTAAGAAAGCAGCTTCAGCTAAAGGACCTTTAGAAGCGTCAACATCTTTGAAGTAGTAAGTACCTTGAACAGCACCAGCAAAGTCTTTGTCATTGGCAGTGTTGTCAATGTGTTCTGCTTGACCTTGAACTTCGAATTGGTACGCTTGAGCACCGGTCATCGCTAATAATAAAGCAGTGGCTAAACCTAGTTTTTTCATGATAATTACCGTTTTTCAAAAAAGGGGTAAAACAGTGCTGATTGTATTGTAACAATTTATTAAGTCAATAAACCTTTTAAAATCATATAAATATGTATTTTATAATTGTTGTATTTTTGTAAATATTGTGAATTTATTATTCGATTGCTTAATTTTAAAAAAATACTGCTAGAACAAATAATTAACTAAAGAGGAATAAGTAATATAAAGCACGTGAAAATTCATATTTATAATAGATGGACTATAGTTTAATTGAATGGATATGGATAAAAAAATAGAAAAAAACAATTTAACAGGGAATTATAGTTATAAATTTCTAGAGTTACTTGAGAACCTATTTAATTGATTGGATAAGTTTCTTTTAACTCGGCAAATGTATGTTTTATGTAAATTAAATCTCATTTTGAATAAAAAATAAACAAAAATAAAATCCAACCAATTTAATAGGCTTTACATTTTATGTGAAAGTTACGATAATTAATTATCGAGTCAGATGATGTATTTATATTCTTTATTTGACCTGATTCTCCGCGAATTTTATGTTTTATCGGCCCAGCTTTCCCCAAGGTTGGGCTTTTTTTATCCAGAATTTAGGCTGGCAGCAATGAAAGGGCACGAGATCATCAATAAGGATAAATATCAAACCAAGCAAACTATATTTAAGAAATAAAAGCACTATAATGGTGCATTATATTAAATGGGATATTATATGAAAACTGAAATAGATAAAAAAACCCCAATTTTCAATGAAAACTGGGGTTTTTTAGCCAAAATTTGCGGGTAAATCAAAATATCTGCTGAGGAAAAATTTAATTCGCCCTAATGCGGTGCATTATGCACTTAATTGTTGCATGTGTAAACAGTAAACAATACAAATTTAAAATTTTCTTGAAATTATTTTTTACAATCACTGGACATTTACTGAACTGAGGAATTTTTTCGTTCTTTTAAATAGAAAAGGCAATAACTCATCTGTATCTAATCCTTGAATTCAGTAAAAATATATAAAATCCTTAATTATTAGGATCTTTTCTCTTTCTGAAGGAATGAATTTTTGTATAATAATTAAGATAAATCAAATACTTTACTATTAGCCTGAGGGCGTATGCTAAGACAATGAATACTCTGCGCTCTGAACAAATCAGTAAACATCTTTATTGGGCAATGTCTGTCATTATTCTATGTTTGCTGTTCATTTGTATTCCTCTCATTGTTAATAGCACCCAAAGTTACCTTAAAGCAGTGCGTAATTCTGATGAATTACATGCCTTGCAAGAAGTCGCAATTCTGGCCAATAAGATTTCCAAGGAACGGGCACCTGCCAATAAAGTCCTTTCCAGTACTCCGGAAGAGATCCAACAACGACAATCTGAACTCGAAATTTATCGTAAAGAAGTCGACCAGCAGTTCGAGCATACGGCAAAAGTATTACAACAAGTGGGTTTCCCACATTTAAGTCAACGTTTGGAAAGTACGGTTCGACCAAGTCTGGAGCAGGGACGTTTACAGATCGATAGTTATGCAAAAATTCCTTGGGAACAGCGTAATGCTCAAGCACTTGATCAGGCTATTGATGCGATGTTTAAGGCTTGGGATAGTTGTCGTACGATTCTAAAAGGCGTAGTCATTGCTTCTAATACCACCTCTACATCACAAAATAATTTTATTTCTCAAATTTTATTTTTATCTGACTTGAGGGATCAGGCAGGACGGGCCGCTTCTACAATCATGGCTTATGTGACTTTCGAACAACCGCTTCCTGCAGCAAACCTGACCCGTGCCATACAAGTCCAATATCAGATCCATTATCTTTGGGATTTAATCGGCACATTGCAGCCAGAACAGGACAAGACTGAAGAATTCAAGCAATTGCATAATGCGGTCGATACTGTCTTTATTCAAAAGGGCTTACCGATCGTTTCAAGTCTGATGGAAGAGAGCGTTCAGCAGGTTCCTTATCATTTGACCGGAACAGAACTGACCAATGCGATGGTAGATAAATTTGTTACTGTCGTTGACCTGCAAAGCTATTTGCTTGATTACAGCAATCAGGTTACAGAGCGGGAAAAATCTTCTCACTTGCAGCAATTGCTCTGGACAATTTTACTTTCGTTGGTGTCGTTAGGGGCTGCGATTGCGACGATGATTTTTGCACGTAAAAGTGTGTTTCAGCCGCTGATCGAAGCGCGTCAAATTCTGTTTACGCTTTCGGATAATAGTAATACTCAACCTTTATCATCCAATACTCATTCCAAATCTGAATCCTTATTTACAGCCATTCAAAAGTTGCAACAGATGTTACAGCAACGTGATGCTTTAGAATTCAGGCTGAAGAATATTGCTCATTCCGATCCTTTAACCGGATTGGCAAATCGGTTCGCCTTGGAGGAATACACCCGTTTTCTGGAGTCACATCCTTCACAGTTTAGTCAGACGTGTCTGATGATTATTGATATTGATCACTTTAAGCAGGTTAATGATCAGTATGGACACATTATCGGAGATAAAGTCATTCAGTTCGTGGCACAATGCCTGAAGGACAATGTCCGTACGTCTGATTTACTGGTGCGTTATGGTGGGGATGAGTTTCTGGTTCTGATTGAAAATATTGATCTCGACAATGCCCGTAAGATTGCCGATAAGATTCGAAGCGAAGTAGATGACGCTTATATTTTAAGTGAAGCTGGCGACCAAATTCAGGTCTCGGTCAGTGTGGGGGTGGCGATAGGCGCGCAGTCCTGGATCAGCCTGTTTACCAAAGCGGATAAGGCTTTGTTTATGGCTAAAGGGCTAGGGCGTAATGCAGTGGCGGATGTCTAATCCATATAATCTTCTTTTAGTATCTTTAGATTTCGTATATCCATATTTTTCAAACAAAAAACGGTGAATGAATCACCGTTTTAGCACAGAATTAAATTCTTTAGAATCCACCCTAACCCTCCTTTACGAAAGAAGGAGAGAGGGGGAGGATTCTTATTTCAACAACGGCTTTAAGAACCGTGCCGTATGTGAAGTCTTACTCTTTGCCACTTGTTCAGGTGTCCCTTCCGCGATAATCATACCGCCACCTGAACCACCTTCAGGACCTAAGTCCACGATCCAGTCAGCAGTTTTAATCACGTCCAGGTTATGCTCAATCACCACAATGGTATTGCCCTTGTCACGAAGCTGATGCAGGATATCCAGCAACTTGGCAATATCATGGAAGTGCAGACCAGTCGTCGGCTCATCCAGAACATAGAGCGTTTTACCCGTATCACGTTTTGCTAGCTCGCGTGCCAGTTTGACCCGCTGTGCTTCACCACCAGAAAGTGTGGTTGCAGATTGACCCAAACGGATATAACCCAAACCGACTTGGTTTAAAGTTTCCAAACGACGGTGAATGACAGGAATGGCATCAAAGAAATGCATCGCATCTTCAACGGTCATTTCCAGTACATCAGAAATGTTCTTGCCTTTGTAATTTACTTCCAGCGTTTCACGGTTATAACGCTTACCATGACAGGCATCACAAGGCACATACATATCCGGTAAGAAATGCATCGCCACTTTAATCATGCCGTCGCCTTCACAAGCTTCACAGCGACCGCCTTTCACGTTAAACGAGAAACGACCCGCAGTATAACCACGTGCTTTCGCTTCAGGGGTTTGGGCAAACAATTCACGAATTGGTGTGAATAAACCTGTATAGGTTGCAGGGTTCGAACGTGGGGTACGACCAATCGGGCTTTGGTCAATGTCTACGACTTTATCAAGGAACTGCAAACCATCAATCGAATCAAACTTTTCAGCCGTTAAGGTCGTTGCACCATTCAACTGCGTTGCAGCAAGCGGCAATAACGTACGGTTAATCAACGTCGATTTACCTGAACCCGATACACCCGTAACGCAAGTCATCACACCTAAAGGAATAGTCAAATCGACATTCTTGAGGTTATGACCACAAGCACCCATCAGCTTAATTTGCTCATCAGGTTTTGGTGGTTGAACACGAGTTTTCGGTACTTCAATTTTGAGCTTGCCTGAAAGGTAACGACCCGTCAGCGAGTTTTCATTGGCAGCCAATTCATCGTATGTACCTTCGGCAATGACATGACCACCATGCACACCTGCCCCCGGACCAATATCAATAATATGATCGGCTGCACGAATCGCATCTTCATCATGCTCAACGACTAAAACCGTGTTGCCAAGATCACGTAAACGCACCAAAGTCTCAAGCAAACGGTCATTATCACGTTGATGCAGACCGATTGAAGGTTCATCGAGAACGTACATGACGCCCATTAAGCCCGCACCAATTTGCGATGCCAAACGAATACGCTGTGCTTCACCACCTGATAGTGTTTCGGCAGAACGAGATAAACTTAAATAGTTCAAACCGACTGAAACGAGGAAGTGCAAACGCTCACGGATTTCTTTAAAAATCTTATCGGCAATTTCACCTTTGGCACCTTCAAGATTCAGGTCTTGATAGTAGCTTTCAGCATCGCCAATCGACATTTTGGTAATTTCAGCAATGGTCTTGTCTTTAACACGTACATGACGTGAAATTTCATTCAGACGCGAACCACCACATGCATCACATGCTGCATTCGATAAATACTGTGCTAAATCATCACGTACATAGTTACTTTCAGTTTCACGGTAACGACGTTCTAAATGCGGCAAAATCCCTTCAAAAGCTTGCACTCGATTATGACGGCGACCACGTTCATCGACATAGCTCAGGTCAATTTTTTCCTTGCCTGTGCCATAAAGGAATTTCTTTTTGGTATCCGCATCGAGTTCATTCCACGGTGTATCCAATGAAAAACCAAAATGCGCTGCGACTTTTTCAATCATGCTGTAATAGTAAGGACGCTGACGATCCCAACCACGAATTGCCCCTTGGCTAATCGACACATCAGGACTCGGAATCAGTTTTTCCGCACTAAAATGGCTGCGTGTCCCTAAACCATCACAGGTTGGGCAAGCACCAAAAGGATTGTTGAATGAGAATAAACGCGGCTCAAGTTCCGCCACAGCACGATCACATTCAGGGCAAGAGTGTTTAGCTGAAAATACACGGTCAGACTGTTCGCCTTTCATCCACGAGAGAATGGCAATATCACCACCTAAACGCAAAGCAGTTTCAAAACTTTCCGCAATACGGTTGCCGAGGTCATCACGCACTTTAAAACGGTCAACGACCACTTCAATGGTATGTTTTTTCTTTTTATCCAGTTCAGGAATCGGGTCAATGTCCATGACTTCGCCATCGACACGGGCACGAACAAAACCTTGGCTTTGTAGTTGCTCAAATAAATTTGAATATTCGCCTTTACGCTCACGCACCACAGGGGCAAGCAGCATAAGGGCAGTGCCTTCTTCTAAAGCTTTAACCGCATCGACCATTTCAGAGACGGTTTGAGCCACCATCGGTAGGTCATGTTCAGGACAATACGGCGTACCAACACGGGCATACAGCAAACGTAAATAGTCGTAAATTTCGGTAATCGTACCTACGGTTGAACGAGGGTTATGACTGGTCGACTTCTGCTCAATGGCAATCGCTGGGCTTAAGCCTTCAATCGAGTCGACTTCAGGTTTTTCCATTTGCGATAAGAACTGACGTGCGTAGGCAGACAGTGACTCCACATAGCGACGTTGACCTTCGGCATATAAGGTGTCAAATGCAAGGGATGATTTACCTGAACCCGAAAGCCCCGTAATCACCACAAACTTGTCGCGGGGAATATCAAGGTTCACATTCTTTAAATTATGGGTACGTGCACCTCGAATACGGATGTGACTTTGGCTCATGCAATGATCCTAGAAATTTCATTTGAATAGAGTGTGTATATGATAGCGCATGAAAAATGTTCAAGTGCAAATAAAAGTATTTTAAACGTCAAGTTATGTCGGTGATTAGTCAAATGATCAGTACAAAAGCAATGAGTTAAAAACGTATGAGGTATTTTCCCCGATTGAAATCCTGACCAACCTTTTAATCAAGACGTTTGATGATGGCTTTGACCTCTACAAAAGACTCAGTGCATGGCATTGCAGGATATCGATCAAGATAAAAAATTATTGTGCATGATTTAGAATTTTGTAGAAAAAATAAAAAAGCCCTGTATTGAACAGGGCTAAATTCAGCTGATATCAATCCAGACCAGGCCACTGGCGTTGCTCAAAAGCGCTGTCCCAGAACAACCATTCCAGACGCGCCGCATGAGTATAGGCTGCATGCATTTTTTCCAGAGTGTCGGCATCAACACGCGCTGCCACGCGATCCACAGTTGCAATCACATTACGCACGGCAGTATGGAAGTCTTCACCGGCATAGGTATCAATCCAGGCCTGATAAGGGTTATTTGCTGCGGCCTTATCGACAATATCCTTGCCGACTTCTGCATAAATCCAGAAGCAAGGTAGCAACGAAGCCAATACCACCGGATAACTTTCTGCCCAGGCAGTCGCCTGCAAGTAGGAAGTATAGTGATGGCAAGCCAGAGTCAAAGGCGTATTTTCAAACTGGGCTTTGCTAATGCCGAAATCCTGCATAAAGCCATTATGCAGGCTGCGCTCGACCACAATCGCAATTTTAGCCGCTTCACTAAACTGGATTACATCATCGGCCTCAAAGGCTTTGGCTGCACAGACTGCCAGTGCACGGCCATAGGCCAGCAGATAATGCGCATCCTGAATCACATAATGACTGAAGGCGTCACGGCTCAATGTTCCCTGTGCCAGCTGCTGGTTAAAAGGCAGTGCCAAGGTCTTTTGATAAAGTTCGAGATTACGTTGCCATACGTCTTGAGAGAAACTCATATTTGAATCCTGAGCAGTTGAAGTCAAAGCATGCAGCACTATAGCAAAGATCGACCCGTTTAAAAGATCGACAGGTTTGAAAAGCAAAAAATACTCAAAAATGGTTCAGGAAGTGCTTTGGTTTATGCGGCAAAAGTTTCATAATTAAGACAAGTTTTAGTCTTGGTATTTCCCTACAATTAAAGAAATACACCCAATGAAATTTATCTAAGGTCGATTTGTATGTTGAAACATTTTGGTTTCTCAATCGCATTTTCGATCGTGTGTCTTGGTTTGTCTGCGTATTGGGGTTATACCCATGGTCCTGACGCAGGCCTGCAAACCATGCTCACAGCACTGACCATTACCGCCATTCTGGCGATTATGGAAGTGTCGTTATCGTTCGATAACGCGGTTGTCAATGCATCTGTCCTGCGTGGCTGGGATCATTTCTGGAAAATGCTCTTCCTGACTGTCGGGATTCTAGTTGCAGTTTTCGGGATGCGTTTAATTTTCCCGGTAGCTATCGTTGCGGTAACCGCAGACATGGGCTTTATGGAAGTGGTACAGCTGGCGCTGAATGATCCAAAAGAATATTCGGCGCGTTTGATGGCGCATCATCCTGAGATTGCGGCATTTGGTGGCGCCTTCTTGTTGATGGTATTCCTGAACTTCTTCCTCGATGAAGAAAAGGATACGCACTGGTTCAGAAGAGTCGAACGCCGTTTATCCAATCTGGCCAATGTTCCAGCGATGTCAGTCTTTATTGCACTGGTGGCGCTGTTGATCATGGCAGCCAATGTGGTTGAAGAGAAACGCCTGGTTGTGACGATGGCGGGAATCTGGGGTATTGTGATCTATATCGGGGTACAGGTACTCAGCCATTTGCTGGGTGGTGAACCGGAAGTCGATGAAAATGGCAACGCAGTTCGTCATGATGAAAATGGCGTACCTACTGGTGTGGTAAAAGCGGGTATTGGCGGATTCCTGTACCTGGAAGTCCTGGATGCTTCTTTCAGTTTTGACGGCGTGATCGGTGCCTTTGCGATTACCTCAGATGTGGTGATCATCATGCTTGGTCTGGCGATTGGTGCGATCTTTGTACGTTCCATGACTATTTATCTGGTAGAAAAAGGCACGCTGGATGCCTACATCTATCTGGAACATGGGGCGCATTATGCGATTGGTGCCTTGGCCTTCATCATGATTGCCAGCGGTACTGGTGTGCATGTGCCAGAAGTGGTCACCGGTCTGATCGGGGTAGCCTTTATTGTCTGGGCCGTGATTGCCTCGATTCAGTATAAGAAACGTCAGGCTTTGCATCACTAAGACCTGTGATCGGAATCAAAAAGCGTAGCTCTGGCTGCGCTTTTTTATTTCTTAGATCAGCATCATCTTTATTTCAAATAAAATTCCTGCATCCATCCCGGCTGAATGTCCTATAATCTTCGCCTGAAGATCCACCAATTGAACTGCCATAATTTATGATGAATGCCCTAGAACGTCGCTCAACCTTTGCGCTTAGCAGCATTTTTGCACTGCGTATGCTGGGGTTGTTTATGATTATCCCTGTATTTTCGGTTGCAGGACAGTCATATGAATATGCTACGCCGGCACTGATTGGCCTGGCAGTCGGTGTCTATGGTCTGACTCAGGCCATTTTACAGATTCCGTTTAGTCTTCTTGCAGACCGTTTCAGCCGTAAGCCACTGGTTGTCCTCGGGCTATTGCTATTCGCACTGGGTGGTGCAATTGCCGCCATGTCGGACACGATCTATGGCGTAATCATTGGCCGTGCCATTGCGGGTGGTGGTGCTGTGTCGGCAGTGGTAATGGCATTACTTGCCGATGTGACCCGTGAAGAAAACCGCATGAAAGCCATGGCGACTATGGGCATGAGTATCGGCTTATCATTTGTGGTGGCATTTACCTTGGGGCCTTGGTTAACGGGTCTGGTGGGTATTTCAGGTTTGTTCTGGGTAACTACTGTAATGGGGCTGGCGGCAATTGCGATGCTGCTGATGGTACCGAAAGTAACCCGTCATCATCGTAACTTTCAGCAGGGTTATCTGAAGCAGCTAAAACAGGTGCTGAAAATGGGCGACCTGAATCGCCTGCATGTCTCTGTGTTTAGCTTACATCTGCTATTAACAGCCATGTTTATCTATGTGCCCTCGCAGCTAATCGAGTTCGCTAATATTCCTTTAGCCAGTCATGGCTGGGTGTATCTGCCCTTACTTGTGATTAGTCTGTTTTTTGCCTTTCCAAGTATTATTCTGGCGGAAAAATACCGCAAAATGCGTGGCATTTTCCTGACCGCAATTGCTGGAATTATCGTTGGTTTATTGGTGCTGATTTTTGGCTTTGAATCGAAATATATCCTGCTCACTGGTTTGGGGATTTTCTTTATTGCCTTCAATGTAATGGAAGCCTTATTACCATCATGGTTATCCAAAGTTGCGCCGATTCAGTCCAAAGCAACAGCGATGGGTGTCAATGCCAGCAGTCAGTTCCTTGGTGCCTTCTTTGGCGGTACGTTGGGTGGACAGCTTTTGTTGCTGAATGACACTTCCATGGGTTGGAGTATTCTGACTGCGGTTGCTATAATCTGGCTGCTTATCAGTTTTGGGCTGGCTCAGCCACGCTATCTTTCTTCCCTGGTATTAAGCCTGCCTGAAAATCGACAAACAGATGAATGGACTTCACAGCTTTTATCCATTCATGGTATTGAAGAAGTCGTGGTAATGCCGGAACAGCAAGTGGCCTACGTCAAGGTTGATAAACAGCAGATTAATGATACTGCGCGACAACAATTAACGCACTTGTTGGGTAAAGAGGTAGCCATTTAAGCATAACTCTTATAAAGTAAAATATAGAAACAAATAGGAAGTATAGGTCTCATGCGTGGTGTAAATAAGGTTATTTTAGTAGGTACTTTAGGTCGAGATCCTGAAACAAAAACTTTCCCGAATGGGGGTTCTCTCACTCAATTCTCTATCGCGACCAGTGATTCGTGGACGGATAAGAACACCGGTGAGCGTAAAGAGCAAACCGAATGGCACCGCATTGTGCTGCATAACCGTTTAGGTGAAATTGCACAGCAGTATCTACGTAAAGGTTCTAAAGTATATATCGAAGGTTCACTACGTACCCGTCAGTGGACAGACCAAAGTGGTCAAGAGCGTTACACCACAGAAATCCGTGGTGAGCAGATGCAAATGCTGGATTCTGGTCGCCCTCAACAAGGTGAGCAGTCAGATAATGGCGGCTTTGCACAGCCACGTTTTAACAATAACCAGGGCGGCTATGGCAATAACAATGCTGGTCAACAGGGTTATAACGCACCACAGCAAGGTGGCTTCAATAATGCACCTGCGGGTGGCAGTGGCTATGGCAATAACAACCCAAGCGGTTTTGCGCCAAAATCTGCACCAGCGCCAGTTGCAGCACCAGCAGCAGACCTGGATGATGACTTACCGTTCTAATTAAAATTTAAAACGTAGGATAGTCCTCAAAAACCCGTCAGCCGACGGGTTTTTTTAAAGCGCGCTTATTTATTTTCTTCTTTTTAGGAGATACCCACATTGTGATGAGGGCACGGCACACGATTTCTTGCGCCGTATCTAGAACTTCCACATTAACCTGATATTCAGTGATTTCATGCCATTCAACATTCAAGTCTGCTGGTGTGGCAATTGCTCTTAAATCGGTGGTTGCTTTTTTAAGATACTCGACCTGCATACCTTTCAGAATCCAGGAGTAGGTTTTGGGGACGCTGGCATCGGTCATGGTACCTGCAGCTAGTTCAGCCAGATTGCATATGGCAATCGCATGGATGGTATCTAGATGATTGAGTACGGCAGCATGTTTCTTCATGCTCACTTCGCAATAATACGGAGCAAGTGTTTCGAGCAGCGGGGAAATAGTGCTGAAATAAGGTATTTTTAGGCAAAGCAATCTGGAAAATATATATTTACCACCAGGTTTTTTTTGAAAGGTTTTCCATATTTTTAGAGCCTGGCTCATGATCGCGATCCTGCGTAAGAGGTGAATAATAATAAGATCCTCATACAGAATAATATTCTGTATTTGCAGGACTCACAAGAAAAGTGTTTAAACTAGAGAAATTAATGATTAACGATGCCGAGCACATTAAGGAGAATGCAAGGTATGGATGTATTGGAAGGGAGTTATCCAGGAGCACGCTTGGCCTTAAAGCGTCAAATTCTGAATTGCGCGCTACAGGAATTTTTACATAGTGGTATAGCGGCAACGACGATTGAAATGATTAGGGATCGGGCAGAAACCAGTGTCGGCGCAATCTATCATCATTTTCATCATAAAGATGGCATTGTAGCTGCGCTGTATCTGGCAGCTTTAAAGGATCAGTCCAGCCGACGTTTAGATGCTTTATCCCAAGTGAAAAGTGCTGAACAGGGAATTCATGCCATTATTAAAAGTTATATTGATTGGGTTATCCGTTATCCAGACTTTGCCCGTTTTCTCTATGCGGCCCATCATGTGGTACACACTTCAGAGCTGCGCCAAGATCTGGAACAGCGTACCAGTCAGCGCAATCAGGATTTAAAGAAATGGATGGCCCAACAGCCGGATGCCGCTTGTCTGCAAGCTGTACCGCCTGCTTTATTAACCTCTTTAGTAATCGGCGCGACAGAAAGTTATTGCCGTGCCTGGCTTGCTGGTCGAGTCAAGGATTTTCCGCAACAGCATGCGGCTGCTTTGGCGCGCTCCGTTTGGGACTCTTTACAGCATTTTTCTCAGTGAAAGTCAGGCGTTAAATTGGGATAAAAGATAATAAGCAAAAAATTAATAGAATTTATAAATAGACCTCTTGCGAAAGTCGTTATTGCAAGTTGATTCGGTTTACCAGTGCAGCGATTAAGTTAATGCGTAAACCGAATCTTTTCCGTCTATTTCGATAGCGTTCACTTAATATTCTAAATGTTTTCAATTGACTATTGATGTGTTCGATCACAACTCGTATTTTTCCAAGCATTTTATTGTACTTTTTCTCAGCATCAAATAAAGGTAAATTCTTCTTTTTTTTGATTGGCATCAATAACTTAAATCCCTCTTGTTCTAATCCATAGTACCCTAAATCGGTCAGAACATATTCACAATGTTTAAACTTCTTAACCGTTTTTCTTGCCAGTTTAATATCATGCTGACTGCCATTTGATACATCGATCCCTATGATTTGTTTGCTCTGCGGATGATAGATCACTTGGGTTTTTAGTGTATGTTTCTTCTTTTTACCACTGTAGAACTTACTCTGATTTTTTTTTCGGGCGTTCTATTGAACATTCTGTCGCATCAATAATGACCCAGTTAAAGTGTTCGTCTGCTGTGGTAATACTTCGTTTTGGCAGAGTAAAACATCTCGATTTCATCAAAGCATCTTCAACCTTTTTAATGGTTCGATTCACATTACTTTCAGCGATATGGTAGTATGCCGCCAATTCTAGTTGAGTGTTGTAGTTGCGTAAGTAATTGAGCGTTAATAACAATTGATCCTCTATAGCTAAAGTATGAGGACGACCTGATTTCTTTTTAAGAGATTCTGCTTTTTTTAAAACATCGACCATTTCAGTAAAAACTGGTCGAGGTACACCAACCAAGCGCTTAAATTCAGAATCTGAAAAACGGTTTAATTTCTCATATCTCATGAAATCTATATTGAGGCATTTTTTACTTTCGCAAGAGGTCTAATCTAAAAAACCGATAGTTTTTATAAAAAGTTACGGTTTTATCTATTCATGGTTTTTACGTATTCTTGGTTCATCGAATGAATTCCCACGAACTGATAGGAAAAGTCACATGAGTTTAATCAATACTGAAGTTAAGCCATTTAATGCAACTGCTTACCACAATGGTCAATTTATTGAAGTGTCTGAGCAGGATATGAAAGGCAAATGGTCTGTTGTATTCTTCTATCCTGCTGACTTCACTTTCGTTTGTCCAACAGAATTAGGCGATCTTGCTGATCAATATGCTGAATTCCAGAAACTGGGCGTAGAAATCTACGGTGTATCTACTGATACGCACTTCACCCATAAAGCTTGGCATGACACGTCTGACGTGATCGGTAAAATCCAATATCCAATGATCGGCGATCCAAGCTGGACTCTGGCGAAAAACTTTGAAGTGCTAATCGAAGCTGAAGGCCTAGCTGACCGCGGTACTTTCGTGATCGACCCAGACGGTAAAATCCAGATCATTGAAATCAATGCAGGTGGTATCGGTCGTGATGCGCAAGAACTGCTTCGTAAGGTAAAAGCAGCTCAGTACGTACACGCTCATCCAGGTGAAGTATGTCCTGCAAAATGGAAAGAAGGCGAAGCAACGCTTGCTCCTTCAATTGACCTGGTCGGTAAAATCTAATTCGATAAGCTTTTATCGAGTCTTAAAAAAATCCAGCCCTCAGCGCTGGATTTTTTTATATGCACTGAAAATTGAAATCATACTTTAAATGGTATATCCCTTGTGGCCTTCTGCTGCGGCACGCAGACCTTCCACCAGATGCTCGATCAGTTTTTCCATGACCAGACGTTGACCTTTACGTGAGGCATAAACCAGTTGTAGGGTACCAATATTGGAGCACCATTCAGGCAAGACATGAACCAATCGTCCCATTTTTAGATCTTTTTCTACAGTTAAATAGGGCAGATCAGCAATGCCAAGACCATCCAGGGCAGAATAATAGACGCCTGCTAAATCATTGCTTTTAATTCGCGGTTGTAGCGGAATGATGATGTCTTCTTGGCTTTCAATATGGTGCAGATGCCATTGATAGTGGGTTTTTTGTGTACCCAATACAATGGTCGGGAATTCATGGATTTCAATTGGTGATTGCAGCATCCGTCCTTGCAATAATTGCGGACTGGCCACCAAACAATGTGTGGTTTTGACCACATCACGCACCACAATACTCGAGTCTTCATTGCTTGCAAAATTCGTACGAATGGCTAAATCAATATCATCATGCAATACATCGACACGGCGACTGGTCAGCTCCATTTCGACCTGTACTTTGGGATATTGTTGTAAAAATGCATTGAGTAAGCCGCGAATTTGATAACGCATCATGACCGATGGGCAACTGATTTTAATCATGCCTTGCGGTTCACTTTTTTGTTTCAATAACACATTATGAGCACATTCGACTTGCTGAATGATTTTTGTGCACTCATCAAAGAGTTCTTGACCCAGTGGAGTGACTTTAAAATGGCGTGTAGAGCGTTGAATTAAAGTGACATTATATTGTGACTCAAGCTCTAAAATACGACGGCTCAATTTTGACTTGGTGATACTTGAGGCTTCACTGGCTGCACTAAAGCCGCCATGTTTGACCACAAGATAAAAATAATAATAGTCATCAAAAGAGTGCACGTTGAATCTCACTGGCTGGCGTGTTAGTCATCCATGATAGAGGAACTTCGGCAAATCGAAAAATATTTGCAGTGAAAACTGAAATATCACAAAGCAGCGATGCACAGATCGCTACTTTGATCGGGAAGATTATTTTTGCGTGGTGTTTTGCACGTAGCTGTTGATCAGGTTGCGGTAGTCTGGAATATGGTTACCAAATAAAGCACCTAGACCTTCAACATCATTGCGCCAATCACGATGTAATTCACATGCAGTACCGAACCAAGTCATCAATTGTGCGCCTGCTTGAGACATACGATCCCATGCAGAATCGCGTGTTAAATGGTTAAACGTACCCGATGCATCCGTGACGACAAATACGTCAAAATCTTCTGCCAATGCAGACAGCGTCGGGAAGGCAACACAGACTTCAGTCACCACACCTGCAATGATTAATTGCTTTTTGCCTGTTGCTTTAACTGCTTGAACAAAGTCTTCATTGTCCCATGCATTGATTTGACCAGGACGGGCAATATAAGGTGCATCAGGGAACATTTCTTTTAACTCTGGCACCAATGGGCCATTTGGACCTTGTTCAAAACTGGTGGTCAAAATGGTCGGTAAATTAAAATATTTTGCTGCAGCAGCCAAAGCGAGTACGTTGTTTTTAAATTTATCTGGATCAATATCGCGTACTAATGACAATAAACCGGTTTGGTGGTCAACCAACAGTACAGCAGCATTATCTTTGTCTAGACGAACGTAAGGTTTTCCCATGATCATTATCCTTAAAACTAAAATTGAATGAAAATCTTCAATACTCAATGCCTTTAAATTGCATTGAGGTTGAAACTTTCAGTTTTATATTAGGGGGCATAGTAGGATAAATGAAGCGTAATTATTAGGAATATTTATCATAAAAATAGGATATTTCGATTTATTTTGTATTTATTTATATTTTTAGCCTGATTTTGTAAAAATAAACATGATTATTGTTGCATTATTGAGATACTGCATATTGAGCTGACTGTATAAAAAACCATAAAGCAGATTTAAAATAGCCCCATGTTCATCCTATCGTACATAGGAGTAAAAAGATGAAAAAAGTGATTGGTGTTTATCGTAATCAAAACATGCATTGGGTCGGTGATGGTTTCCCGGTCAAAAACCTGTTTTCTTATGACCGTCTGGGTCAGGTGATTAGTCCGTTCCTGTTGCTGGACTATGCTGCACCGTATCATTTTGATCCAACCAGCGTGCAGCATGGCGTGGGTTCGCACCCACACCGTGGTTTTGAGACCGTGACTTTGGCGTATCAGGGCGAAGTGACTCATCAGGATTCTAGTGGTGGTGGCGGTACCATTCAAGCAGGCGATGTGCAATGGATGACAGCAGGTTCAGGTGTGGTACACGAAGAGTTTCATTCTCATCAGTTTGCTGAGCAAGGTGGTCTGTTTGAAATGGTTCAGCTTTGGGTCAATTTGCCAGCCAAAGACAAAATGACCACACCACGCTATCAAGCCTTAACGGCTGCTGAAATTCCTCGTATTGAGATGGATGAAGGTGCAGGGCATTTGCGTATCATTGCAGGTGAATTTGGTGGTCATGTTGGGCCAGCAGAAACCTTCAGTGCGATTAATGTCTGGGATGGTCAGTTGAAAACAGGCTATGAAACCACGCTGTATGTACCTGCGGGTCATAATGCACTGCTGGTGGTACTGAATGGCGAATTAATCGTAAATGGAAGCCAGAAAGTTCTGGACAGTTCAATTGTGATATTTGCCCGGGATGGCGATCCTGCAATACAGTTGCAGGCTTATCAGGACAGTAAATTTGTAGTCTTGACTGGTGAAGCATTGAATGAACCCATTCAAGGTTATGGTCCATTTGTGATGAATACCAAGGAAGAAATTGTCCAGGCCTTCCAGGATTTTAATCATGGTAAATTTGGTGAAATTCCGGTCACTGCTGAATAAAAATGTCAGTCTAGAAACAAGAAGCCTCTGCAATGCAGAGACTTTTTAAATATTTATGCGCTGTAAGTTCTTCTGATTATAAGATTTTTTTTAATAACTTCATCATTATGGAGTGTGATGGAGTTATTATTTTATTATGCAGAAAATTATAGCGACTATTGCACCTTTTGTAAAACGAAAGGTAAAAAAATAGTTAATCTAAATATATTGTTTTCAAAGGATAAATTATTTAAAAATAAAAAAATATCAATAAAAGCATAAATTTAAACAGTGTTGATTTTTTATATAAAAATGTAAAAAAATATGAATTTTCAAGTGCTTTAGTCCATCTGAAAAAAATGCAATCTGGAAGATTTTAATAGCCTAATTAAGGCAGGCTTGGTACATAATTTCTAAAAGTTTCTCAATGACGGATGATCGGTTTGGATATCGCAGTAATTGGTAGTGGCATGGCCGGACTGGCTACAGCCAGAATTCTTCAGGATGCAGGACATCACATCACTATTTTTGAAGCGCAGCAAGGGCGCGGCATGGACAGTCACAGCCTCGAGTTTGAAGGTGGACTGGTAGATGCCCCTTTGCGTGTGATGAATCCGTACTTGTGGAAAAATACGCTAAGTCTTGCGACTCATCTTGGTATCAAGACCTATCCGGTACGCACTTATATGGCGTGCAGCTGGTTATTTGAGGACCGGACTGAAACCTGGCTGACAACTTCACGCAGCCGGATTGGTAATTTCCCGATTATTAATAACCGTAAAGGCCTTCAGCAATATGGCTGGCGTCTGGTGAAAGGCTTATTACAACTGAAAACAGCCTTAAATAAATTCTTTAAATCTAAAAATCAGGATATCAGCCTGGCAGAATTTATTAATCGCAATGATATCGAAGAAGTATTCTGGCATGGTGCGGTGATGCCGGTGCTGTATACCATCTGTACCTGTAACCCAAAAACCATTGGCGAATGGCCTGCGAAACCATTGTTGATTTTCCTGCGTCAGCTGACGGATGGTGATGCATTATTGCGTATGCAGGGCGGTACACCAGCCTTGGTGGATAAACTGATTGAAGGCATCGACATAGTCAGTGGTGCAGCAACCACGCTGGTACAACAGCAGGGTGATCAGGTTCGTGTAGAAAATGCGGCAGGTTATTCCAAGTTATTTGACCGTGTCATCGTTGCAACACCAACCAACAAGATCGAAGAATTCCTCGATAAAGACCAGTTTGCAACAGATATTGAATTATTGAAAAAATTCCAGTTTGAGCAGGGTCAATTGGTGATTCACACTGATACCAGCGTGATGCCGCCGAAACGTAAAGACTGGGCGGTACTGAGCTATATGATGGACCGTAAGTTTACCCGTCAGCAGTTCACGGTTTGGCTTAATGCGATTGAGCCAACACTGGTTGGCAAGTCACCCGTGTTCCAGACCTGGCGTCCGGTTACGGATATCGATCCGAAGAAAGTCATTTCTTCTGTGACACTGACCCGTGCAGTTGTTGATGCGCATACTGTGGCCTTGAACAAGGAATTGCAGCAACGTCATCTGGATCAGGACCGTAAAGTATTCTACTGTGGTTCATGGTCATGCGACGGTTTACCAATTCTGGAATCTGCAGTCACTTCAGCAATGAAGATTGCAGAAATCTTTGGTGCACCATTGCCATTTGAAGGCTTAAAACCGAATATTGAGGTTGCACCACAACTCGGTTATTAAGCATGAAACTGTTCCAGGCCTTTCGACAGCGTCTACCAGAGCATAAATATGCCATCAATGCGGCATTGCTTGGAGATACTTCGTTATTGTCCTGGAGCAATCTCGGTTACTGGCAGACAGGGCAGCAAGACTATGTTGCTGCCTGTCAGGCTTTAGCTGATCATCTGGCTGAAACCATCCATTTAAATTCAAAAGATAAATTACTGGATCTTGGCTGCGGTCAGGGTGCCAGTCTGCTGCATTGGCAACAGCATTATCAGGTGCAATACCTGGCAGGCGTAGAGTTACAGAAAGTCTGTGTCGCCAAGATCCAGCAGCATTTACCCGAACTGAATGCAATTTATCATGCGTCTTTTCTTCGATTAAAAGATATCCATTTCCCACATAGATTTGACGCTGTGCTGTGTCTGGATGCTGCTTATCATAATAGCGTACCCGCCTTGCTGGAACAGCTGATCTCAGTTTTGAATTCAAATGCGCGAATCGGTTTTCATCATCTGGTTTTGTCTGAGCGCTGGAAAACTTTAAATTCATTTCAAAAGCGTAAATACCAGTTTTTGCTGAAATCAGCAGACATCAATTTAAGTAATTTGATGACGGTAGGTGCATTATATGAATGTCTGGATCAATTTGAATTCACAGATATCCAGGTTAAAGATCTGTCAGAACAAGTATTTGCCGGTTTTGCCAGATATGTGCAGCAGGATTTAAATTCAAAAAAACTGACTCAGTCTGTGAAGGCATCCAGACTAGATGAATTTAAAATTCAGATGACTGCAAAACTATGCCGAAAGCTTTTTGAAGAAGGTGTGGTGCGTTATGTGCAGATTAGCGCGAGGGCGAAGCACTAGCATAGTGCCTGAAGAGCAAGCCTGAAGAAAATGCAGACTCCAGAAACATCAAAGCCTCACTAAAAAGCGAGGCTAAGAAAATGGTGCCGGCACACGGATTCGAACTGTGGACCTACTGATTACAAGTCAGTTGCTCTACCAACTGAGCTATGCCGGCGTTGTGGTGTGCATTCTACAGATTTTTCGGAGTGATGCAAGCCAAAAAATAACCGTTTAAATGCTTTGGTGAAATTTTAAGTTTTGATTGAATTCTGCATGAGACGAAAAGCTGCACAGCGAGAAATATATCAGCTGGATTCATGAAAATCGCCCACATGCGAATGGGTGGGCGAGGGTGGAAAATTTAAACTGGTTTTGGATATGAATAAAATTTAGGTTTATCGGCTTTTTAGGATACGGTCCAAATCCTGAGCACATTCTTCCAAGGTAAAGGCCATGTCAAACTGCATTTGAGGTTTGAGTTCTTGAGCGAGCCTTCTCCACTGTTCGATAAGTTTTAGGGCTTTTTGAATCTTATGTTTGTTGACGTCCTTGGCAATGGTCGGGGTGTAACCGCCACGTTTAGCGTTTTTGATCTGTTTTGCATAGTTTGCGCTGTTATTCATGTTCGCTCCCGAATAGCAGTGTGTCTATCTTTAGTTTTTAGTTTGAATCAAGATCAATGGCGTGGTTGGTTAAATCTATTGGTTTTTGTTCTCCTTTTATATGCCCCCATAAGAGCAACATAACATAGCGATGATGACAATTAAATTAAGCTATTTTTGTGCCAAGTTAGAATTCATTTTTTCATTATTGAAAAGATAAGCATCAGCAAACCACATTATCTTTCTCCTTATAAAAGTCCAGTGCCAGCTTCAGATCCTGCTCTAATTGTTCTTTAGTATTCTCTGGCGCAATTTTCATAAAGGCAGGTACGTACTCTTTGAAATAGATCTCAGGATAGTCTTCGCAGATGATTTTCTTGCGAACTTCCATAGGTGTATTTGGATGATCTAATTGATCGAGAAAGTTATTGATCTTCTGATCCGCCTGTTCAAACTGAATGACATCTACAGACTTTTTATTCGTCGACATTGCGGCCTCTGCCTGTTCAGGCTGCTTTTGGCAACCAGCCACAACAAACATAACGAGCAAGGTGGTAAAGGCGAGTTTCTTCATGGTCTTTTCTCGTTATTGTCCAGATCTGAAGATAAGAGTATAAGAGAATTCGCGACGGGATAAGAACAGATTTGTTTTAAATAAAAAAATACCTCCATCATGGGGAAGGAGGTAAAATTGGAAAAGAAACTACAGCTAGTCTCTGATTACAGATTTTATATTAGATCACTTTTCAAGCAATTGGCAAAATATTACAAGCTTTATCGTGATTCATAAAAATTGAATCTGCTGTGATTTCTAACCATGGAATTTAGCTCAAATACTTGAGGAATTTTCCTTTACCAAGCTATAAAAATAAAGAATCTGGTTGAATATCCGTTCTTTGTGAGTTGCTAAAAAATGAATGATTAAAAAGATAGCCGATAAACGAAGAGTGCAGGAGAAAACTTTAATTACAGATAACAAAAAAGGCCTAAATCCTTTGGATTTAAACCTTTTAAGACATCATGTGGCTACATGATTATAAATCTTGGCGGTGAGAGAGTCCGTCAGGTTTAATATCTAAATATATGAAATAGTTAAACATAAAAAAAACATACTGTAAATATACCGACATTTGTACCGTCATTGAATAGAATTTTATAGTTTGCTAAGTATAAAAATTAAAATAAAAGTGCTAAATTATAGAGTTATATATGTTTTTATTTTATAAATAACAATACTTTGACCGAATATTTCTTTGGGGTAGGGCAATGACTCAAATTTTACAGTATTTACCTTTTTCCCATTATAGAAAATTTCTCCGATCTGCAGTTGATGGTTGCATGGGTATAGGTACACATGTAGCAGAAATAATTTGGGATGATGGGATCTGTAGAGAGTCTTTTGTTAAGTTTTATAAACATGATAAAAAGAGAGCATTATTGAATGAAGCGATCGGATTTTTACTGATCCAATCATTAGAACTTCCACAGCCAGAATTAGGCGGATTTTTACAATATAAAATTTCTGAGACAGGAACTCCTGAGTTGTGGAAGGATGCGTCTGAAATAGAAAAATACAGAGGGGAAGTTATTGCATGGGTAACAACTAATACTAATGGTCTCAATAAACGCATTGAGATAACTCAGCAACAAGATCCCCAGATTCAAGCCTATTTAATAAGCCAAGTACAAGAGTCACTTAAAAATTGGAATCATCTTCCTGAACTCATTCTATGTGATGATTGGTTAGCTAATAATGATAGAAATTTAGGAAACCTATTAGAATTACCAAATAGAACTTTTACACTCATTGATCATGGGGGAATTCTATATGGAGATAACTGGTCTGCATGGGATATTATGCAGGCAAGAACTATAAATGGACCGTTCCAGAAAGGATATGCTCAAATATACAAGAGAAGATTCGGGGATGGATTGTTTTGGAAGCAGGATTTAGTAGCAGAATTAGTTGAGCTTAAGAAAAAACATATTCAAGGCTTGAATAAAGTTAGAGGAGAGTTATTTGCCTTAGTTGAGGAGTTTATTGACTCAGAAGAGGTAGATACTGGATTACCCCCTCAACCGATACAAAAAGTAAGTAAAATTCTGCAAGATTTTCTAGAAGAAGCAGCTATCCAATATAGTACTATCGAGCAAAAATGTGATTATTGGCTTGATACTTCAGCTCAATATGTTTAGCAGGTATTAACATGAATTTCAAAAAATTCGAGAATAGATTTCTTAAAGAAACTATCCAGCAAACAGAGCTCATACAAGCTACGTGGTCACATATTCGCTTTAAGCCGGATTTAGTTACAATGGAAGAGCTAGCAATTGGTGTGCTAGTAAACTTGAATGGGATTATTTTTACTAAATTCATTGAAGACTTTGCGCGCCTTGAATGTGGTTTTGGTGCTGAGAATGCTTCCTATATAAAAAATTGTATTGACCTATTTGATGATTTTTTAAATCATAATTTCGAAAATTCTTTTTCTCATCAGCTCATCATTGATAGAAGAGGTTTTGTTCAGGGCGAGTCTATTGACTCAATTCTTGACGATTTACTTTACCGAACAGTTCCTTTATCTCACCCTCATAACAATCTTAGAGGAAAAAAAGTATTTAGAACTGTAAAAACTGCAAAGTTTCATTCAGATGTTAAAGCATATGTAAAAAATAAAATCGGAAGTATCTACAGTGAAATTTTTTCAGAAAATATTGAGCCTGTAGGGGATGAAATAGTTGGGTTTAGAAAGTTACCAATCGCACTTAATGTGAAAAATGGAGAAAAATTAGGAGATTTAGTTTCTTCAGTATATGCGACTCCTGAAAAAATCGAAATTAACTGCCTTAAAGCATTGAATAATATTGTTTTTACAAAAAAATTCTCTCAGCGGGAAACTGATTTTAAATTGTTTATGTTATCTCCTGACTATGAGAATTTAGAAGTAATGTCTAAGAGTGATAAAAATAAACGTACTGAGATTATCAAAGATTTCAAATGGAGTTTAGCGTGTGAGCAAATTGATTTAATTGAGGGTGATACATCTGACTGTATATCAGAGAAAATAATTGAATGGTCTGAGTTAGATAGAGTATTTGGATGAAGAAGAAAATAAGCTACCTTAGAGGTAGCTTATTATTTCAATCTAATAGCGCATTATATTTTGAAGGAAGAATTCCGTATTCTCCCCAACTTGGATGATCGATACTGTAACCTATTCCATTAGAAGTGATTTTTCCCCATATTAATAAGTATTGATTGATATTGTTTTCTGTAAGTCCATGTCTATTAAGATCACCAATATATCCTTTTAAGCAAAAATCACGCACGGTATGGTGTTCTTTGAGATAAACAAAACGTATATTGTCATCTCGCTTTGGCTCAAAGTCTCTGACAGCTGTAATGCGCCCGTAATAAAGACGTTCTTTTTGATCTCCGTCGATACTTATTGTATTTAATTCATCCTCAGTTAAAGAATCAATATTGACTAAAAGAGAGCTTAGTAGTTCAGGTTGATCTAGATTTGGTAAAATAAAAAACTTTTCATAATTTTTATGGAAATTTTTACATATGCCATTTACTGACATGATTTTTGATGGCAAGGAAACAGTAGCTCCATGATGTCTTGGGATTGGCAAATCAATATTCTCACCATCTTCACTTTCTACAGGTGTTTGATCATAGACACCTGATTCATTTGGTGTAGGTTCTGGTTGTTGCCGCATAAATCCTGAAACTATTGCTAGCTGATCGCTCTCTATCAGATGAAGTGCTTCAGTTTCATTTTCAAAATGTAGTCCGATTTTCTTTTTGGATCTCCATATACAAGGAGTCTCTGATTGCTTATGACTAAATGATGCTTTTCTTCCATTAGAGAAGATTCCCTCAGATGGATTCCGGAAAACAGCAACTCCACATTTCGGACAAAATAATTTATCCTTCATATCCCGGGTCGCGTCATTAAGCATAACGGTTGTACCGCTTGTATTTAGGTCTTCTAAGCTACTTAAACTAATATCAAAACCATCTAATAGTTTGGCAATTTTTTGTTGATTAGACATATCTATAAAGTAATTTTAAAGTAATAAATATGAATCAAATATATCACTATTTAGTCAGGGAAAAGTTATTTAGCTAATGTAGTAACTTAATGTTAAGTTTTTATAACGTTAAAGTATAAGAACTTTATTTTACTGCCAATTTTTATGAATAGTCTCCATTCCATAAACTCTTAAATTTCTAGGACTTCACTCATTTTAATCTATCTAGCGGAATGCAATCGCTAGATGGATACTCGTTATTAAGAACAATCGTGTCTGTATTCGTAGTCAATTTTATTTAATACGGCTTGGGCATTCCTGTGGAAAATCAATCTAGAGAAGCCATATTGAACTTAAGACTATTCTCTTTCATCTATTGTAATAGGGTCTATACATTACATTAATGAATACCTATATGTTATTAGGCACAACTAAACATAAAAAAACCGCCGTGGCTACGGCGGTTACTAGCGTTAAGCACGGCGGTTGTAATTCAAAACTCATCCGAAATTTGCGAATCTAGAATTTATTTGACAAGTTCTTTACTGACTCACGTAACCGTTCATTCAGATTTTGATTTGTACAAATAAACTTTTTGAAATCCCGATAATGCCCATTTTTGAGAATCGGTGAGGAGAGCTTTTGTCCGTATGGGCGGATATAGAGCGAGTAAAGTTTCCTTTGCCCAAGCGTCGCCGTATGGGTCAATTGAGTAAAAGTAATCTTCCTGAAGCCAGTTTTCACCACATTTCGTAAATCCTCTAGAGCATGATCAAGATTGCTTAATCTTACCTCCGCTCTCAAACGCCATTCCTCACGGGGAAGGGGGCGTTTATTATGATCCGTTTTCTTAAAGTAAAAATGATAGTAAACATCATCCTTACGATAGTCATTGACTCCAATATTGAAGCCTTGGAGTAGTAAGTTTTTAAGCCTAATAGGCTCATAAGGGATACTCTGATTTTCCCCCTTTAGCCTAAAGATACGGATGTTTTGTACATCTGCATCAAACTGAATAGATTTGAATAGAGCGGTTAAAAACTCAGGTGGAGCATTGTAAAAATCATGCGCAAGCTCAATGCACGTAATTCTGAAATTAAATGCACCATAATTTTTCTTAAGCGCATGAACAATTTTATGAATGCACTTTTTATTGCTCACGTCATGAATACGAATATTAAAGGTACATGAAGCCATGCTATCAGTATTAACCGTAGCGTTATGCTTATGTTCTTCAGTAATAAAATGTTTTTTACCGATTTTCTCGGTTAGAAACTTTTTGATATAGCTTCTTTGAGTCGCCTTAATAGTGTTGAAACTCACATTAATAAAATCAATTTGGGATTTAATTTTGATCAGGCTTTGTTGCACCTGAATGGATGCACCATTTTTAAAGCTGAGCATTTTTGGTTTCAACTTTTTACGATCAAATTCATAGTTGTGAATGTTACTCTTTTCGATAATATTCTGATGTTCTGCTACTTCTACAGCATGATTCCATTTGGATTGATAATGGTTTAGAAGATTATTTAGATGATCGATGCTAGATGTCATAGTGACATAGTTTGGACTATTGTCCTGTACAGATTCTAAGTGCATACCAGTATTTCAAATTCGTTCAAGGAAAGCATGTGCACTATCGCAATGCACATGCTTAGTTTGCTTACTCGACTAAATATTTTTCGACAGCAGTATCAATTAATAAGGTCTTCAATCCCTTATAAATGATCGTGTATTCTGTTGTAGAGGAGCTTTTTTCCTCTACCTCTAGAATTTCACTGTGTCTTAAAATATCTGCAAAAAGTTCAGTGCTGATAATTGTTAAATTCATCAGACTTTACTCTGCGGTAAGCGACGGATTAAATTTTCTTTTAGGTCGAGTGCATTGGTATCGACTTTATTAAGAATGAGGTAATCAACCATATAGTTGACAGCCACATTGATTCCTTGTTCTGTACTAAGATCAAATGTCCCATCATTCTCTTCTAATAGATTATGAATCGTATCATCGATAATCTCTTGTTTTAGCTTAGCTAGCTCTTCAGAGCATTTGCGGTTCATTACTTCAGTCATGTTGTTTCCTTTGTTTTGGTTCACCTGAGCTTAGGTGAGAGGTTATAAATGCCACTAATGTGGTTTTGGTGTATCGTCTTTCGCCGTTGATGACTTGGACATTCAGTTTGTATCCATCTTGATGAAGGTATTGAGAGGGATTAATCATCAGATACCGATACCAAGCCTTTTGAGAGCGTAAAGGTAGCCATTGGGCTAGAAACCTTGCGGCTTCCCAAGTTGTAAATAATTCGTTTTGCATTACTGTTTTGACTCAAGCCATTCGATTAGGTCAGTGGTACGCCACGCGCTCACACGTTCGCTCAAGCGTACAGGCGCAGGCATATCTCCTTTACGTACTAAGTCATAGATAGTCGACCGACCTAATGGCAAGATGCCTGAAGATGGAGGGCGAGCTTTGATTCTTCGCTCTAAACCTTCTTTGGTTTTGTAAATACGCTCTTTATGTTCCGCAGTTGTGGCGAGTTGACACATTCGCCAATAATCACGTGCTAGTAAGCGTTTGTAGATGTTAGGATCTTGGGGGGACATGGATAATTCCTCATCATTACGGTAGTGTTTCGTAGTGATGAGGAGTGTAGAAGTTTTTTTCTTATCCTATGTTTTTACAATTATTTTTGAAAAAAATGCATAATTTTATGCTTCTAAGTATTTGTTTTATTTTTAAAAATAGTAATAATATTTTTTCTTAAAATCTCAATTTCGTGTGAATTAGCTTCAATAAAAAATTTATTGATCTTATCAGGGTTAAGTTTTGTGCCTTTAGGCTTAAGCAAATTCATAATTTGATCATTTAGTTCTTTTTGGCTAGTTTTAGACGTTACTAAAATAATATGTTTGAGTATGAAAATAAGTTGATGAAGATCTTGGGTTAAATTTTCTTGAGATCTATCAAAAGCGTCTTTTGTTTTTGGTTTACGTGAAAATTTATTCCAACTATTTGTAGTGATGAATAGCTCTTCTCTCGAAAAATTTCGTTTGCCCCATGTGTAATCTAAATTTTTTTGAGCTTCCTCTATATCTGAATAATTTGTATAGAATTCAGGAAATAGTTCAGGTTCAGAAACCTTAACTCCAGATTCTATTTGCCCTTTTAAAAATTCAATATGTGGAGAGTTTTCTAAAAATATCCATTTGAAAATTGGTGTATGAATCAGCCCATCAGGGTGCAGAAAATTTTTATATTTCTCTTTATCATTAGCAATTTTATTTTCTATATGCTTTAACTTTAATGCATGTCGTGTTTGTGAAACTGTAAGAGTCTTTTTAGGATTTAAGATAACTTTTTTTAATTCTTCTGTATTTTCAGCGATAAACAATTGATTACCGTATTCAATTGAATGAACAAGTCCTGAAATATCATCAACTGACGCAAAATAATTATTTACACGGTAGCAAATTTCCAATTCACCTGAAGAGACTAAATTGGAAATTTTACTATAGCTACCAAGTTTATTTTTTACTTCATCAATTGATATGTATTGCATTAACCGCTACGACGCTTTTGTTCCTAAATTAAATGCAATGATATTGTTTTCATCTTCTGGTTTAAATACCGATACATCTCCACCTTGACGTAAAGTGTCCAGATAGTCTGCCCATAACTGCATCAGCTCACGTCTACGGCGTAAAAACTTAGTCCGGTTGTAAGCTGTGCCATTCGGATCACGTACCGTATGCGCTAATTGGTGTTCAATGATGTCTACCCGATATTCAAGTTCTTCACCTAAGATTGTACGTGCTGTTGCTCGGAAGCCATGAGCCGTATGTTTGCCTTTATATCCAAGTCTATTGAGTGCCTGACGAATAGTGTCCTCACTCATACTTTCATACGGTGATTTCACGCTAGGGAAAACAAATCTAGAGGTTGTCCGCATATCTTCAAGCTGTTTCAAAATGTCAAAGGCTTGGCGAGATAGGGGAACGATATGCTCTTGATGCGTCTTTGATGCACGAAAGCACAAACGCTGATTTTCAAAATCCACATGTTCCCATAGCAATTCACGGATTTCATTTGGACGTTGATAGATATAAGCTGATAGTTTCAATGCAAGCTCTGTCCGTAAACGTGCACGTGGGCTTTCAGCATGATATCGCCAAATCTTTTGAAGCATTGTTTTAAGCTCTGATTCGCTTACTACGGCTTTATGATTACCTTTAATAGGTTTGGGTAAGGTAATGTCATAAGCTGGGTTATAGGTGATCAGACGGCGTTTAAACGGAAGTTTTAAAACCATACCCATAATAGACTTCACACGGCGAGCCGACTCGAGTGCACCACGCTCTACAAGGCTATTCGTTACATCACGTTCAAGCTGTTCGACACTTAATTCAGTCACAGGTAATTTGCCAATGAACGGCAAAATATCACGATTGAGTTTTCGGATTGTTTCTCGGTCTACTTTGCCTTCAAGTTCACGAATTTTAAGCCATTCAGTTGAAAATTTTTCAAAGGTATTTTTAAGTTTAGCTTTTAGCTCATTTCTATGGTTATTTCGTTCTTCCGCAGGATCTACACCGTTAGCAATCATGCGTTTTACATCGTCGCATTTTAGGCGAGCTTCCTTAAGGCTGACTGTATCGTATGTACCCAAAGCTAGCGTATTGCGTTTCTGGCTAATAGGGCGACGATAATCTAATCGCCAATACTTTGATCCATTCTTATGAACTAAAAGATATAACCCACCACCATCCGTATATTTGTTATTAATGTTGGGATCAAAATATAGATTCTTAATAGTTTTAGCATCAAGTTTATTAATCTTTTTAGCCATTTTGTGAGCCTCATTTGACGGTATAAATTTCAGGAAAAACCTGACTCACTCCTTATTTTAGTCATCTGCGAGCAGATACCGTCAAAAGTACCGACAAAGATGTCGGGATACTACTGGATTGCACCGTAGTGTATAGGCGTAAAAAAAGGCTTGAACCCTTTAGATTCAAGCCTTTTGCACTACGGTACAGTCCCGTAGAAATCAAATTTGGCGGTGAGAGAGGGATTCGAACCCTCGATACGCTATAAACGTATACACACTTTCCAGGCGTGCTCCTTCAGCCACTCGGACACCTCACCATGGCGGTGGATGATATAGAAAAAAAACCAGTCTGCCAAGCTTGAAACAATTGATTTGCAGAAAAAGTTTGGAGGCAGTGCTATGATTCGCAAAAATGCTTTCTAAAACGAAGACAACATATGCAAAGTACTGCACAAAAAGCAGCTTTACCAGTCATTACGCTGGCTGCGCTTGGGGTCGTTTTTGGTGATATTGGCACCAGTCCTCTTTATGCACTGCGCCAGTGCTTCCTAACGGCGCATCTTGCCATCAGCGAAGCCTCAGTACTGGGCATTCTCTCCCTGATCTTCTGGTGCATCATGCTGACGGTGAGTTTTAAATACGTCACCATTATCATGCGTGCTGACAACAATGGTGAGGGTGGCATCATGTCATTGCTGGCCCTCAACCTGCGAACTACACTCATCTCGGATAAGAAGAAAATTTACCTGATTGCTTTAGGCTTTATTGGGGCATCGTTATTCTTTGGCGATGGAATTATCACACCTGCCATTTCTGTGCTCTCTGCCATTGAAGGGCTGAGTATTGCGACACCGGTGTTTAATAAATGGCTGGAACCTTTATCTATCGGAATTATCGCCGGCCTGTTTCTGGTACAGCGTCATGGCACTGGAACCATGGGCAAATTCTTTGGCCCACTGACTTTGTTATGGTTCCTGTCCATAGGCGGTTTTGGCCTATGGAGCATCATTCAGACACCGATGGTCCTGCAGATGATTAACCCTTATTGGGCTTATCATTTTGTGGTGGATCAACCCTATGTTGCTTTCCTGACCATGGGCGCCGTGATTCTGACCATGACTGGAGGTGAGGCGATTTATGCGGATATGGGGCATTTTGGTCGCCTGCCGATTCGTCTGGCCTGGTTCATTATCGTCTTGCCATGTCTGTTACTGAATTATGCAGGGCAGGGTGCGCTTCTGCTACGCAGTCCAGAAGCTTTGGCTAATCCATTCTATATGCTGCTGCCAGAATGGAGCCTGTATCCAATGATTGGTCTGGCGACGGCTGCGGCAGTCATTGCCTCACAGGCGGTGATTACCGGGGTCTTCTCCATGGTTAATCAGGCGATTCAGCTACGTTATTTACCACGTTTAAGCGTGAAACATACTTCAGCCGAAGAACGTGGCCAGATCTATCTGCCATTCATTAACTGGATGCTGTTTATTTCAGTAGTGATTCTGATTTTACTGTTTGAAAACAGTGCGAGACTTGCCAGTGCCTATGGGGTGGCAGTCACCATGACCATGCTCTGTGGCACGATCTTGATCTCTATTTTAGCTTATGGTTTCTGGCGTTGGCCAATCTGGAAAGTGTTGCTGTTTGCGGCACCTTTTCTGGCGCTCGATCTGATTTTTGTCGCATCTACTTCACTGAAAATCTATTCCGGTGGCTGGGTGCCAATCATGCTTGGCGCAGTACTGTTTACGATCCTCATGACCTGGAAAGATGGCCGTGAATTGCTGCTGAAACGTATGCAGCAAAATACCCTGCCGATTGAGCTATTTATCAAGAGTGTCTCTAGCGGTGAAGGTACCCAGTTTGTGCCAGGTGATGCCATTTTCCTGACAGGAACTCCGGATGTAGTGCCGCATGCGATGCTGCATAACATCAAGCATAACAAGGTACTGCATCAACGTAATATTATGGTCACAGTAATTACCCGGGATATTCCCTTTGTGGGAGAAGAAGATCGGGTAGAAGTGGAAAAGCTGAATGACCATTTTTACCGGATTTATGCCTATTTCGGTTTCAAGGATCAGCCTGATATTCCACTGGCAGTCCAGCAGGCCTATGCTGAATGGGGCTTCGACTATGATCTGATGCAGATCAGCTTCTTTATCTCGCGTGATCGGGTGATTCATGCCATCGGTGAAGGCATGTCACCATGGCGGGAAAAACTGTTTATTTCGATGCAACGTAATACCAGTCCGGTCAGTGATTTCTATCAGATTCCAACCAACCGGGTGGTGGAACTCGGTAGCCAGATTGAAATCTAGCAACGATATTCAGGATGAAAAAAACCAGAGCTCAGCTCTGGTTTTATAATATCCATTTCAGACCAACTAGGGCATGGTTGCACCTGGAGCAGTAGAGCCTGCTGGTGCCATCGGAGAATCTTGCTGCATCATAGGAGAATCTTGCTGCATCTCAGGCAGAGTACGCGGGTCATTCGGTTGCTGCATGCCTGGGTTAGTACCTTGTCGCATCATGGCCGGATCTTGAGAATGTTGCATCATGTCCTGCTGCTGAGACATGCCTGACTGTCCAGAGGGCATACTAGATGGCTGGTTACTTTGCATAGCGGGTACCTGACTCGGCTGTACTAAACGAATCTGACCAGAATTGACCAGATTTTCCAGAGAAGCATTCTGACCGTTTACAGTGGTCGTAATTCGTGCCTTGGACAGGCTTTCTAATGTTTCGCCCGGCTGTACACGCGGTTCAGCCAATGCACTTAGGCTCATTACACTGGTGAATACACCTAAAGCCATTAATTTTGAATAATGAGTTTTGCAAGTATGGGAGTTTTTCTTCAGCGATAACATCACAATGCTCCTTCGTATATTTCTTCGAGGACTAAGAGGTTCTTACAATTACATAATTAAAGAGTGAGCAGCAAGGAAAGCTACATAAATGGATTGAAACCTAGTCTAAGCATTAGTAAAAAACCGACAGGCTGTTACATATTTAACGGGACCTTTTTCTACATATTGCTTATTTGTTAAACAATTGGAAAAGTCACGATATACACGGCTTACAGGGCTTGTTAAGCTCGGCAAAACTCGCTGTAGATGTTCTAAAGTAGCTGTAATCATGGCCAAGAAGCAACGTATCAAAAAAAATCCTGTCTTTCAGTTTCTTAACGAAAATACTGTAAAAATTATCTTGGGTGTGGTGGCATCGGGTAGTTTCGCGATTGCCTTTGGTCAGGAAAAAATCAGCCAGTGGGTATCGCTGTCGTCACCGTCAAATTCTGCCTGTCTGGATCAGTTCTACCGGGATGTACCACCTTACTTAATGAAGGAAAGCTTGAAAAAGAACAGCTATGCACTGTGCTTTAACGGCTTTAATGTCATGTATTCTGGCGTATCCAAAACCCCATTATGGGTCGCAGAATTACTGACGCCAGCTCGCCTGAGTCAGAAAATTCCACGTGAAGACAGCTTCCATGAGGAAAAACGTGTCAGTTCGGCACATCGTGCGACTTTGGCTGACTATCGCGGTACTGGCTATGACCGTGGACATATGGCACCCAATGCCGATATGCCGACCAAGCAGGCGCAGTTTGATAGTTTCTCTTTAGCCAACATGGTACCGCAAGCACCGAAGAACAATCAGCAGGTGTGGCGTGAGCTGGAAGAAGCTACCCGGGCTGTGGTGACCAAACAGAAACAGGATGTCTACATCGTGACTGGGCCGGTCTATAGCGCGAAAAAGCTGGAGACGATCGGTAAGGGCGTGATCGTACCGAATGCGACCTATAAAGCGGTATATATGCCGAAAACTGGTGCAGCCGGGGTGTATTATGTCGATAACAACCTGAAAAACCCGGCACCAAAAGTTCAGATCATCAGTGTCTGTGCCTTGGAAGAACTGGTTAATATCAACATCTTCCCGCAACTGACTGAAGAGCAAAAACGTAATACCTATAAGCTGCCTTTAAAGGCCAGTGAGGTGAAGGCCAATAAGCCAATCACCTATGCAAACTGGGATGCAGAAAGCCAGTGCGCCGAAGATGTATCCAAGAGTGAGCTGCAAGCATTACAAGATGAATTCAAACGTTCCGGTGGTAGTAGCATGTCTGTGAGCGAGAATACTTCAACACCCGAGGGTTCTACTAATGACGCACCAGGCAATAATGATCCGCAAGGGGCATTAATCAATCAGTTGTTGGAAGCAATACTACAGTTCATTTTGCAGCTGTTGAAATAATTCTGTTGTGCTGGACAGGATTCAGGTAGCATAAATCTTGTCCGGTACAATTGAAAAACAACAAGGAAACGACAGAAGAAAATGTTTAAGCCTTATGAAAATGGCACTGAATCGCATGCGATTCACGACCTGACCATTGAAAATGATGTGGACTGTGTCAGCCTCTATGGAAACTTGCAGTTAACCAAGGATCAGGCCGGGCTGAAAGCAGCCAAGGCATTGCAGGCACTCCTGAATGATGTGGTTCAGCAACTCGAAAATACCCCAGATCTGCCTGACAAGATCCAGCGTGATGATGCTCAGGAAATTGATAATCCATTTTTATAATGCATTGTCTTTTTAAGTTTAATGATTGTTCCATATAAAGTAAAAAAGCTCACGATCAACGTGAGCTTTTTTATTCAGGTTTGGAAATTTCAGCCTTTTTCTCAAGCAAAGTTTTATAGATCAAAGCACTAATCACGCCACCCACAATAGGTGCGATCCAGAACAGCCACAATTGACTCAGGGCAGCTGTTTCTGCAAATAGGGCTACACCCGTACTACGTGCAGGATTCACCGAGGTATTGGTGACTGGAATACTGATCAGGTGAATGCCAGACCAATTGCAATAGGCGCAAAGCCAGCTGTTGCACGACGTTCAGTAGCCCCCATGATCACAATCAGGAAAATGGCAGTCAGTACAAGCTCAATGATTAAGGCGACATCATTGAATATTTACCAGGTGAAAGATCACCAAAACCAGTCGTTGCGAAGCCACCTGAGAAAGAAACCAGCCTGTCCTTCCACAATCATATTCAGTACCTATATGCAATGCTTGCCCCGATGAGCTGAGACACGGTATAGGGAATCAGGTCTCTAGTTTTAAAGCGGCTAACTGTTTAGAGGTCAAAGCTGACTTCCGGCTTAAAAGGTCTTCCTGAAATATGATCAAGGGCACACCCATGCTCAGGACTGTCAAACCAAAAAATAGTGAGATCCTGATAAAGCCTATTCTCTTTCAGAAAACACTGTTATCAATACTGCACTATTCTAAATTTGATATTGGGGATTCAGGTTTTCCTCTATCGGGTGATCTAAAGTTTTTTCCTGGGTTTTATTTTCCAGATAGTTTGAGCGCCACTGTTGCGGTGTCTCACTGCTCCACTGCTTAAAGGCACGCTGGAAGGCGCTTTGTTCAGAATAGCCCAATAACAGGGAAATCTCGTGCAGGCTTAGATTTTCATCTTTCAGATATTGCTGAGCCAGCATAAAACGGATTTCCTGCATCCGCTGCTGATAGGTTTTGCCCTGTTTTTGCAAATGCCGCTGCAACTGCCGAACCGACCAGTGCAACTGCCGGGCAATATGCTCAATCTGGAACATATTCTTCTGTAATCCAGCCAAGATCGCTTGTTGAATACGTTGATCTGCCTGGGAAGTATTTGGCAGTTTTTCCAGTAAGGCTTCTGCCTGTTGTTTTAATAGCTTCTGCAGGGTCTGATCACCTTGGCGTAGTGGCTTGGCCAGTTCAGAGACATGAAGAAAAATTATACTTTGAGACTGGTTAAAACGCACTTTGCACTGAAAATACTGCTCATATAGATTGATATATTTATTTGCCGGATATTTGAAATGCACTTCATGCAAGTGAATGTCATCGATGGCCATCAGTGAACGCAAAATTTTCAGCATCAATGCCATAGCCACTTCATCAGTCAACTGAGTCATCAGGTTAAAGGGAATCTCCGCCCAGGCAATCGACAGAACGTCATTTTCTACCCGGACTTCCAGAGGACTACCGTCATAGACCAAGCGATGATAATCATGATAGCGCATTAGGGCTTCACCCAAGGTCTCACAAGACAGGACAAGATAGGCCACTATTCCGAGATGTCGGGGTTGTACAAAGTTGGCGATTTCAAGTCCTAAAGCCGGGGTTTGCAACTTTTGTTGTAACTGTATGAGCAGATCACGCCAGAGGCTAAAGTCAAAGCGTTCAACTTCCTGTATAGAGAGCAGTTTTTCTGGAATGGGGAGTTGTTTGGACTGATAGAACTCCAGCAATAAATGTCCTAGCCCACCATAAACCGTGCCTGCATCGTCCTGTATGCTGTGCATTTTTTAATTCTTTTTTGTCGTGTTTTGTCAATCATATTGGATTTTTTGGTCAATATCTAGCCTTTTACCTCACCTATAGTGAATAAAAAGGAGTGACAGACGATGCTAAAAGGTTTTCTGGCAGGACTTATAGTGTAGTGGCCAATGGTTTTGAATGGTTTGCACATAAATATATTCTGCATGGCATACATCACAAAGGACAGGCTCGTTACAGTCCAGTACCGCAGAGCATGCGTTCACACTGGGAGCATCATCGCGAAGTGCGTAAGACGGCATTCTCTGATCATGGCTATGTAGAAGGCTGGTAGAACTGGCGTACCCGTAATGAAATTGGTTCTTTAGTTGTGGTTGCCAGTGTATTTGGCCTGGCCTTTTATCCGGTCTCAAAAGGAATGTCGCTCGCAGTGCTTTATAGTGCCTGCAATTATTATTATGTACATCGTCGGGCACATCTGGAACCAGAATGGGCCAAGCGAAAAATTCCCTGGCATTATGACCATCATATGAATAGTAATCAGGATGCCAACTGGTGTGTGACCCGGCCATGGTTCGACTACGTCATGGGGACACGGGTGATTTCATCGCCTGAACTCCAGGAACAAAATCCACTCGGCCTCCATCTGCCTGAACCGGTTTCTCGAGCCCTGAGCAGTCGTATTCACCCGGTCTTTCCAGCCAAATGGGTCGAAAAAAATAGATCCTTGAATCCTTAAAAGAAACCTGAAAGTTTTAGATATCGAAATAAAATGCATTTGCACGCTATTTTTGTCGTGATTTGTCAATAAATCCTACTTAAATTGTCAATATTCGGCGTGTTTTTTAACCTATATTTACATCTGTCAGCGATATAGCCTAACGCTGACAGGTTGTTATGAATACTTGAGTTATGGTTAGTTTTTATGAGTTATGTTGATACCAAGCGCTGTAGTCTATTTCTTGGTTTTATAGGGAGTCGAAAGACTCCTTTTTTTTGTCCACTATTCATGTGTATCGGTTCTCAGCCAATAAAAAAGGCATGATCAACATGCCTTTTTCAGATCTTGTCTTTAAAAAAAATTAAAGACGCATTTCAATACCTTGTGCTGCCAGATAAGCTTTTGCTTCTGGAATGGTATGCTGGCCAAAGTGGAAGATTGAGGCTGCAAGTACAGCATCTGCACCGCCTTTTAGAATTCCGTCAGCCAGATGTTGCAGGTTACCAACACCGCCCGAGGCAATTGTTGGAATATTAACGTGGTCATTAATGGTACGCATGAGTGCCAGGTCATAGCCCGCTTTGGTGCCATCAGCATCCATCGATGTTACTAACAGTTCACCTGCACCATAGTCCGCCATTTTTACGGCCCATTCAATCGCATCAATACCGGTTTCCTTACGGCCACCGTGAGTAAAGATTTCCCATTTATTCTCGCCGGTTTTCTTGGCATCAATTGCAACCACGATACACTGAGCACCAAAACGCTGAGAAGCTTCCTGTACGAATTCAGGATTATAAATGGCTGCTGAGTTAATGCTGACTTTGTCCGCACCGGCATTGAGCAGTAAACGGATATCTTCAACTTTACGGACACCACCACCAACAGTTAACGGTACGAATACAGATTCGGCCATACGCTCTACAGTACGATAAGTGGTGTCACGTCCATGATGTGTAGCGGTAATATCAAGGAAAGTAATTTCATCGGCACCTTGTTCATTATAGCGACGCGCCACTTCGACCGGGTCGCCCGCATCACGAATATCAAGGAACTGAACACCCTTGACCACACGACCATTATCAACGTCGAGGCAAGGAATAATACGTTTAGCTAGCATAAATTTTTCCAATTATTACAGCCGATTATGAAACTCACCCACGCAAGCGCTACACCTTGGCAGATGGAAACGGTATTCTAGCAAAAATATGTAAGTTTTTTCGCAGGTTTTCTATGTCGGTTTATACCACTTTGACTTTAAAGGAAGTTCAGGATTTTGCAGCACCTTATGGTCTGAAGGCGATTGATCTGATTCCCATTCAAGGAGGTATCCAGAACACCAACTACTTTCTGGTATGTGAAGACCAGCAATACGTATTGACTGTATTCGAGGACATGGATGAAAAGGCCGCTGGTGAACTGGTTCCCGTGCTTGGGCATCTAGGACAGGCAGGCGTTGCTGTGCCTGTGCCATTATCGCATTCAGGCAAGGCCATTCATAGCATCAAGGGTAAGCCAGCGCAGATCGCGCCACGGATGCTGGGCGAACATCCTATGCCAGCGACGACTGCTCAGGCAGAAGCCATTGCCATTGCCCAGGCCAAAATGCATGTGGCACTGAAGGATTTTTATCTGGAACGTGAATTCGTGCGTGACCATGACTACTGGTACGCCGTAGCACAGGAGATCAAACCGACTCTGAATGTGGCAGATAAAGTTCTGTTAGGAAAACTGCTTGGTCTGTATGAAGCGCTGACTGCTGTTTATACTGATCGTCCACGTGGCTTTATTCACTCAGATCTGTTCCGTGACAATACTTTGTTTGAAGGTGATCAGCTCAACGGAATTCTGGATTTTTATGAACTGAATAAAGATGAATTGCTGTTTGATATTGCTATTACCTTGAATGACTTTTGTACGGATTATCCGGCAGTGACCTTGAATGAGGAGCGTGCAGTTGCTTTTCTGAAGGCTTATGAAAGTGTACGTCCGTTGACTGACGATGAAAAAGCCTGTTTACAGCTTTACCTGGCGATGGCAGCCGGTCGTTTCTGGATGATGCGTTTACAAGTGGCACAGAAAAATGCGGCTGAAGGTCGTACTGGAAACGATATCCTACAAAAGAATCCGGAAGAAATGCGTAATATGTTGATCGAACGACTTAAGTTTGTCACCGCCTAACCAACAGGAACAACAATATGCGTGATCAAGGGCGTTTGGTGGAATGGTTTGATGAAAAAGGCTATGGCTTTATTCAGCCCAATGATGCTAACAAGGAACGTGTGTTTCTGCACATTAAAGACTTTGCACGCCCTGGTCCACGCCCGATTGTGGGCTGTGCCCTAGATTACGCAGTGATTCTGGACGGGCAGGGGCGTTATCGTGCTCAGCAGGTGACTTATCTCAAAGCTGCCCAGATCAAGGCTTTGCCAGCTAAACAGAAAACAGCCATAAAGAACAAAAAAGAAAAGTTGCAGCCGATGCAAATCCTCTGTGTGGGATATATTCTGGTGCTTGTGGTGTTAAGCTTCAGTGGCCTGTTGAGCGGGATGGTAGTGTTGCTGATCAGCCTGATGAATGTGCTGAGTTACTGGCTTTATGCACAAGATAAGGAAGCAGCCCAACTGGGCAATCGCCGTATTCCTGAAAATACGCTGCATCTGGTAGCCTTTCTGGGAGGATGGCCGGCAGCCTGGCTGGCGCAACAAAGACTGAGACATAAAACACAAAAACAACCATTCCGTCAGATTTATTTTTGTACCATAGTCTTTAACATCATTTTGATTCTATGGCTTATTTCCCCTTTAAACAGCTTAAGGATTTAGGGGAGCGTTGATAAAAAGGAGAGGGTATGAACTATTCGATTGACAAGGACCCTAACCGCACACTGACTTTTATTCTGTATATTCTCTATATTGTGGCGATCTTTACCGGGGGGCTGCTTGCTGTCATTGCACTGGTCATTAACTATGTGAAACGTAGCTCGGTTCGCGGCACAGTTTTTGAGAGTCATTTTACCTGGCAGATCCGTACCTTCTGGTGGTATCTGATCTGGAATATCGTTGCCTTTGTTCCATTTTTCTTCCTGTTCTTTACAGGGGAAGATCCAGACCTGTTTGCAGGCATCGCATTCGGTGCAACCACTTTCTGCCTGCTGGTGATTGGCTTAGCCTGGATCTGGATTGTCTATCGTGCAATTCGCGGGATTATGCGTTTGAATGATAATCTGCCGATGTATCGATAAATCAAATATTGAGATGCAAAGAGCAGCAGATCGCTGCTCTTTTTTTATAGCTGGATGATTTTTCGCAGCAGAATATTGCAATAAGGTATGCACTATTTTCAGGCATCCTGCCATATTAGAGCGACAATACCAAAAACAACTAAACATTTTAAAAATAATGATCAAACATTTTTGTTTTTACTAATTTACATTTTTAATATTTAAAACTTACTTTTTTATTTTTATAAAATTACTTTTTTAATAAATTAAATTTACATTTTTAATAAAATTAATTTACATTAATGTACAGCTATTTATTTAAATTTTATGAGAGAAATTATTTTCTCTTTTGAAGATTCTTGACTTAAGAATAAAAGCGACCACGACGGCGACGCATGCCTAAAACATGAATAGCACGAACCAGAACCGCATAAGAAACTGAGTAACCAAAGCGCTGTTCAAAGAGTGGTACCAAATCACTGATATTTTGAAATTTTATTGATCTTACAAATGCTTGAAATTCGTTCCAGTCTTTAATATGGCCCGGCGCACCACGATTTTTAGCAGGCTTTGGAAGCACGTCACCGGTTTCTTCTTCAAGACGAATCCAGGCATCTAAAGTGACACGTGAGATGCCAAATTCTTTGCATACAGCCACTTTGTAATCGGTTTTTTTATACATTTGCAGTGCAGCTTTTTTAGTTTCTAAACTGTACTTTGGCATGTAAGACTCCAAAATTTTAATTTGTATTTTTTTATTATATGGCATAGAGGTTGCAAAAGAACAAATAACTCAAATAAATAAATTTTAGGTGACGTGCATGGAAAAAGTGCAAAGTTCGTTTAAAAAAATGTCGCTTTGGCAAGTAGTCATTATTGGCGTGGCTTATATGACCCCAATGGTGGTTTTTGATACGTTTGGGATCGTGTCAGGCATTACAGAAGGGCGTGTGCCACTGGCCTATATTTTGGCATTGGTTGCTATGTTGTTAACTGCATTTAGTTATGCACGCTTTGCTCGTCAAACTGAAAAATCAGGTTCAGCCTATACCTACACCGCAGAATCCTGTGGCCCGAAAGCGGGTTTCTTTGTTGGCTGGTGTGCATTGATGGACTACATTTTACTGCCATTGGTGAATGCTTTACTGGCGGGGATCTATCTTGAAGCGATTATGCCAAGTGTGCCGTATTGGGCATGGGTGTGTATCTTTACTGCCTTAGTCACGCTGATTAACTGTTTTAGAATTAATATCTTAGCTAATTTAAGCATTGTATTTGTGGTTGCACCACTGCTTCTGATGTTGGTGTTTATTTACCTTGTGGTCAAAGGCATTGGGTCAGAACAAGGCTATGAGCATGTTCTGACGCTGACACCACTATTGAATGGTGATACGAGTCTGTTACCATTGGTTGCAGGTGCAGCGATACTCTGTTTCTCTTTCTTGGGCTTCGATGCTGTGACTACCATGTCGCATGAAACCAAAGAGCCAAAGAAAAATATTCCGCGTGCAGTGATGCTGACAACGCTCACAGGCGGTGTGATTTTCTTCTCCGCATCATGGTTTATCCAGTTGTATTTCCCAACCAACGTGCGCTTTAACAATCCAGACGAAGCTTTACCTGAAATTGTGCTGTACGTGGGCGGGGCATTATTCCAAGCGATTTTCTTGGTCGCACAAATTATGAATACCTTTGCTTCAGGTTTAGCGACACATGCCAGTGCTTCACGTTTAATTCATATCATGGGGCGTGATGGCATTTTCCATAAAGGCACATTTGGGCAAGTGCATGCCAAATTAGGCACACCGATGTATGCGGTACTCACTATTGGTTTGATTTCCTTAATGGCGATTGTTTTAGATCTAGCAACTGTGGTGAGTATGGTGAGCTTTGGCGCATTAATCGCCTTTACCGCAGTTAACTTCTCGGTATTTATGAAATTCTACGTGCGAGATGGTCAGCGTCGAGGTTTTAAAAATATCTTCCTCAATGCGGTTCTACCGTGGTTGTCGGTCACGGTCATGATGGGGCTTTGGTTCAACCTCGAACGTGTTGCACTGATCTGTGGTTGCATCTGGTTGGCAGTGGGTGTGCTGTTATTTGTCTACAAACGATTACGTAAGCAAAGCATTGTGATTAGCAATGCCTATTAAAAAATTGAAATATACGAAATGAAAGAGATGAAGCGAGTAAGTGAAATGAATAAGCCAAAATTTGTTGAAGATGTAGAATTTAGAACCAGCCTAAACGCACAAAGTGGCAAAGAGTGGAATTGGCTCAACCCAAAACATGGCAACTTTGAACATCCTGCAAATTACTATGAAAGTTCACTCGAAATTGGTCATCAATTTCCTGCGCTAAATGCAGACATCGAGTGTGATGTTGCCGTGATTGGTGGCGGACTACTCGGTGCTTCGACCGCATTGCATTTGGCAGAGCAAGGGGTAGACACGGTTTTGGTGGAAAAAAACCGAATTGGCAGTGCAGCATCAGGGCGTAATGGCGGACAGCTCACACCGGGGCTTGCGCGTTGGGAAGCATCGGAAATGATTGAACATTTCAGTTATGAAGATGCGAAAAAGCTGTGGCACTTTACTTCTACGGAAGCCATGTCTCTGATTGACCAAATCGCAGATCAATATGGTTTGGAGCTACAGCGTAAACGTGGACATATTACGGCTGCTGTACATGAAGGGCATTTGGTGGGGCTGACCCAAGGTGCAGATGCACGTAAGTTCTTAGGTGAAGATCACACTAAAATTGTCGGTGAGCATGAGCTGAAACAACACATCGCTTCTGAAAATTATTGTGGCGGTTTAATCGACTCACTTGGTGGTCATATCCATCCACTGGCACTCAACCGCGGTTTGATTTATGGCTTTTGCAAAAATGGCGGACAGGTGTTTGAACAAACAGAAGTGATTTATGTTGAAGAACGTGATGATGGTATTTATGTGACCACGCCATCGGGTGTGATTAAAGCGCGTAAGAGTGTCGTCATGGGCGTACACCATGCGTCATTTAAACTCTTGCAAAAGAACAATCAAACCACGATTCCATTTTATACCTATGTGTGTACTACAGCACCTTTGGAAGTCGATTTAAAAGAATTATTACCAAGTGATGCACCGGTTTACGATACCCAATTCCAAATTGATTATTATCGTGGGGTGTCTAAAAACCGTTTGCTGTTTGGTGGAGAGGGTACAGGTTCATGCTGGAATCCTGAAAAAACCCATCAATATTTATTGGGTCGAATTCAGCATGTGTTTCCACAATTGAAACAGGTCGAGCTTGATTTTGTTTGGAGTGGCACAACCGATCTCACGATGAATGGTGCGGCTGACAGTCGTAAGTTTGGCAATAAATTCCCGATCTATGCGGTGCAGGGGTGGAGTGGTCATGGTGTGGCACAAACGGTACGCATTGGTAAAGCCATTGCCGATGATTTCTGTGGCAAAGCCGATGACTTTAATATGCTGACCACTATTCAACATCAAGACATTTTGTTTGGTCGCGCTTTAGCGCCTGTGGTGATTCCGATGGCTAAAACCGCTTATGGCTTGGGGGCATTGATCAATCCGGGCAAAATGGTGTCGTTCTAAACCTCAATAAAAAATCCCCTTTAATAGAGGGGGATTAAAAAAGCCTCCCTTTCTCAAAGGGAGGTTTGGAGGGGTTTTTTTAGAGAGCTGTAAAGGTATTATTCAACAGCCTCTTTCACTTTTTGCTTTAAAAACTTCGGTTTCCATTCACTGGCAATCACGCCAAGCACCACCAACAAACCACCCAATAGTGCCAGTGCAGGTAAGCGTTCGCCAGCAAGTCGTCCAAATAGGCTGGCCCAAATTGGTTCACCCGCATAAATAATCGCGGCTTGAGATGGATCAACCATTTCTTGTGCCCAGTTCATCACCAATTGAATACAGGCACTCGCCATGCCCAGTCCAATCAAAATCATGATCAAATGTGGATGGAACTCAGGCAGTTGTGTTTCACCAATCATCGGCGCAAACATAAAACAGAATATCGATGCAAAAATCAGCTGTAAGACAGTCACGCGCCGTGTATTCACTTTAGGTGCAAAATAACTGATAAAAATAATCTCAAGTGCAATCGCAATCGAGCCGAGAAGGGTCAGCAGTTGTCCATAACTTAGTTGAATCGCACCAAAGCCATTACCGGTTAAAAATACTAAGCCTAAAAAAGCCAAGCCTGCGCCAATCCATGTCATCACATGCGGTTTTTTACGGAACAATAACCACAATAAAATCGGCACGAGGGGCACATAGAGTGCAGTCAAAAATGCAGATTCACTGCTACTAATCGTTTGTAAGCCCACTGTTTGCATACCATAGCCCAAGGCAATGGTGAGACCGATGACTGCACCTGCAAAGATTTCAAATGCAGTCATGCCTTTTAAGTATTTCCATGAAATCAGCGTGACCGCAATCGCTGCCGCCGCGAAACGTAGCGCGACAAACAGAACTGGGCTTGCAAAGCTCAGTCCATATTTCACCACCACAAAGGTTGTACCCCAAATGATGGTGATCAGGATGAGTGAAAGCTGCGGCAGTTTGGATTTCCACAGGGGGATTTGGCTGAGTTGCGTAGACATGGGAGAGATCAAAATTCAAAATGGAAAACAAAAAGAGGTCCGAAGACCTCTTTAAATCTAAAATCAAATATTTAGATTAAGCATCTAGCACAGCTTGTGCTTCACGAAGGTTTAAAGTGCCTTCATAGATCGCACGACCTGTGATCGCACCCAGAATACCTGGTTGACCTTTTAAGCCGTGTACGTCATCAATATTGGTCACGCCACCAGAAGCAATCACTGGTAGACCTGAGTAAGTCGCAAGATTAACCGTTTGTTCGATGTTTACACCTTGCATCATGCCGTCACGTGCGATGTCAGTATAAACAATGCTTGATACGCCAGCGTCTGCAAAACGTTTCGCAAGTTCAGTTGCTTTCACGTCAGTGACATTTGCCCAACCATCCGTTGCCACCATGCCATTCATGGCATCGATCCCAACAATGATGTGACCCGCGAATTTTTGACATGCTTCTTCAACAAATTCTGGGTTTTGAACTGCTTTAGTACCAATGATCACATAAGACACGCCAGCATCTAGGTAGTGCTCGATGGTTTCAAGTGAGCGAATACCACCACCAATTTGAATTGGCAGGTTTGGTTGCGCCTTAGCAATTGCTTCAACCACAGGCTTATGGATCGGTGTACCTGCGAAAGCACCATTCAGATCAACCAAATGTAGACGACGTGCGCCTTCATTTACCCAATGCTGTGCTGTTGCCACTGGATCATCAGAAAATACAGTATCGTCTTCCATACGACCTTGTTTTAAACGGACACATTTGCCATCTTTCAGGTCAATTGCAGGGATGATCAGCATGCTTTCGCTCCTGGCCTAATCTTCGATTGAATTTGAATGGCTGCCATCTTAACAAATAAACAGCGGATTTCTAAATCTAAATACTGAATCTCGCATATGAAAAAAACCTGTCATGCGACAGGTTGGAGTGAGTAAGTACAGGTCATTATTGTTTTTATTCGGTCAGGCTCATCATTCAGTATGGATCAAATTCAATTAGACATATGCAGATTGGAGTTCCAGATCCAGTGGACTTACTTTGCCAAGCTGAGCACCCAAGTCATAAAGACCTGCATTCACAGCACCTGCTGTAGCGCCTACAGTTTTTACGATACTGCCGATAGCTGGCAGATCCGCTGCAGTATCAGTAATCGGGGCAAGGTCATCCAGCAGTGCATCGACAGTGCCCGAGATATCTTGCAGGACACCACCGACACTCGCTACCGGGTTATTGAGTGCATCATTAACCAGATCCAGTGGCTGAATACTCGCAACATAATCACCTGTTTCTGCAACCAAGCCACTTAGATTAGAGGCCGTTTCACCCACATCACCGATGACTGGTAAAGAAACCAGGGGTGCTGTCAGCGGTGCTGTAGTATCTAAAACGCTATCTAAAATATCAGAAACGCCATCTAAAGTTTGACCGACCAGGTCTGTAGTCCCATTTAGAAATATATCTATACCGCTAGGTAAATCTCCTGTAATAGCTGGTCTGATACCGCATGCACGCCTTGACTCACATCTGCTAAAAGCCCTGTACTGGTATCTAGTACAGTTTCTAGCGTATCGCCAACCACAGGTAATTGTGTCAGTGCATCCGTCAAAGGTGCCGTCAGGATACTGACTGTTTCAACCATTTCATCAATTAAGGTAATGACTGCCTTAGTCAGGAAGCCTACCGCTTTGCTAATACCTTGCACAGCCAGTGTGAATACCCCGTTGAACTTACTGCCGCTCAGTAAACTTGTCATGATTTTTACTTTCTAGAAATTTGAATCACTTATCAGTGGAAAATTATTATGCAGGTCATGTTTTAGCAAGAAACTGCCAAATTTATAGCCTCTAGAATTATGATTTTGACCATAGGTTAGGAAAATTCATGTTTATCAAAGAATTGAAAAGATTTATGGGAATTTTTGAAAAATGTAATTAAAAACAATGGTTTATGTTGATTATTTTGGTGCTTTAATCGGATAGATAGTCTTGTTGTTGTGCATTTATCTCTATCAGTTGAATTTTTTCACCTAAAACAATAGTTAAAAACTGAAATAATTTACTCAAGTTTTAGAAGAGGCCATTATTTTTTGCCAAATTTTGGTGCGTCATAGGGTTTACATAACCTTACAATCGATCAGCGCTTAATTTCTCAAGTATTAGTGTTAATAAATATCCAGAAGCAATAATTATTTTCTTTAGGAAAGTTTCAATTCTCGGCTTAGGAGTTTCCGTTGCCAAAGTTCTTCTAGAATCAAAATGCAGGCATAAGCATCCGCGGCTGCGTATTCAATTTGAGCCTGACTGAGTTTCCGTGCTGCCCAGTTCGAGGTACTGATTTTTTTCGACTTTGGAAAATTCACCTGGAACAGGAGTGCCATTGCATTTCTGACCCCAACAGCCTGCTTGAACCCAAAACTGCCAAAGCATTTGGAGAGTTCCAGTACTCCATTCAGTTCAATGCCTTTTTTACGGAACAGATGCCTGTCATTTTTTAAGCCAAAGCCCGCTTTTATCTGATTGGGATTGGCAAATATGGGCTGTAAAAACTGCCATAGCTCAGTATTCATTTGAAATAAATATGCTCTTTCTCGAGTAGCTAACTGAATCAAATGCGGTCCTGTGGACTGTTCACCGACTTTAAATATGGGCTTGGATTCTGAATCAAAGCCAAAGACTTGTACTTGTTCAAGTTCTTTACGTAATACTTCTGCCTGTTGAAGCGTCTGAATCACAATAATTTTTTCAGAAGAGATATTCTGAAATCGTTGAAGTGTGGCGATTTCTTCTTTGGTGGGTAAAATTGGAGAATGAAGGGCATCCATGACGAGTCTGTGTGAGTCCGTATCTGAAGATGCAGCTTAAGACTTTTTCAATGCAGTCTAAAGCACTTTTAAGAAAATTGTTTTTAAATCAAGATAAAAAGCCAGACCCATTGTTAGATCTGGCTTTTGCATTCAGTGGAGTGCATCAAACTTAGTGCTGTTGCACAGCCGCCTGTTTTGCACGGTTGACATAGTCCTGATAAGACGGAACCGCCATCGCTGCTGCAATCCCCAAAACAATCAGCAGAATATAAAGAATCGCCAGTACATTTTCCCAGCCACGTGTGGTACGGGGGTGTCCAAACTGGTTGCTGTCACGGTTACCTGGGGCAAACAGGGCATACAAGGCAAATAAAATATTGGCGATAGGTACCAGCATCAGCAAAGACAGCCAGCCGCTATGGTTTCGGTCATGCAGGCGACGAATTAAAAAGATGATACTGAAATAAATTACTGCAATATAAATTAATCCCATGACTACCAGTGATAGCATAGGCAAGGAGCCATCTGGACTCAGAAATGGATTTGCACCTGGTAGAATGACAGCAGCTAAAATACCGACAAACATCAAACAAAAGCCCATCAGCATATTCCAGGCCAGATATGAACGACGCCCAAAACGTCCCCCTGCATTTAAAGCAGAATCATTTAAGTTACTCATTATTATTTCCTTGTTTTGTCATTAGAATTTTTATAAGTGAATGAATGATATAGTAATTTATTAAAAAGTAAAAGATTAAATATTGAGCAATAAAAAACCCGCCTTAAGCGGGTTTTTTAAGTATGAATGGGATTAGATATTCCATTCCACAAAATTTTTCAGCAATTGCAGACCTGCGGTATGACTCTTTTCCGGGTGGAACTGGGTCGCAAACAGATTTTCTTTATGCAGTGCCGTACAGAATTCCAGTCCATAGTCACAAGTCGCAGCAACGATGCTTGAATCTTTCGGCTCTACATAGAAGCTGTGTACGAAATAGAAACGTGCATCCTGTTCAATGTCTTTCCACATTGGATGACTTGGATCAGCCTGATGTACCTGGTTCCAGCCCATATGCGGTACTTTTAAACCTTCTACATCCGGGAAGCGTTTCACTTCACCTTCAAAAATACCCAATGCATCTGCACCGCCATTTTCTTCAGAGCGTTGCATCAGTGCCTGCATACCCACGCAAATCGCCAATACAGGTTTGTTGAATACCGCATGACGTACCACATCATCAATACCTGCTTCATGCATACCGTGCATACAGTCACGCATTGCGCCTACCCCCGGGAAAACAATCTTGTCTGCCTGAGCAATCAGCTTTGGATCATTGGTCACATCTACTGTAGCACCGACATGTTCTAATGCTTTGGCAGCAGAGTGAAGGTTTCCCATGCCATAGTCAAGAAGGGCAATACGGGTCATTACAGGGTACCTTTGGTTGAAGCAACAGTATTGGCAGCACGTGGATCAACTTCACATGCCATACGCAATGCACGGGCAAATGCCTTAAATACGCTCTCGATCTGATGGTGACTGTTTTTACCTTTTAGGTTGTCAATATGTAATGTCATCAGCGCGTGATTTACAAAGCCCTGGAAGAATTCAGAAAACAGGTCTACATCAAAACGGCCAATCATGGCTCGGGTAAATGGAATATCCATAAACAGGCCCGGACGACCAGACAGATCGACCACGACACGACTCAAAGACTCATCCAGCGGGGCATAGAAGTGACCATAACGGCGTAAACCTTTCTTGTCACCCAATGCTTGTGCAAAGGCTTGACCCAAGGTAATACCACAATCTTCTACAGTATGGTGATCATCAATTTCCAGGTCGCCGTCACAATGAATATCAATATCAAACAGACCATGTCGCTTGATTTGATCAATCATATGATCTAAAAATGGAACACCAGTGTTTAAAGTGCCTTGACCAGTACCATCGAGATTCAAGCGAACCCGAATTTTGGTTTCGTTGGTATTTCTTACCACTTCACTGATACGATCTGTCATAGACACGTTCCTCAAATACGTCAAAATGATTGATGTAGAAAATATTTTCGCCGTGACGACGTCACCGCATATTAGATTGCTCAGGAGGGTTTATCAATGCCTATAACCGTACATGCCTATACTTCTTTGGAAAATGATGAAGTGCGCAGCCAGCTTGAGCGACTGTATGACACCAGCCCGGAATTTAGTGATGGGGCCGATGCCATGGAACAACTAGAGCAAAACCTGCAACAGTATAGCGTACTTTACACTGCAGAATTTAATACCCGTATTATTGGTGCGATCTGGTGCACTGGTCAAGGCGAAACCCGCCTGCTGGAGTATGTGGTTGTGCATCCGGCCAATCGCGGACGCGGAGTTGCAGAAAGGCTGGTCAGTGAAGCCTGCCGAATGGAAGAAGAAAAAGGTGTGAAGGTATTTGAACCTGGCTGTGGCGCGATTCATCGCTGTCTGGAGCATATTGAAAAAATCTAGACTTTTCCTGTATTAAGGCAGCCTTAGGGCTGCTTTTTTATGCAGTTTTTTAACTAAAAATGAATAATTTAGGCCGTTTCACTTAAAAATTAAGCAATTGATAATTAAATCTGCTGTAAAAGTAGGCGATTGATAAAAATTATACTTTTCATGCTTGACGGCATTGGGCTGAAACGGTTTAATACACGTCATCGGCGTGATAGCTCAGTAGGTAGAGCAACGGATTGAAAATCCGTGTGTCCCCAGTTCGATCCTGGGTCTCGCCACCATATTCAAAACGATTTAAAGTTTTCAATCCCTGATCCCATCAGGGATTTTTTTTGGGTTAAATTTTACACATTCAATCATTTTTTTTCTAATTTCGATTGACTAATGTGTGCAGATACGGCTTAATACACCGCATCGGCGTGATAGCTCAGTAGGTAGAGCAACGGATTGAAAATCCGTGTGTCCCCAGTTCGATCCTGGGTCTCGCCACCATATTCGAAAAAACCTCAAACCATGTTTGAGGTTTTTTTTCGCCTGTGATTTTGTTATTCAACAAAAAAATGATCTTTTCTCATGATTCGGCTTTGAAACTATGAGCGTCATACTTGTCTAGCTTTCGAGATCATTGGCTTAATATGCCATTCATCTGAGCAGGCATGAGTTGTCCAAATAATCCATGTAATCTAATAGATAAGAATATTAAAAGCAGTTTATACGCCGTCAGTTGTACAATTTGGGTGATAGAAAACAAAGGGGAGGCAAGCCAATGAATATCATGACAATGTCTGCATTTGGGTCTGTATTTGGAATCATGCTGGGCGCATTCAGTACGGGAGCACTGGCCGAGGATGAGAAAACGGTGCTAACACTGCCTACCCTGACGGTCATGGCTGAACCTGAACTGAGTAATGAAACTGGCTATGTGCCTTTTGTAGAGGAAGAAAAGACTCAGCGAGCCTTACAGCATCAGGTGATGCGTAGTGCTAAGGAAGCCCAGAATTTTGTGTTAAATGCACAGGTGATTGAAAATCTGGATTTTCAGCCGCAGATCCAGCCTGACTTCAGTTCGCTTTCTCCAATGCTGCAGCTATATGTCATGAGTATTGCCCAAGGTCTGCAATCCAGTGATCCAACTCAGGGTCTAAATATCATGCTACAGCCACTGGGGATTGACCGTAGCAATAGCCAATCTGCCGAATATCGTTTCCAGCTGCAAATTAATCCGGGTACGATCAAACAGGGTATGCAGGATTATTTCAATAAACTTTCTCCTGCTCTCCCTTAAGGCTAAATAAAATAGTTTAATCCTAAGTCTCTGAATCCTCGCCAGTCGGGGATTTTTTATATTCGAAATTCGTGGAAATTTATCTTTTATTCAAAAGCAATCCGTATAAAAAAAATCGCTTAAATCGAATACCAGTAAGCAGGCTATATTGACCGTGTATCAACGCTCACAGTAATACTCAGCACCTTTACATAAGTTCAAGCAAGAATAAGGTTTCTCCCACTGAAATGACGATGCGGAGGTTTTCCTTATGCGTCCCCTCGACACAACTTTTCTAATGTTACTGAGCCTGTTTACTGCACTGCGGCTGGTCGATGCGCATGCTGAACCGGTGACCCTGCCGACACTGACCGTGATGGCCGATCGTGAACTGCGTGAAGAAACAGAATTCATGCTTCCCCTGCAAGAACAATCCAGTCAAAAACAGGCATTAAAGATGCGCATGATGAAGATTGAACGTGAACTGCAGGACTATACGGTCAATGCTGACTTTGCAGGTGATATTGAGATTCTACCCACCACGAATCCGGCACGACTGGATAACCTGCCACCGGGGCTGCAACAGTATGTGCAGGCCATTGCTGATGGTTTGCGTTCTCCTGATCCACGTGATGGTATTTATCTGATGTTGGTACCTTTTGGTATTAACCGCAATGCAACGTCAGTTCAGGCGGCTCGGGAACAGTTCAATCCGAATAATGTTGACCGAACGCTAATTAATGAATGGTGCGCTGCGAATGGTTGTTAGACAGGATTAAACGCTTCAGAGCTGGGTTAAAACAGGAAGTTTAATTAAATTTCCTGGTAGGATGAACTGTGCCCTTGCATAGGGTTTTTGTATAGAAGAATTGATTTATGCCTAAAAAATCAGCATATTGATTAAAAGGAAACCTATACATAACCTACAGCAGGGGAGCATGTGCATGCCGCGTGTCTTTATGGTCCTGGCTGGTGCGACACTTGTTGTCTTTGCATGGCTATTTTATCAATACACCGCGCAACAGCAGGATGAAGCCGAGCTGATTGAATATGAAACTGTTCTAAATGAAAAGACAGCTGAAATCTTTGAGCAGGCACAAGACTGGAGCAAGCCGATTCAGTTAGAGATTGAAGAAGACCGTCTGGATGGTGATTATGCGGTTATGGCGGAATATGTGCTGGGACAGATGCGAGACCGCGCCGAGGGACGTAACCAGTATTTGCGAGATCTGAAAGCGGCAAACTGGGAGCATTTTCTGGATATTGATCGCTTGGAGAAAGATCAGGCTCAAGGCTATAAAGAAACTGAGGCCATGCTCAAGCAGGTGCATCAGATTGTGCGGAATTATGAGCAGACCATTCAGCGCCGTGAAGAAAACCAGATTGAACAGGTCAAACAGCTCGATATCAAACAGCGTTATCGTCAGCAGTTGGCACAGAGCCTGAAAGCAACCCAGCAGGAAAGTGATGCCTATGCCATCTTTGCAATTGAAAAGCAGAGTCTGGCCAAGGCTGATCAGCTATTTGCCTTGCTCAAAAAATATAAATGGGAAAAACGCAACCGCATGTTTATGTTCCATGATGAAAAAGCGGTTCAGCCCTTTATTGCATTATATAAAGATATTGAAAACCTGAATAAACAGATGCAGCAAATTAAGACCAAAAATCAGAAAATTGTCGAAGAGGCTTTGTAGCCTGAAAGAGCTATTTACCTGTAAATCATTGTGAACATGGCACCAAAAACATAAGCATGCTATAGATAAACAGGAAATTATCAGCTGTATAGAATGGCGCGAGAACAGGAGCAATGCTGCATGACCCAGGACTTAGTCTGTTATAAAGAAATGCCGATCTGGACGCAGGAACGGATTCCTCAAGGCTTTCAGCGTTCACATAATACCAAGGCAGGCACCTGGGCTAAACTAGAGGTTCTGAAGGGTGAGCTGAGCTTTGCCTTTGTTGATGAAAGCGGAGCAGTACAGTCTACCCATGTCTTTACACCTGAGCAGCAACCACCATTTATTGAACCACAGCGCTGGCATCAGATTGTCTCTGCCAGTGCCGATGTAGAATGCCAGTTAAAATTCTATTGCACCCCACAAGATTATTTTCATAAAAAATATGCGATTTCTCCAACGCATTCTGAAATTGTGGCTGCTACGTCTTATTTAACGGGTGGTCATGCATTAGATGTGGGCTGCGGGGAAGGACGGAATTCGCTATATCTGAACCAGATGCGCTATGAGGTCGATGCCTGGGATGTGAATTCCCAGAGCCTGGAAAAGTTTCAGCAGATTATTGATGCTGAAGATATTCAGCAGATTCATATTGCACAGCGGGATTTGAATGCTGATCCAAGCATTTTTGGCAATTATGATTTTATCTGCTGTACCGTGGTGATGATGTTCCTGGAAGCCAAAACCATTCCGCCACTGATTGCTCAGATGCAGCAGGCGACCAAGATCAATGGCTATAACCTGATTGTCTGTGCCATGGATACTGATGACATTCCAGCCCAACCAGACTTTCCTTTTGCCTTTAAGGAAGGTGAATTAAGTGCTCTCTATAAAGGCTGGAAGCTGATCAAATACAATGAGGATGTTGGTGAGCTGTATCGTCGGGATGAGCAGGGCAATCATATCAAGCAGCATTTTGCTACGATGCTGGCACAGAAAGTCTTAGCTTAATTTTTGAAATTTTAAATGCAGACTGATGATTTAGGTGCAGGCCGTATTTAAAAATAGAAGACAATAAAAAGGGATGTCAGAGGACATCCCTTTGTAGTTTAAATTGCAGGCTTAAGCTGCTTTTTTAAACCAAGAGAACCAGCCTTTTTTCTCAGCTTTTACTGCTGCTTCAGCAGGTGCCGCTTTTGCAGCTTCTGCTTGTTGAGCTGCTTCAGTTTTTACTTCTGCTGTTTTAGCCATTGCTGTTTCTTTTGCTTCTGTAGTTTTTACTACCGCTTCTGTTTTTACTGCTTCGGCTTTAGTATTCGCTGCTTTTTTCATTTCAGCAGGTGTTGCTTTTGCTGCTTCTGCTTTTGCCTTAGCCGCTTTCTTTTCAGCTTCTGCTTTAGCAAGTGCTGCTTGTTTTTCAGTTTCCGCTTGAGCTACAGCAGATTTAGCTTTAGCTGTTGCAGTCGCTACTTTCGCTTGAGCTGGTGCAACGGCTTGAACAGCATTTGCTTGTACTTGCGCTTTCATTGCAGCGACAGGAGAAGTTGCTTCGGTCGCCATAGCAGAAGCTGAAGTTGCAACAATTGCAGTTGCTAAGATTGTTTTAAGCATAGTCATGTTAAGCCCTATAGGATATAAGGAGAGATAGATGGAAATATCATACGCCTATAGAACTTAACTAGCTGATGGATAGAGTTTTAATGGTTGAATATTCAACTAAATTTACAAAGGGATAACATTTTATTTAGTTAAGAATTATAATTATTTAAAACAAATAATTATTTTAGAGATTGTAGTGGGCGACCTTCAAACAAATGGATATATTACTTGCTCATCTTGTAATACAGTAAATAAACTTAATCAAATTGGTGATCAAGGTCTTTATCATTGTGGTACTTGCCAAAACCCATTAATTTTCATTAATAAAGAAAAACCTAAATCAGGTTTTATGAAAATTCTTGTTATTGCTGGATTGATTGGGGTTGCTGGTGGTGTAGGCATAGATCAAATAAAAGACGCTCTCAAACCCACTGAAATTAATTATTCGAAAATACAAACGAATTGGACTGATAAGCAGGTTAGGCAGTTTGATCTTAATTGTAAGGCAAATTTGGCTATGCAAAAGAAAAGATGGGATGCTGAACGTATTGATAAGACATGTACATGTTTTACGACGTACATAGTTGAAAATACTAATTATCCACTATGGGGTAAGTTAGATCCTAAAGTGGTTGATGCAGGTACAAATGAATGCATTTAGAAAATAATGAAAAAGATAAATTAAATTTAAATCCTAATTTAGAAAATTTTTTAAACTTAATTGAAGAAGTTTATACAGGTAATTTAAAGGCTTTTAGCGATGCATTTTCCGATGAAGATACTTCTTTTTATGAGCGCTTAAAAAAAGATATTCAGAGGGCAAAACAAGGGTCATTAACCATTAAGAAAGAGGATGCATTGAAGAAATATATATTTTTTCTTGAATATAAGCAGTGGGAAAAGAATACAGGCGATAAATTTTCTAAGAAATTAGATCTACAAATAGATACAGCAATTGAAGCATTATGTAAGGCAACTGGGCAGTGATACTGCCCAGTATTAAAAGTTATTTACATGCACCAGGTACACGACATGCACAGCTTGAAGGAGCATGACAGGCGTGATCATCACCACAGCGTGCTTCAATTGTGAAATCAGGGTATGGGCCAAACCAAACTTCATAAAGTTTTTTAGTTCGTTGGAAAGTATCTTTCAAATTTTGTTGGTCGACTTCATCATGGATTCCAAAATATGGATAGTGGTGCAGATAAGCTCCAAAAATTTTCAAGCAATCCATGTGATAATTTCGAGTATCTAAAATGTGAGCATGCCAAAACTCATCAACAAGTTTATTAGGTACTAGCGTTTCTTTTGGATAGAAATATTTTAACGCTAGAAAACGTTTATATTCTTGCTCTGCAAATTCGCAAACTTTTTTTGACATGGTTGCTTCATTACCTGATGTTAATTTAAATTTTAATTTATTGAAATTTAAACTCTCAACCGAAGTCGGCATATTTGAGCTTGCTAGAGTAGTTTTATGGTTAAAGTCTATTGCTAAATTTCCCATTTCTTTTTCCTTAGTAGGTTTATAGCGTTATTGCTATGTAGGAAATGTTGCCATGTACTTTTATTTGGATTAGGGAATTTTAAGGGACAAAAAACCCCGCACGAAGCGGGGTTTCTTTTATCTCAGTATTTAACTAAACATTAAACACGTTCGATAATTGTTGCGATACCTTGGCCAAGACCAATACACATCGTTGCAAGACCAATTTGTGTATCTTGCTGTTCCATGACGTTCAGCAAAGTCGTTGTGATACGTGCACCAGAACAACCCAATGGGTGACCAAGCGCAATCGCACCACCGTTCAAGTTCACACGGTCTTGTTGATCATAAATGCCTAAGCCTTTAAGAACAGACAAACCTTGTGCTGCGAATGCTTCGTTCAACTCAAACGTTTGAATATCAGCAATTGACAAGCCAGCACGTTTAAGCGCTTTTTGAGTTGCTGGTACAGGACCGTAACCCATGATCGCAGCATCACAACCTGCAACCGCCATAGAGCGAATCACAGCACGTGGCTTAAGCCCCAACGCTTGAGCACGTTCAGCAGACATAAGCAGCATTGCAGACGCACCGTCAGACAACGCTGAAGATGTCGCAGCAGTCACAGAACCGCCTTTCGGATCGAACACAGGACGTAACGCTTTGAATGCTTCAAGGTTTGCATCAGGACGGATCACTTCGTCGATGTCGCAAAGCTGTTTAAAGCCATTCGCATCATGACCTTCGATACCGATGATTTCGTTCTTGAAACGACCTTCTTGTGTTGCAGCCCAAGCACGACGGTGAGATTCAACACCGAACGCATCTTGTTCTTCACGGGTAATGCCGTTCATACGACCTAACATTTCAGCAGTTAAGCCCATCATGTTAGACGCTTTTGCATAGTGCTTAGACGCTTCAGGGTTCAGGTCGATGCCGTGCATCATACCAACGTGCCCCATATGCTCAACACCACCGATGATGAATACATCACCTTGACCTGTCATGATTTGCGCAGCAGCGGTGTGGATTGCTTGCATCGAAGAACCACACAGACGGTTAACCGTTTGACCTGCAACAGTCTTAGGAAGATCAGCCAATAGCGCAATGTTACGACCGATGTTCATACCTTGTTCTAGAGTCTGGTTTACACAGCCCCAGATTACGTCTTCAACTTCATTGACATCAAACTGGTTACGAGCAACAAGTGCACGTACAAGTTCAGCAGAAAGGCTGTCAGCACGTACATTGCGGAACATACCATTTTTGGTTTTACCCATTGCTGAACGTACGCCATCAACGATGACAACGTCACGTGGATTTAAAGTAGCCATTCACGTTGCTCCTTAACCGTAGAATTTTTTGTTGTTAGCAGCCATGTCACGCAACATTTGTGGCGCTTCATAAGCCTTACCTAAGTGTGCGTACTTGTCGCAAAGCGCAACGTATTCAGCAACACCTGTTTGGTCGATGTAACGGCATGGACCACCGCGGAATGGAGGGAAACCAACACCCATAATCATCGCCATATCTGCTTCAGAAGCAGTCGCTACAATGTTGTCTTCTAAGCAACGAACAGTTTCATTACAGAACGTAAGCATCATACGGTCAATGATTTCTTGAGCATCAAATTCACGTTTCTCAGAAGTTGCAACAGATGCCACAAGTTCATACGCAGTTGGATCAACCACTTTGGCTTTTTTGCCTTTTTTGTCCAATTCGTATTTGTAGAAACCAACGTCATTCTTTTGACCAAGACGTTTGTTTTCGTACATGACTTGGATTGAGCCTTTGTAGTCAGGCTTCATACGGTCAGGGAAACCTTCCGCCATCACTTCTGCACCGTGAACGCCAGTATCAATACCAACAACGTCCATCAGGTAAGCAGGGCCCATAGGCCAGCCGAATTTTTCCATTACCTTGTCGATTTGCTGGAAGTCAGCACCATCTTTCAGTAACAGGTCAAATGCACCGAAGTAAGGGAACAGTACGCGGTTTACCAGGAAGCCCGGGCAGTCGTTGACCACGATTGGTGTTTTACCCATTTTCTGAGCAAGAACTACAGTGGTTGCAATCGCTTCAGCAGAAGTCTTCTCACCACGAATCACTTCTACCAATGGCATCATGTGAACAGGGTTAAAGAAGTGCATACCCACGAAGTTTTCAGGGCGTTCCAGGTTTTCAGCCAAACGTGTGATTGAAATTGTTGACGTGTTCGAAGCAATGATCGTGTTTTCACGAACTTTCGCTTCAGTTTCTTTCAGTACGATACCTTTCACTTTTGGATTTTCAGTCACCGCTTCAATCACGATGTCCACTTCTTTAAACTCGTCATAGCTTAAAGTTGGGCGGATGCGCGCAAGAGTTTCACCCATTTGAGCAGGTTTCATCTTCTTACGTTCAACTTGTTTGGTCAGTAAACCATTTGCTTCTTTCATACCCAAAGCAAGTTGCGGATTACCAATGTCTTTCATGATGATTGGTGTGCCTTTGCTTGCCGCTTGGTAAGCAATACCACCACCCATGATCCCCGCGCCTAATACAGCTGCTTGGTTGACAGGGTGAGCACCTTTTTCATATTTCTTCGAAGTTTTCTTCACAATTTGGTCGTTAAGGAATAAACCAATTAACGCACCTGCTTGTGGAGTCACAGCCGCTTTAGCAAAACCTTGCGCTTCGATTTTCAATGCTTCATCACGTGGAAGGCTTGCACCTGCTTGTAATGAGTCTAGAAGAAGTTTTGGCGCTGGGTATTGAGCAGGATTTGCTTTTGCAAGCACTGCACCTTTCGCTGTATTGAATGCCATCATTTGTTCAAGCATGTTCAATTTAACAGGATCTAATTTTTCTTGGCGTTTTGCTTTCCAGTCTACACGGCCAGCAATTGCTTGTTTCACAAGGTCAATTGCAGCGTCTTGTAGTTTGTCTGCAGCAACAACTGCATCAACAGCACCGTCTTTGAGCGCAGCAGCTGGCTTTTTCGGTGCAGCCATTGCCATCCATTCAACCGCATTGTCGATACCAATCACGCGGCTTAAACGAACCGTACCACCAAAACCAGGGTAGATACCCAGTTTGATTTCTGGAAGGCCAACTTGTGCAGCTTCTGACATCACACGATAGTCACACACTAAGCACATTTCAAAACCGCCGCCCAATGCCATACCATTGATTGCAGCAACTTTAGGAACGTTTAGATCTTCAAACGCATTGAAGATGTCGTGAACAGGCAATGCCCAATCCACAATCGCTTGTTCGCCTTGAGCGAAGTTTTCACCGAATTCAGTGATATCTGCACCCACGATAAATGTAGATTTACCTGAAGTAACGATTAAACCTTTGATGTCACCGTTTGCTTTAACAGCGTCAATTGCAGCTTTAAAATCTTCAATTGTTGCGCGGTTAAATTTGTTGACCGACTCACCTTGTAAGTCAAAGCGGAATTCTGCAATTCCGTCCGAAAGCATTTGGACGGTAATGGCATTGCCAGCGTGGATCATGCCTGATCTCCTTTATTTTGGAGGACTTCTAAGTTGATGTTGTGAAGAGCCTATGCGCGATTCCTGCGCATATTTATGCTTCGCCAATCTTACGATAACTATATCCAAAAAGAACATAACAAGTTGTATCAAGCCGTGACGCAAGGGTCATCAATTTTTGCCTGAACTGTTTTGGCTGTTATGCGTTCGGGTATGGCTCATATCAAGTACAATGAACTGAAGATTTTGTTTCAGTTCACAATTTTTTAATGAGAACCCCATTTATATTGGGCGATAGAAAGGCTTTTCAAGTCTTTGAAAAAATCGTTTTACTGTCAAAAATGTCAATTCACTGCGGATTTTTTCTTTGTTGCTGTTTTGCAGCCTGATCAAAATAGCAGGCAAAGTCCAGCTTTGTTGCAGTTTGGTTGTGAAGTGGTAGTTTGCCGATAAGCTGGCTGGGATTGTAAATCGGCCCGGCTTAGAATGGATGAAAATAAGCAAAAACCTAAAACAATAATAAGAAGATTACTGCATGAAATTGACAGATCAGACGCTGATGCAGCAGATGCAGATTTCATTGCCCGACATTCAGCGACGCAAGCAATTACTTGGACTGACCGAAGAAGCACTGGCTGCACTGGCGACTGTGCGTGAACTGATAGCGCCAGGCTTGCAGGACACCGTGGCCGAATTTTATGACTATCAAACCTCTGTACCTGAAATTAACAATCTGATTGGTGATGTCGATACGCTTAAGCGCCTCAAGGTAGCCCAGCATCAATATATTCTGGATCTGTTTTCTGGCTGCTATGACAGTGTCTATGTCAATAACCGCTTGCGTATTGGGCTGGTGCATAAACGCATTGGCGTAGAACCGCGTCTGTATCTGGCTGCCTTGCATCAGATTAAATTAGGGATCTTTAAACTGGTAGAACAGTATGTGCCGGATGTAGCCTTGGTACGGCAGGTGCAGGACACCTTGGAAAAACTGTATACCTTTGACATTACCTTGGTGGTCGAAACTTATATCTGGAGTCTGGTGAAAGAAGTGAATAGTTCCCATCACAAACTGCAGGAATATGCTGTGGAACTTGGAACGCATGCACAAGAAATGGAAACCCTGTTCCGACTGGATCCACTGACAGGTCTTTATAATGTACGCAGCCTGACCTCGATGTTGAATGAGTTACTCTATCGTGCGCGGCAACAGCATGCGCCTGTGACCGTGGTATTTATTGATATCAACGACTTTAAACGGTTAAATGACCAATATGGCCATATCTATGGCGATCAGGTGATTCAGGCCGTAGCGAGTACCTTAAAGCAGATTGCCCGGGATGAAGACTACTGTTTTCGCTATGGCGGTGATGAGTTTCTGGTGGTATTGCCAAACTGTACCGAGGCAGATGCCTTGCAAAGCTTTATTCCGCGCGTGGAGCAGACCTTGAGTCAACTGACCATGCAGGTCAGTCTTAGTGTTGGGATTCATCAGACCGATGCCAATAGTGGCTATCTGGATAGTGCCAGCCTGATCCGCTGTGCCGATGACAAGATGTATGCTTTCAAGAAACAGTACAAGCTGAAAGGGAATTAACAATCAATACGGCAATTTATGATTGTTATTTCATGCTGCATGATTTCTAAAATATCTGATGAGTTAAGTAATTCTGCTGGTACATCCTGTTTTTAGACTTACAATAGCTTTAAGAATGGGGGAGCACACATGCAGGTATTTCGTTCCAAAAAAGACTGGTGGCTGGTGGCCTTTCTGGTATGTATGACCGGGCTATTAGTGCAGTTACTGTTGGTGATGTCAGCCAAAGGCACCATGCAGCAATATCCGTTGCATACAGTGGTATATATACTGACCATTGTGATCATCTGGTGGCCGGTGCTGAATACCCGATATCAGCTTACTGCTGATCAATTGATCGTAAAAAGTATGTGGTTGAGCTGGCAGATTCCCCTAACCGCGATTCAGGCGGTCACTCCAACCGACTATTCCTCTGTTGCACCTGCTTTGTCCCTGAAGCGTTTACGCGTGGATTATCGTGAAGATGGAACCAATAAATTTGTGCTGATCTCACCCAAAGACCAGATGGCATTTATTAATGCGGTGCAGAACCAGCAGGCATCTTAGCAGCTGATTTTGTGGCCGAGGCTATTCGGGCTGAATCACCAAATTGCCTTCAATACAATCTAGTTTCAGCGTAGATTGCTCAGGCTGATTTAAAAAATATAGCGCTAAAATTGGTTCTAGTTCGGTACGCATTTTGCGACCCAGATGGCGTGCGCCGTAGCGAATGTCATGCCCTTGATAGAAATAGGCCTTGGCTGTATCGGTTAAGATTACAGTTCGCTTCTGATGCTGTAGACGCTTATTCAGTTTTTCCAGTTCAATCTCAACCAGTCGTGGCAGAGCATCATTCTGTACAGCCTGATAATGCAGGGTACGGTCAATCCTGTTGAGAAACTCAGGATCAAACTTACGCTGCATGACCTTTTCAATGATGCGCTGTGTCGGCACTTTTTTCAGGCACAGATTCTGAACCTGCTGCGGCAAATAACTGAGCTTTTCCAGATATTGTTGAGCCGCTTGTGCGCCAACATTACTGGTCATAAAGATCATGCAGTTACGAAAATCAATGGTTTTGGTACCTGCGGTTAAAGTGAGTCGACCGGTGTCGAGCACATTCATCAGGCCACGAATCACCTCATTCGATGCTTTTTCCAGTTCATCAAACAGCATGATGCCCGGACGGGTATGGCTACCTGCAATCGCAGTTTCATCGAACAGACTATGACCTTCTTTCGAGCCGACATAACCCGGAGGTGCACCAGTCAGCGCTGCGGCATAATGTTCTTGCGCCAAGGTATTCATATCAATCCGGCAAAACGCATCTGGACGTCCATAGATGGCTTCGGCAATCAGGCGCACAGTCTCGGTTTTACCTACCCCGGTGGGACCAAGCATCAAGGTAACTGACAATGGACGATCCGGGCTGGAAAAATCCGCCTTGACCACATGGAGCATCTTTTCGATTTCATTCAGTGCCGTATCCTGCCCGATAATCCGTTCTCGTAACAGATCCATGACCGTCTTGGGTTCAAAGTGAAAGCGTGGCTTGCCAATCAGGCGGTCACGTTCCGAAGTGCTATGCGTGGAGGTGCCAGGCTGGACGACATGGAAATCGGAATGCTGCGTGGTCATCTTGGGGAATCTCAAAAACGAACCCGTCGAGCATAACAAAGATATCACTTGAAATTTATAGCTTTTAGCAATCACAGCATAACGGTGAGCCTATAAATTGACCGGGATTGCATACTTATAAACTTCATTTGTAGACAGGCTTGATGGTAATTTTGTCACCGCGCTTGAAAATCAGGCAATAAACATCACATTATCTGCATATTGCATGTGAAAAATAGGTTGCAGGTGAACGAGAACGCGCGTCCCCATATTAAAAAAATCCTGGCGAATATGACCACACTTCCGGGGGTGTACCGGATGTATGGCAAGGATGGCGAATTGTTGTATGTGGGCAAGGCAAAAAACCTGAAAAACCGCGTATCCAGTTATTTCGTCAAGACCCTTGAACATCCGAAAACCCAGGCTCTAGTGGCGCGGATCTATGATATTCAGACCTTGGTGGTGCGTTCTGAAACCGAAGCATTGCTGTTAGAGCAGAACCTGATCAAGCTGCATCGTCCACCGTATAACATCATGCTGCGCGATGACAAATCTTATGTCTATATCTTTGTTTCCAGCGATAAACCTTATCCACGGATTGCGGCGGGTCGAGGCAAGGGCAAACATCAGCCGGGCAAGTTTTTTGGACCTTATCCGAGTGCTTATAATGCCAAGGATACCCTGATCGTCTTACAGAAACTGTTTAATGTACGCCAGTGTGAAAACAGCTATTTCGCACAGCGTAAGCGTCCCTGTCTGCAATACCAGATCAAGCGTTGCTCTGGCCCATGTGTCGGACTGATTTCACCTGAAGATTATCAGGAAGATGTCAATAATTCGATTCGCTTTCTGCAAGGCGATACCAAGGAGCTGAACCAGCAACTGATTGCCAAGATGGAAGCAGCTGCTGAACAGCTGGAATTTGAAAAGGCGGTGTTTTATCGGGACCGTATGGCCCTGTTGCGTGATGTTCAAGCCAATCAAGCAATCTACAAAGTCAAAGGCGAAGCTGATATTCTGGCGATTGCGCATCAGGCTGGCGTGACCTGCGTACAGATCATGCATGTGCGTAATGGCAAAATGCTGGGCGGCAAAAGCTATTTCCCGGATATGCAAGGCGATGATTTGGGACAAATGCTGAATGATTTTATTGCCAACTTCTATTTTCAGGTCGCTGATGAAATTCCTGCAGAACTGATCGTCAATGTCGATGTAACCGATCGCAATGAACTGGAACAGGCATTGGCCCAGCATTTTGATAAAAAAATCCAGATCAAGTCCAAGGTTCGCGAAACCCGTGCCGAATGGCTGGAACTGGCACAAATGAATGTGCTGCAAGGGATTAAGTCCAAACTGGCGAATCACTTTGAACTGAATGAGCGTTTCCATCAGTTAGAACAGGTGGTGGGGCATCCCGTGGACCGGATCGAATGTTTTGATATCTCGCATACCATGGGGGAGGAAACTGTTGCCTCTTGCGTGGTGTTTGATAGTGGCGGTGCGCGTAAGCGGGATTATCGCCAGTTTTCGATTAACGACATTACTGAAGGCGATGACTATGCAGCGATGCGTCAGGCGCTGACCCGACGTTATAAAAAGCACATGTTGCCCGACCTGTTATTAATTGATGGAGGGAAGGGACAGCTGCATATGGCGATGGAAGTCATGCAGGACCTTGGTCTGGACGCTTTTATGGTGGGTGTATCCAAAGGTGAGGGACGTAAGCCAGGTCTGGAAACTTTACACTTTACTGATGGTACCAAGATTCAACTTCCCGAAGACCATAAAGCCCTGCATCTGATTCAACAGGTACGTGATGAAGCACACCGCTTTGCGATCACCAAACATCGTGCCAAACGTGACAAGAAGCGTGGTTCTTCAGTTCTGGAAGTGATTCCCGGTCTGGGACCAAAACGCCGTCGTGATCTGCTAACCCATTTTGGTGGTATTCAAGGGGTGCTCAAGGCTTCAGAAAAAGATTTACAGCTGGTACCGGGACTGGGTGAAGTCATGGCACGTACCATTTATAAAGTACTGCATGAATAAAAATCCAAACTAAATCATTTGCCAAACTGCTCAATGACGGAGAAGTCATTGAGCATTCACATCAATTCAAATTTATTGAATGATATCAAAACTAAAATCAAGCACAGGGATGAACAATGACACTGGAACAGGTGTATGCAGCAATTGCTGCTGAGGAATGGGTTGATCTTCCAGCAGGATGGTTACAAGGGCGGACATTGTATGGCGGTCTGGCTGCGGCGATGATGATGCAAAAAGCGGTGCTGAGCATTAATGACCCGGCGAAACATCTTTTGAGCACCAGTGTGACTTTTGTGGGGCCGGTTCAGCAACGACCCGTCAGGTTAACCGCAGAAATTCTGCGTGAAGGTAAATCCGTCACTACGGTTGAAGTTCGCCTGTGGCAGGATGATGCGGTGCAGAGTATCTTGATTGCCAGTTTTGGAGTAGCACGTGACTCGACTATTCAGGTACATCAGGAGGCATCTGCCCCAGATTATCCAGCTCCTGAAAGCCTGTTTAGTATTCCTCCAAATGTGGCTATGCCGGAATGCTATCAGCAGTTTGAGGTCCGTTGGGTCGAAGTGAATTTGCCATGTACAGGGAGTGATCACCCTGATTTTGGCGGCTGGTGCCGTTTTGATTCGGAACGACATGCAAACCGCAAATTTGAGGTTGCTGACCTGATGGCGATTTTTGATATCTGGCCACCCGGCGTATTGCCGATGTTTAAGCAAATAGCACCAGCCAGCAGCCTCAACTGGACGGTGACTTATGTGCATCCAGTACAACATCAGTTGAATGATTGGTTTAAATATAAAGTATTTACTGATTATGCAGCAGACGGCTACGCCACAGAACATGCCTATCTCTGGGACGCTGAAAATCGTCTGATTGCGATTGCCAGACAGACAGTGACGGTGTTTGCCTAGTGACACTGCTGGCCAATTCGTATAAAGTGAAGCCTATTAACGATGGATCAAACCTCAATAAAAGTGTGCATTTTCATCGTACATGAGGGGAACAATTGGCGGTGTCTATGACTACAGGTCGTATCCTGAATATTCCAAATATCTTGACCTTGGCACGTATTGTCCTGATTCCAGTCTTTCTATTGGTGGCGTATTGGCCGCCGGCGATGGGGATTGATGAGAGCAATCCAGATATGACGCGTCATCTGCTGTTGACTGCGATTTTTGTGGTTGCGGCGGTAACGGACTGGTTTGATGGCTATCTGGCGAGAACACTCAACCAGACTTCGGCTTTTGGTCGATTCCTGGATCCGGTGGCAGACAAGCTGATGGTGGCAGCTGCACTGATTGTACTGGTGCAATGGCAGCCTTCGATCTCGATGGCCTTTGCTGCAATTGTGATTATCTCGCGAGAAATTACGGTATCAGCTTTACGTGAATGGATGGCTGAGCTCGGTGCACGAACCAGTGTGGCAGTGTCTACAGTCGGGAAATACAAGACAGCCTTCCAGATGATCGCGATTACTGTATTTCTGCTGAACTGGCAGCCACTGGATACGCTGGCTTATGCATTGCTTTATACTGCAGTGGTGCTCACCTTATGGTCGATGTTTATCTACCTGAAAGCGGCCTGGCCATATCTGAAACAGCCTTAATTAAATATTGAATCCAGCCCCAGTCACTGGGGCTTTTTTTATGGGTAATCTAATAAATTGCAGGCAAAAAAATACCCAGCCTTTGGGGGAAGAACTGGGATGAAATCGGGGATATTTATCGCTATTATACAAAGATGTTGCCATCCTCTTAATTGCTATTATAGGAATTCCATTTTTTAATTCATGTACATTCTTGTAGTGTAATGTTGCGTTTCTATAGTGGCATGTATCTGTTGTTTACAATCCATAATTTTGAGATGAATGAAGAGCTTAATTCTAATAAGCCCCATGTTTGGATTCTTTAAAAAGAGTATGTAAATTTTACAGTTGAAACTTGATTGATTAGTAAAACTTCGTATTTACAATAAATCTGGTCTATAAAATAAATAATATTGAAAAAGAATTGATCTTAAAACTGATGCAATCTGTTGCTCTGAGAAAGTTAGAAAAAGAGGAAAGATATGATCTATTTATTGGAAAATAGCTAACTAGAAGAAGGGGATTCTAGTGATTTTATTTGCTTATTTATGGTACGTTTCTGCAATAAATAGAAAGGTGGGTGAAGAAATTAAGAATTGCTTTAAGAAAACCTTTTTTGATATGTCACCTTAGGTTTTCACTACGAAGCGTAGCTTCTCGTCTTGCGTAAGGGCAGCGCAGTGTTATTGCAAAGAAAAAGAGCCTCATAAGAGACTCTTTCAAATTAAAGCCTACGCACACCTTCGGTGTTTGTCTTGCAGAAAAAATAAGGCAGCGCCTTATTTTTTCACTCGAAGCATAGCTTCTCATCTTGCGGCGTGGCGGAGCAATGCTCCGCTGAATCACGCCTCAGGCTTTAGTCCTTCAGCTTTTTCCAATGATTCATCATTGTTGAAAAATTTCTCGCGCTGTTCTTCAAGAAACTTTTTCGCATCCGCTTCAAACACGTTTAAACGCTTTTCATTGATCAACGTAGTTTGGTGCTTTAGCCATTCCTGCCAAGCCTGTTTAGATACAGTTTCAAACAGTTCCTGACCCTTTGCACCTGGGAACGGTGCAAAGTCTAAGCCTTCCATTTCTTTTTGATACTTACGGCAAAATACTTGTCGAGACATATCAATACTCCGAATTTAAGATAGCGCAATTAATTAAGCGTAAAGTTTTTCCAGACGTACATAAGCGCGTTCGATTGCTGCTGCGACTTGTACAGGTGCAGTACCACCAATGTGATTACGTGCGTTGACTGAGGCTTCCAGAGTCAGTGCTTTTTCAAATACATCTGCTTGGATCAGGTCAGAAAATTGCTGTAGCTGTTCAAGTGTTAATTCAGACAAGTCTTTACCTTCTTGAACACCCAGCGCAACCGCTTTACCTACGATTTCGTGTGCATCACGGAAGGCAACACCATTTTTCACCAGGTAGTCTGCCAGGTCAGTTGCGGTCGAGAAACCGCGAAGTGCTGCTTCACGCATGATTTCGATATTTGGAACCAGTGCAGGAATCATGTCTGCGAATGCCATCAATGAACCACGCACAGTATCAATTGCATCAAATAGTGGTTCTTTGTCTTCCTGGTTGTCTTTATTGTAGGCTAATGGCTGACCTTTCATTAAAGTCAATAGGCTCATCAAGTCGCCATAAACACGACCAGTCTTACCACGAATCAATTCAGGTACGTCCGGGTTTTTCTTCTGTGGCATGATAGATGAACCAGTACAGAAACGATCCGGAATGTTCACAAATTTGAATTGTGCAGAAGTCCACAGAATCATTTCTTCAGACATGCGCGATAGATGCATCATGATTAAAGATGCTGCTGCATTGAATTCGATGCCGAAGTCACGGTCAGACACTGCATCCAGCGAGTTTTCAGCCACTGCTTCAAAACCTAGAAGCTCAGCTGTATATGCACGGTCGATTGGATAAGTGGTACCAGCTAAAGCAGCAGAACCAAGCGGCATACGGTTAACACGTTTACGGCAGTCGATTAGACGCTCAGAGTCACGTACCAGCATTTCAAACCAAGCCATCAAGTGGTGACCAAAAGTCACAGGCTGTGCAGTTTGCAGGTGAGTAAAGCCAGGCATGATAGTATTGGTGTTTTTCGCCGCTAAGCTCAAAATGCCTTTTTGTAATTTCTCTAATAATTTTAGGATGGCATCGATTTCATCACGTACATATAAACGGATGTCGGTCGCGACCTGGTCATTACGGCTACGGCCAGTATGTAATTTTTTACCTGTGATGCCGATACGCTGAGTCAGACGTGACTCAATATTCATGTGCACATCTTCAAGGTCAATGCGCCACTCGAAATTACCTGCTTCAATATCTGCCTTAATCGCAGTCAGGCCTTCAATGATGTCATCACGTTCTTGTTCAGTCAGCACGCCCACTTTTGCAAGCATGGTTGCATGCGCAATTGAACCCGCAATATCTTGTTTATAAAAACGTTGGTCAAATTGTACAGATGCTGTAAATTCAGCAACAAAAGCATCAGTCGCTTCAGAGAAACGACCGCCCCACATACCCGAAGTCTGGGCTTGTGATGGATTTGAGGAATTAGAAGATGTGGTCATGTCGGCTCAATAAGATTAAAAGCAGTAGAACGAAAAAGAGTATAGCAAATTCAACGGCTGTTGCCGAAGTTCCATCTGCTCAATCTGTTACAGATCTGGTGGGGCAGCAAAAATCTTCCTATTTTTTTAGCCAGATTGGCAATTGGCGTTATCTGCTTGAGCTGTTTGTTGGTGGTAATGTGCTGGCGCTAGTACTGAGTCTGGCAGAAGCACAGTCCTGGCAAGCGCTCAATTTTATGCACTTGCTGCAATACATCCTCTACATTAACTGGGTGTTGCTATCATTTGCAGCTTGTGTAGAACTGTTTCACCAGTATTTTGATCGTATGGGGATCAAATCTGCGTTGATCACCGGATTCTTGTTATTACAGACTATCGTGTTGCTAACGACAGTTAGTTTAAACATTCTGATACATTTTGGCATAAATTTTCATTTGTATGACCTCACAGCTGAAATTGCTTTTAAGCAGGTCGGGATGCACCTGAGTTTTGGAATTTTGCTTGGAACTTTCTGTTTTCGTTATCTTTACTTAAGAGAACAATGGACACGTCAACGCCATAGTGAGTTAAATTCACGGATTCAGGCCATGCAGGCCCGGATTCAACCGCATTTTTTATTTAATAGTTTAAATAGCGCTATCAGCCTGATCAGCATTGATCCCGATAAAGCGGAACAGATGTTGCTCAATCTGTCTCGACTGTTTCGTGCCAGTTTTCAGGAATTAAAGCTGGTCAGCTTGCAGGAAGAAATTGATCTATGTCAGCGTTATCTGGAGATTGAGCAAATTCGACTCGGTGATCGCCTGCAGGTCGAATGGAAATTAGAAAACAAAGACTTATACTCAAAAGTCCAAATTCCATTACTGACTTTACAACCCCTATTAGAAAATAGTATTTTCCATGGAGTTGAAAAAATTCTAACAAAGAGTACGATAAGCGTATTGATTGAAATCCTGCAAAATCAAATTAATATTATTATAACAAACCCATATTCACAGGATTATGCAGCATTAAAGCGGGGGAATGGTATTGCAATTGAAAATGTTCGACAGCGCCTGAAAGCTTATTATGGCCCGACAGTGACCTTTAGAACCTATGCCGGCAAGGGAATTTTTACGACGGTTGTGCAATATCAGTATAAATAACAATAAAATGCAGTTAACTTAACAACAATGACATACTGTTAACTGAAGGAGGATAAATGGACATCCTAATCTGTGATGATGAGCCACTCGCTGTAGAGCGCTTGGCACGCCTGGTCAGCCAGCTCGGCCATACTGTAGTTGCAACCGCAACCCATGGTCAGCAAGCCCTTGATCTGGCACATCAGCATGAGCCCGATGTCATTCTATTAGATATTCAAATGCCCGAAATGGACGGTCTGCGTTGCGCACAACATCTGCGTCAGCTTGACCCAATGCCGGCAATTGTTTTCTGTACGGCCTATGACCACCATGCGCTTGATGCGTTCAAGTCGAATGCAGAAGGCTACTTGCTCAAACCGGTGATGCAACAGGAGTTAGCACAGATACTTGAGCATTTAACCAAACTTACCCAAGCTCAGATGAGCCAACTAAAACAAAAAGAAAATATGGAAGAACTCAATATCAGCCGCCATCAGATTGCGGCAAAGACTTATCGCGGGGTGGAGCTTGTCCCTGTGGAAAATATTTACTATTTCCTGGCTGATCAGAAATATGTCACGGTACGACATAAAAATGGCAGTGTCCTGATTGATGAAACATTAAAGGACTTGGAACAGGAATTTGGCCAGAATTTTATCCGAATTCATCGCAATGCACTGGTGTCTGTGAACTATCTGGATGGACTGGAAGTGGTTAGTTCGGGACAGTACCAGGTGCGTTGTCGTGAGCTAGATGAAAGACTTGCAGTGAGTCGACGTCACTTGCCATTTTTACGTGAACGCATTCATAAGCTCTGAAGCGTATGGGGTCGGGTTGCAGTTAAAACTTGCATAAATTCACTTGCATTTTAAAGTGATCAGGTTAAGTTTAGACTATTGTTCTCATTCACTGTATTTGAAATTTATGAAGACCCTAAAAATTGCAACTCGACAAAGTCCTCTGGCATTGTGGCAAGCGGAACATATCCGTGCACGTCTGCAGGAATTGCATGCTGACCTTCAGGTCGAGTTGGTCACGTTTGTGACACAGGGCGATAAAATTCTCGATACACCTTTGGCAAAGATTGGTGGCAAGGGCCTGTTTGTCAAAGAACTTGAGGCTGCATTACTGGATGGTCGTGCAGACTTGGCCGTGCATTCCATGAAAGATGTGCCCATGGCACTGCCTGAAGGCTTAAGTCTTGCAGTGATCTGCGAGCGTGAAGATCCATTAGATGCCTTTGTGTCTAATCGCTATGCAAGCTTTGACGAGCTGCCACAGGGCGCTAAAGTAGGAACATCCAGTCTGCGTCGCAAGAGCCAGATTTTAAAAGCACGTCCGGATCTTGAGATTATTGATCTGCGAGGTAACGTCGGCACACGTCTGTCGAAACTCGATGCAGACAATTATGATGCTATTATTCTTGCTAGTGCCGGTTTAAAACGTCTGGGACTGGCGGATCGTATTCGTCATACGCTTGAACCTGCAGTGAGCTTGCCAGCTGTGGGACAAGGTGCGCTTGGTCTGGAATGTCGTGAGGGTGACCAGAATGTACTGGATCTGATCTTGCCTCTCTTGCATGCTGAAACCGATGCCTGTGTTCGTGCTGAACGCGCGTTCAATGCCTATCTGGAAGGTGGTTGTCAGGTGCCGATTGCTGGCTATGCGACATTACAGAGGGGGCAAATTTCGATTGAAGGTCGTGTTGGTAGTGTGGATGGCGCAACCTTATTAAAAGCAGAGCTACAGGGTGAAGCAAATCAAGCGGAGCAGCTGGGTGTAACCTTGGCACAGAACTTATTGGCTCAAGGTGCAGGCGATTTGCTTAAAGCACTGTATTCATAAAATTCATGCTGTTTATTAATACCCGCCCTCAGGATCGTGCTGTTCGACTCACACAGCAGTTGCAGGCAGTACAAATTCCTGTGGTGGAGCTACCTTTGCTAGAGCTGGTTGCACGGTCTTATTCAGCAGAATTGGCGAGTCTGTATCAGCAGTTGTGCCGGGCTCAAGTGATTGTGGTGGTGAGTCCGACTGCGGTGCAGTTTGGTATGCAATATTTGGTGCAGGCAGGTATTGAACTGGCTCTATTAGCCCATATTCAGTGGATTGCTGTAGGGCGAAGCACTGAGCAGGCATTACTGCAATATGGTATTCAAAGTCATGTGCCGGAGGTTGAAACCTCTGAAGGAATGCTACAGTTACCGATCCTGGATCGTCTTGATAATGATGCTGTTATCGCTTTCTGGCGAGGTGAGGGTGGTCGATTATTCATGATGGACCATTTACGTCAGCAGGGCGTTGAGGTGCTAAATTTTGTACTGTATCAGCGTCAGTGTCCACTTCAGTCACAACACACCATAGCTGAACTCTTACCTCAATTACAGCACGATAGCCACTATATGGTATTGATTAGTAGTGAAGCCAGCTGGTTAAACTGGTTGCAGCTATTACAACAAGAAATATCCTTGATCAGCAAGGGAATTTATTTGGTTTTAGGCCCACGTTTGGCTGCTATTTTAGGGGAATACCGTCAACATCATGCTGCCGCATTTGAGTATGTACAACTTGAGAGCTTAAGCAGCGATGTGATCGTACGGGAGATGAAGCGAGTGCTGGGGAACTCATGAAGAAAATTTTAATCGTGCTGTTCATTGTGGCGTTTACCTGGATGGCAAAAATCAGTTATGACCTGTTTAGTTTGCGCCAGGCCCATACAGAACTCAGTTCCAGCTTCACTCTATTGCAGCAGAAAAATGCCAGCTTGAATGACAATGTTGTTGCACTTAAACGGCAGGTCGCTGAACAGCGCCAAAGTATATCAGCTACACCTAACTCACAGGTGGCAATTGCTCCTGAGTCACATGATGTTGAACTGGTTCGTCAGCAACTCAGCCTGATTGAGTTTGCTTTGCAGCAGCAGCAATACAGCACAGCACTGGAAAAAATCAGTCAACTGCAACTGGATTTGCCGAACTATACACTTGCACCAGCTTTATTAGACAGTCTGGAGCGGGTGCTCAGCAAAGATCAGGTGATGCTACAACAATTCATCAATAGTCGCCTGGTACAGCAGAACAGGATCCGAGATTTACTGAATCAAATGGATGCTGAAATTGCCAAGGAACTAAAAGCCCAGCACAGTACCACGCCCGCAGAGAGTGGTTCCTTCTGGCGCAATCTGATTCAGATTGAAGCTGCACAGCAGCCAAGTACGGTGTTAATGCAGCGAGGACTAGTGCTAAAAGAAGCACAATTGCGTTTATTGATGGCGCAAAATGCGCTACAGCAAGGGCAGCAAATTCCTTTCCAACAATCGCTTGGTGCCGTGGCTGAAGTACTCAAACAATTGCCGGATGTGAAAAGCCAGCAATGGATTAAACAGCTGGAACAAATCCGTAGCATACCGCTGACACCAGTTCCTCCTTTGAATGCCCGTACCTTAATGAGCTGATCGCGTATGAAACAGATTCTGCTTGCTTATTTATTTGTCAGTCTGCTCGGTATTGCGGCTTTAAGTCTACTCAGTTACGGTCATGGACCGGGTTATGTCTATCTTTACTGGCGTAACTGGCAAGTACAGACCAGCCTGTGGATACTGGCAGCACTACTGGTCATTATCAGCTTTGTCATGCATATGCTGTGGTATGCAGTTACGCGTTATCTGAATCGCGAGCAGCGCAAGAAACAGCGCGTTTTTAGCTTTCATCATTTGCATCCTTATGAGCAACTGGCAGTGGTGTGGCTACTCAATGCCTCACAGGACCAACGTAATTTTATTCAGCAGTCTTTCGCCCAATCCGGATTATTAAAAGATATTATCCATGCGCGATTATCTTGGGGGCAGCAGAATTTTGATGAGGCTTTGGAATCTTTAAATCATTCCAATCCGATGGCATTTGAACTGGCTGAATTACAGCGTATTGAAGTGTATTTATCGCAACAGGATGGTCAGCAGGCATTAACCCATCTGGAATTTTTAAATCAGCATGAATTATCTCCATGGCTGTTTAAAGTTAAATCAGCTTATGAGCAGCGATTAACTAAATTATGGGGGCAATTTGCTTTACAGTTTCCCTGGTTATATTTAAGATCAACCCAATATGGTCATTTAGAACAAAATACTAAAACACTTTGGCTGGAACAATTGTTGCTGGCTTTTGAGCAAGCGGATCAGGAAGATTTAAAATATTTACAACAGCGTTATTTTGACTTAAGTGAAGAGATATTTACGCGTGACTATGCAGTCAAATTATTGTGGTTGAAATTATTATTTAAAATGCCTGAAATGGGTGCCGAGCATGAAGCCCTAGCAGTGCATTTACTGGAACAACAATTTAATCAGGATGTATTTTATTTATGGTTCCAGCAACAATTACTTCGACAAAACCCTGATAATGAAATTATTAACCAGCAAATTTCATTATGGGAAGAAAAATATACAGCAGTGCCGGTATTAACTTTTGCCAAATGGCATGTGCTGCAAGCTGCAGGTCGAGTGGATGAGGCCCAGCAACTTCTTGCACTTTATCCAGATGATGTACGTATGAGTTATCTGCGTATTAAATCTGCTTTACAGGGGCAGGATGAACTACAACAACAACTGAATCAGGTGTTTGAATCAAATGCCAATTTTATTGATACAAGAATATAGGGGAAGTATATATGGAATCACTCGCGCACTATCCGGTGATTTTTGAGCAACGCGTGGCCTGGGGAGATATGGATGCTTTCGGTCATGTTAATAATGCGGTGTATTATCGTTATATTGAAAGTGCCCGACTGGCTTATCTGGCTCGATTAAATATACTGCTTGGTCCATTATTAACTGTTGTTGTAACCAATCAATGTCGTTATTTAAAGCCAGTGGTTTATCCAGATCAACTTAAAATCGGGGTACGTATTGAAGAGATGGGTACTACATCATTTCGTATGAGTTATTTATTATGGAGTGAGCAGCAGCAGAGTGTAGTCGCAATTTCTGAAGCAGCTCTGGTTTGTATAAATAAAAATACCATGCAGAAAATGCCAATTCCTGAAGAGGTACAGGAAATAATAAGAAACTTAGAGAAGACGGCCGAACATATACTTTAGAACACCACAAAATTATTTAATTTTGTAATTAAATTTATTATTTGTTGTTATCCGTTTAAATTTTTTTATTGAATATTTTATTCAACCCAAATACTATGAAAAAGTTATTTATAAAACGAATAATATTATTTTTATGGAGAGAGTGATGCCAGACATTACGAATTTATCAGTTGAAGAGTTAAAGCGCTTACAAGCTGAAGCTGAAGCATTAATTGCGTCTAAAAAAGACCAGGAAATTGAAGATGCTTATAATCAGGTATTAAGCATTGCAGAAAAAGTAGATATGACCATTGAGCAGTTGCTCGAGTATGGTGCCTCTAAGCGTAAGAAATCATCTCGTAAGACTGTAGAACCACGCTATCGCAGTAAGGCAAATCCGGAAGAGACCTGGACAGGTCGTGGTAAACAGCCACGCTGGTTGGTTGCAGAACTGGAAAAAGGTGCCAAGCTGGAAGATTTCCTGATCTAAAGATTCGATTATGAATGTCATCATAGGTCGGTCATGGAGATGACCTATGCATCTTTAACCAAGCATCATTGCTTGGTTTTTTTATGCCTATCAATTGGCGTGGTGAGAAAAGTATGCATAATGTGCTTATATAAGAAAAGAATGATAACCAGGAACTGAAATTGATGGATTGGTTGGGGTGGGATGAGCAGTAAACCGAAAACTTTCAAATGGTTAATTCTTGCCATAGTCGCCTTTTTTATTTTTGTAGTTTTGCAGGTGCCTGCTGCCTGGCTGATTTCAAAATTTTATAAAAATAATCAGGTACTGCATAACGTCAGTGGCAATATCTGGCAGGGCAGTGCTGACTGGAAAAAAGGTCAATTGCGTGGCAGTCTGAACTGGCAGGTTCGTCCATTGGATTTGTTGTTATGGCGTCTCGGGGCAGATATGGAAGTACATAGCGGCAATACTAAAATTGCCGGTGTCATGGCTTACGGCTTGAGCAAAACGCTAGTCGTAAAGAATCTGGAAGGACAGCTGGCACCAGAAACCCTGAAACATCTGGCAGACTGGCAATGGCCAACCAATGCGATTCAATTTAAGCAGCTTGATTTTAAATATAAGAAACAAAATGGCTTTAGTGATGTCAATGGTCAGTTAAATTGGACAGGGGGGGAGTTGATCTATACCTTTGCACAGCGTCAAGAACGGATGAGTGTTCCTGTTCTTGCCGGGAAGTTGGCAGATGAGTCAGGCAAATTATTGCTGGATGTTCGCGATAGTCGTGATCAGAAAATGCTGAATATTGAACTTGATCCCGATCTGATGCTGAATGTGCAACTGACCCAGCGTATGTTACTGAATGTTCCTTCCTATGAAGGTAAAGCGGGGCTGGATACTTATGTTATCAGCACCCGTCAGCCGCTGATGGGAGGCCTGAACTGATGGCCATTGATATAGATAAATTGAAACAACTGGATTTACAGTCTTTTAATAAAGCTGCACCCGCACTTTTAGTTTTGCTGATTCTGTATTTATGCTGGAAGCTGGCAGCGCTATTCTGGCTGGTTGTTGCACCGCCTCAAGCTTTGCAACTGGAACGAGTGGAGCTGGGCTCACAGCAGCCACGGATTCCGAATATCAGCTCTTTTTCATTATTTCAGGAAACTGGACAAACTGCAGCGAGTGCGGAAGTCTCCAATATTCTGCTACAAGGGGTAATGGTTGCCAGTCCAAGCTATTTATCTTCAGCAGTATTAAAGCTGAATGATCAGGTCGACCGGTATCGTGTCGGCGAGAGCTTCGGTAATACCGGCTATGAGCTGGCTGAGGTGTACTGGGATCGGGTGGTCATTCGTCAGAAAAATGGTGCGAGTAAGGAAGTATTCTTTAAGGGTTTGGAAAATGGCCTGAATCAGCCTTGGCAAAGTAATGAGCAGAAGAAGGGTCGTTCATCTTCATCCTCGAGTGGGGGTAGAGCAGCGAATCAGCCCAATAATGAGCCTGCTTCACCACAGAATGAAATTAGTCGCGCGATTCAGCAGATGAATGAAAACCGCGAACAGTATCTGGAAAATATGGGCGTTTCTGCTGGTGAAGGCGGTTATGAGGTCACTTCGCGGACTCCGGCAATACTGCGTAACCGTCTCGGTCTCAGACCGGGTGACCGGATTGTATCTCTGAATGGTCAGACCGTCACTGCGGGACAATCTGAAGCGCAGTTGCTGGAACAGGCACGACAGCAGGGCCAGGTAAAACTCGAAATTAAACGTGGTGATCAGGTGATGACCATTCAACAAGATTTAAAGTGATGTGTCATCACATATAGGGTTGGGAAGCATTTAGGTTTATGGCTTTATTTAATAATAATCGATCAGCATGGGCGCTTTGTGTTGCCGCACCTCTGGTGGCTATGGTCAGTACCGCAACGTATGCGCAGACCTGGAAAATCAATCTGCGTGACGCAGACCTAGCTGCTTTTATTAATGAAGTAGCCGATATTACGGGGAAAAATTTTGCCGTTGATCCACGGGTGCGCGGCAACGTCACAGTCATTTCAAACCGGGCATTAAACCGGGCTGAAGTTTATGACCTGTTTCTTGGGGTGTTGAATGTCAATGGGGTGGTGGCGATCCCCTCCGGGAATACCATCAAACTGGTGCCGGACAATAACGTCAAGAATTCCGGTATCCCTTATGATGCCCGTAACCGTGCCACTGGTGACCAGATCGTAACCCGGGTAATCTGGTTGGAAAATACCAATCCGAATGACCTGATTCCAGCGCTACGTCCATTGATGCCACAGTTTGCCCATTTAGCAGCTGTGCCGGGAACCAATGCCTTAATTGTCTCTGATCGTGCCAGTAATATTTATCAACTAGAAACGATTGTGCGTAATCTGGATGGCACCGGTCAGAATGATCTGGAAGCTATTAGCTTGCAGTCGAGTCAGGCTGAGGAAATGATTGGTTTGATTGAGTCTATGACAGCTACAGGTGTTGCCAAGGATCTTAAAGGTTCTCGTGTGCGGGTGATGGCAGATCAGCGAACCAACCGGATTATCATCAAGGGTGATACTGCGACGCGTAAACGTATTCGCCAGATGATTGAAACGCTGGATGTGCCTGCAGCAGATCGTTTAGGTGGTCTCAAAGTATTTCGTCTAAAATATGCCAGTGCTAAAAACCTGGCTGAAATTCTGCAAGGGCTGGTTTCTGGACAGGCTTTAGGTCGTTCGAGTTCTTCTTCAGAGAATAGCTCCGCAGGAACTTCGCTGAATACACTGGGCAATAGCAGCTCTGCATCTAATATGTCTCAGGACGGTTCTACTTCCGGGATTCAGCTGAATTCAGGATTAGGGAATAGCCAGCAAGGGATTACCAGTTTTAATGCCAATGGTGTCAGTATTATTGCGGATGCGACCCAAAACTCGTTGGTAGTGAAGGCTGATCCACAACTGATGCGTGAAATCGAGTCAGCGATTAATCAGCTGGATACGCGTCGTCAGCAGGTATTAATTGAAGCCGCGATTATGGAAGTGGAAGGTACGGATGCTGATCAGCTTGGTGTGCAGTGGGCACTTGGTGATCTGAGTAGTGGTATTGGTCTGATTAACTTTGATAATTTTGGTGCCAGTCTGAAAAATATTGCTGCCGGTTATCTGACCGGTGGTGCTGCAGGTGCGGGGAGTGCAATTGGTACTGGGACATCAGTGGTGATTGGTGATTATCGTGAAGGTAGTGATGGTTCGCGAAAGCTCTATGGTGCACTGATTCAGGCATTGAAAGAAACGACGAAATCCAATCTACTGTCTACGCCGTCGATTGTGACCATGGATAATGAAGAAGCTTATATTGTCGTGGGTGAAAACGTCCCATTTGTAACAGGTTCAGTTTCTACGGGTGCAGCAGGTGTTGCCAACCCCTATACCACTATTGAACGTAAAGATGTTGGTGTGACACTCAAAGTCATTCCTCATATTGGTGAAAATGGTACCGTGCGTCTGGAAGTCGAGCAGGAAGTTTCTGCAGTTGCACGTGATAAGGGGCAGGCACAAGATCTGGTGACCAGTAAACGTGCGATTAAAACTTCAATTCTGGCCGAACATGGTCAAACCATTGTACTCGGTGGTCTGATTTCGGATAACATCAGCTATGGCCGTCAGGCAGTACCGGGTTTGGGTGCGATCCCGGGTCTGGGGCGTTTATTCCGCTCAGAAGGCAAATCTAATCAGAAGCGTAACCTGCTGATTTTTATTCACCCAACGATTGTGGGCGATAAAAATGAAGTGCGTAAGATTTCCCAGCAGCGCTACAGTCAGCTCTATAGTTTACAGTTAGCTTTAGATTCCGATGGTAATTTTGCCAAATTGCCAGAAAGCCTGGATGATGTTTATCAACAACGCCTACCTGTTTCTAAAACACCTGTAAGATCAAGTTATCAGACCGTACCAAGTGCGCCGGTTCAGACCCAGCCTCAGGCTGTGGTGACCACGCCAGTCGCGATTGAACCTGTGGTACAGCAGCAATCTGCGCAACCCGTACAAAATGTAGAAAAAACGCGAAATACAGTGACAACCACGACGTTGCGTCCGAAAAGCTAGACGTGCGGTCGTTGTAGGCAGCATGTTATGATCAAGGTAACAGAATAAAAGAGAAGTGGATGTTATGACTTGGAAAATTCAAGCCATTACTGGTGATTTGACGGGACAGGAAATTAGCATTGACCGTGACATGCTGGTGGGCCGTCATCAGGCGGCAGATATTGTGTTGCAGGCTGCAGAAATCTCACGTAAGCATGCTGCCTTCTTGCTGAAGGAAGATGCGCTGTGGGTACAAGACCTGGGTTCTTCGAATGGAACCTTTGTTAATGATATGCGCATTGATTCAGAAGCATTGCTGAAACAGGGTGATATTGTACAGTTTGCCAGTCTGAAATTCTCTGTGCTTGAGCCAGCACAAGAAGTTATGGTTGAGCCTGAATTAGAACAGACGGCTGAACGTATTATTGAAGAGGCTGCTGAGAAGACTGCTGCTCATCAGATGAATGAGCAAGGCATGCCGGAGCTGAAAGAGCGTGATGCAAGTGTTCAATTAACACGTGATGGTATGCCAACAGGTGTCGGTGTACCTAAGCCTGCTCCAATTCCTGAAGGGGTTGACCTCAGTGCAGTCAAACCTGAGCCAACGCCAATTCCTGTTGAACAGCCGATTTCTCGTGTAGAAGAAGCCAAGGAACAGCAAAAAAATGCTTCAGTCGGTTTGGTTTCTTTAATTGTTATTGTGATTTTAGCAATTATGGCTTGGCTATTCTTTAAATAAGCCGAGTATTGGTTACAATCAAGGCATGCAATCGCATGCCTTTTTTGTGGCTGCATAATGAATAAACATAAAGAGGGTAGAAATGTCTATCGCACAACTGGATAAACGTGAGCTGATTTTATTTGATCTGGATGGAACCTTAGTAGATTCGGCTTCTGACCTGTATCGTGCCATGAATATGAGCTTAAATGTGCTGCAACTGCCTTTTGTCACTGAAGAACAGGTGCGAGTCTGGATTGGCAAGGGCACTTCGAAGTTTTGTGAAAGTGTGCTTTTGCACCTGACTGCAAGTTTGGATCCAGCACAGCATCAGGAATTACTTAATACTTTCCTGGAAATCTACAATGCTGATCCCTGCGTCGATACTGTGCCATTTCCGGGCATTATTGAATTTTTAAAATGGGGTAAAGCGCAGGGCAAGAAGCTCATTTGCGTGACTAACAAGCCAGAACAGCCGGCACGCAGTATTTTAGATATTTTAGATATGGCGAAATATTTTGATGACACCATTGGGGGCGACCGCTTTAGCGAGCGTAAGCCGGATCCACGGCAGTTGCTGCATTGTGTCGAGCATTATGCTGTCAGTAAAGAGCAGGTGCTGATGATTGGTGACTCGGTCAATGATGTCGAAGCTGCACGCCGTGCCGGTATAGATTGTATTGTAGTCAGCTATGGCTATAATCATGGTGAAAATATAGCAGACAGTCATCCTCAGGAAATTGTGGATGATCTACGTGAACTGCTGGCTTAATTAGGGTATTAGGGAATTCAAATGAATAGTTGTAAGGTTTTTCGATGGCGTCGCTCAGTCCAATCCTATTTACATACTGAGTAACCCTAATTTAAAGAGAAAAACCATATGACATCTCAAGCACAATTCCAGCAACTTGCTGCGCAAGGCTATAATCTGATTCCTGTTTACCGTCAGCGTCTGGCGGATACCGAAACCCCACTTTCAGTCTTTGCCCGTTTAAAACAGCACAAACAGGCTTATCTGTTTGAATCTGTGGAAGGTGGTGAGAACTGGGCACGTTATTCAATCATTGGTTTAGGTGAATCCACGGTGTTCTCCTGTAACGCAGGTGAACTGACGGTACAGCATGCTGATGGCTCGATTGAAAAGCAGCACTGTTCAGACCCTTTCCAATATATTCGCGACTTTCAGGCACAGTTTAAAGTGCCTACTCAAGCAGACTTGCCTGCTTTACCAAGTTTTACTGGTGGTCTGGTTGGTTACTTTGGCTATGACTCGGTACGTTATATCGAGCCAAAGCTGAATAATGTCCCTGAGGCCGATCCGGTGGGTTTGCCAGATATCTGGATGATGCTATCTAAAACCGTAATCGTATTTGATAACTTAAAAGATACCTTGTTCCTGATTGTGCATGCCGATGCGAATGATGCTAAGGCTTATGAAAAAGCACATGAACAATTAAATGAATTAGAAGATATTCTTGCAACGCCGATTAGCTTAAAAGCAGAAAAACATACGCCGCCACATTTTGAGTCCTTAACCGGGCACGACAACTTCTTGGCTTCTATTGAGAAAGTCAAAGAATACATCCGTGCTGGTGATGTGATGCAGGTAGTGCCCGGGCATCGTATGGTCTCTGATTTCGATGGTGAGCCTTTGCAGGTTTATCGTGCCTTACGTCATCTTAATCCCTCTCCATATCTGTTCTTGGTGCAAGGGCAGACATTAGGAAACAATACACCGTTCCATATTGTCGGTTCTTCACCTGAGATTCTGTCACGTCTGGAAAATGGCATTGCCACAGTACGTCCATTGGCAGGTACGCGCCCACGTGGCAAGACCAAAGAGGAAGATCTGGCATTAGAAAAAGATTTACTTTCTGATGAAAAAGAGATTGCCGAGCATTTAATGCTGATTGATCTGGGGCGAAATGATGTTGGTCGGGTGTCAAAAATCGGTAAAGTGCAAGTAACTGATCAAATGGTGATCGAACGTTATTCGCATGTGATGCATATTGTCTCGAATGTACAAGGTGAAGTGCGTGATGATGTCGATGCACTGGATGTTTTTAAAGCAACTTTCCCTGCCGGGACACTTTCTGGCGCCCCAAAAATCCGGGCTATGGAAATTATTGACGAAGTTGAGCCGGTAAAACGCGGAATTTTCGGTGGTGCTGTTGGTTATTTAGGCTGGCACGGCGAAATGGACATGTCGATTGCGATTCGTACCTGTGTAATTCGTGAAAATAAGGTCTATGTTCAGGCTGGAGCAGGGCTTGTTGCCGACTCAAATCCTGAATCTGAGTGGAATGAAACCCAAATAAAAGCTCGCGCAGTGATTAAAGCGGTTGAATTATCATCAAACGGGTTGATTTTATGAGTTTTTGACGGTTTTTTTGAAAAAAACACTTGCATGGTTTCTGAGTTTTGCTAAACTGCACACCGTTCCGATACGAAACGTACGAAACACTAAGAAACGCCGGCATAGCTCAGTTGGTAGAGCAACTGACTTGTAATCAGTAGGTCCACAGTTCGAATCCGTGTGCCGGCACCATCTTAGAGAGTTTCTAGTGCAGAGTAAAGAACAGCACTGATGTAAGTGTAAAAAATGGTGAGGTTCCCGAGCGGTCAAAGGGGGCGGACTGTAACTCCGCTACGAAAGTTTCGAAGGTTCGAATCCTTCCCTCACCACCAATTTTAAGACTTCAATAAGTGGTTTGTACCAACATCGTGCGGGAGTAGCTCAGTTGGTAGAGCGGTAGCCTTCCAAGCTACATGTCGCGAGTTCGACCCTCGTCTCCCGCTCCATTGAAGTACTTATTATGCTCTTATAGCTCAGTGGTAGAGCACTCCCTTGGTAAGGGAGAGGTCTCGAGTTCAAATCTCGATAAGAGCTCCAGATTACAGTTTATCGCAACATTGTTGCAAAAGATTCCAAAAGCAGGCTATTTAGTCTGCTTTTCAAGTATTGGGCGTTTGATTTTTTTAGGCGATATGTCGGAGCTGAGTTTTACTCAGAATTGTGTTCGACGTAAACGAGGAAGATGAACATGGCTAAGGCTAAGTTTGAACGTAATAAGCCACACGTTAACGTGGGCACAATTGGTCACGTTGACCATGGTAAAACAACTTTAACAGCTGCGATTGCAACTGTATGTGCGAAGCAATTCGGTGGTGAAGCGAAAGACTACGCTGCAATTGACTCTGCACCAGAAGAAAAAGCACGTGGTATTACAATTAATACTTCTCACGTAGAATACGATTCTCCAACTCGTCACTACGCTCACGTAGACTGCCCGGGCCACGCCGATTATGTTAAAAACATGATTACTGGTGCTGCTCAGATGGACGGCGCGATCCTTGTATGTGCTGCGACTGATGGTCCTATGCCACAAACTCGTGAACACATCCTTCTTTCTCGTCAGGTAGGTGTACCTTACATCGTTGTATTCTTGAACAAATGCGACCTTGTAGACGACGAAGAGCTTCTTGAGCTGGTTGAAATGGAAGTTCGTGAACTTCTTTCTACTTACGACTTCCCAGGTGATGACACTCCAGTTATCCGTGGTTCTGCTCTTCTTGCACTTAACGGTGATGCTGGTCAGTATGGTGAATCTGCAGTTGTAGCTCTTGTTGAAGCGCTTGACTCTTACATCCCAGAGCCAGAACGTGCTATCGACCAAGCATTCCTTATGCCAATCGAAGACGTATTCTCAATCTCAGGTCGTGGTACAGTAGTAACTGGCCGTGTTGAGACTGGTATCGTTAAAGTAGGCGAAGAAGTTGAAATCGTTGGTATCAAAGATACAGTTAAAACAACTGTAACTGGCGTTGAAATGTTCCGTAAACTTCTTGACGAAGGCCGTGCGGGCGAGAACTGTGGTGTTCTTCTTCGTGGTACTAAGCGTGAAGACGTACAACGTGGTCAAGTACTTGCTAAACCAGGTACAATCAAGCCGCACACTAAATTCGATGCAGAAGTATACGTACTTTCTAAAGAAGAAGGTGGTCGTCATACTCCATTCCTTAACGGTTACCGTCCACAGTTCTACTTCCGTACAACTGACGTAACTGGTGCGATCGCGCTTAAAGAAGGCGTTGAAATGGTTATGCCTGGTGACAACGTTGAGATGTCAGTAGAGCTGATCCACCCAATCGCAATGGACCCAGGTCTACGTTTTGCGATCCGTGAAGGCGGTCGTACAGTTGGTGCTGGTGTAGTTGCTAAAGTTACTGCATAATGTAGTATAAGATATTGACTGGAGCCTCGGCTCCAGTCTGTCTTTTTGAAGGTCAGTAGTTCAATTGGTAGAGCGTCGGTCTCCAAAACCGAATGTTGGGGGTTCGAGTCCCTCCTGACCTGCCATCATTTTTTATTAAAAGACGCTTGATGTCGGCAAATCTGGTCATATAATAAGTCGCGAAACCTACGACGAGTACAAAAATGTCGAATGATAAATCACGTGACGCAATGAGCGGCGCGGCAATTCCCCAAAGAAATAATCCTGCTGTAGATGTAAAGACTGGTTCTCCATTGGACATTGTTCTATGGGTTATCGCCTTGATTTTGTTAGGTGGTGCGATGATGGTGAATCAATATTTGCCAGCATACTGGGCGCCAGCGAATGATATTTGGGTTCGTGTTGGGGTGATTTTGGCTTGTATCGTAGGCGCTTTAGGTTTATTATACGCCACCCATCAAGGCAAAGGCTTTGTTCGTTTGTTGAAAGACTCTCGAATTGAGCTCCGTCGAGTGACTTGGCCTACTAAACAAGAGACCGTGACTACCTCATGGCATGTTCTTGTTGTTGTAGTCATTGCAGCCGTTGTTTTATGGTGTTTTGACTATGTATTAGGCTGGTTAATCAAGTTTATTATCGGGTAAGAGAGCTATGAAACGTTGGTACATTATTCATGCCTATTCTGGTTATGAAAAACAAGTGATGCGTTCGCTTAATGATCGAATCCAGCGTAGCGCTGTTGCCGATAGCTTTGGTGAAGTCCTGGTCCCTACTGAAGAAGTAGTGGAAATGAAGGATGGTAAGAAACGTAAATCAGAGCGTAAGTTCTTCCCTGGCTATGTTCTAGTCGAAATGGAAATGAACGATGAAACCTGGCACATTGTTAAAGAATGTCCAAAAGTACTCGGTTTCATTGGTGGTACGGCAGAAAAACCGGCACCAATTACGCAAAAAGAAGCTGATGCGATTCTTGCGCGTGTACGCAATACTGGTGAAGCACCTCGTCCTAAGACGATGTTTGAACCAGGCGAAGAATTACTCGTTATTGACGGTCCATTCACAGACTTTAAAGGTGTGGTGGAAGAAGTTCAGTACGAAAAGTCACGCTTAACGCTGACAATCAATGTATTTAACCGACCAACTCAGGTTGAATTGGAATTTCGCCAAGTCGAAAAAACAATCTAATCGTTATTGGTTGAAAACGCCCGATTTGTTAAAGGATCGGGCATTGTTGTTGTAACGGTTATCGTTACGTAGAAATCATTGGGGAGCCTTCATCGGCGTTTGCACCCAGAGGTAATTTGAAATGGCTAAGAAGATTGACGGCTATATCAAGCTGCAAGTTCCAGCTGGTAAAGCGAATCCATCTCCACCGATTGGTCCTGCACTAGGTCAACGTGGTGTTAACATCATGGCATTCTGTAAAGAATTCAACGCTGCTACTCAAAAGCTTGAAGCTGGTCTGCCAATTCCAGTCGTGATCACTGTGTACAACGACAAGTCGTTCACTTTCATCATGAAAACTCCACCTGCTGCGATTCTTCTTAAGAAAGCTGCTGGTATCCAAAAAGGTTCAGCTGTACCTAACAAAACTAAAGTTGGTAAGTTGACTCGCGCTCAGTTAGAAGAAATTGCGACTACTAAAGAACCAGATCTTACTGGTGCTGATTTAGACGCACGTGTTCGTACCATCGCTGGTTCTGCACGTTCTATGGGCTTGGAAGTGGAGCTATAAGACATGGCAAAGTTAACTAAACGTCAAAAAGCCATTGCTGCTGCGATTGAAGCGCAAAAAGTTTACACTTTAGAAGAAGCTGTAGAAGTTCTTACTAACCTTCCAGCTGCGAAATTCAAAGAATCTTTGGATATCGCTGTTAATCTAGGTGTTGACCCTCGTAAATCTGACCAGGTTGTTCGTGGCGCGACTACTCTTCCTGCAGGTACTGGTAAAACTGTACGTGTAGCTGTATTCGCTCAAGGCGCTGCTGCAGAAGCTGCTAAAGCTGAAGGCGCAGACGTTGTTGGTTTCGACGATCTTGCTGAAAGCATCCAAGCGGGTAACCTTGACTTTGACGTAGTAATTGCAGCTCCGGATGCAATGCGCGTTGTAGGTAAACTTGGTACGATCCTTGGTCCACGTGGCTTAATGCCAAACCCTAAAGTGGGTACTGTAACTCCTGACGTTGCTACTGCAGTTAAAAATGCAAAAGCTGGTCAAGCACGTTACCGTGTAGACAAAGCGGGTATTATCCACGCTGCGATCGGTCAAGTAGGTTTCTCTGCAGAAGCTGTTCGTCAAAACGTTGAAGCTCTTGTAGCTGACCTTAAGAAAGCAAAACCTGCTACTTCTAAAGGTATTTACATCCAAAAGATCACTCTAAGCTCTACTATGGGTCCTGGTTTGATCGTTGATGTTCAAAACGTTTCTAAATAAGTTTTAAACTTATACAGAATTTTAAAGCCCTGAGTAAAAATCAAAGCGCTGCTTTGATTTTTACGCAAGATAAGAAATGAGCTTCACTCGAAGCATAGCTTCTCGTCTTGCGTGTCGGCAAAGCGTTGCTTTGCTGATTCGCCCCTCAGGCAAACTTTGAATTGATAAATGAGAATTTATCAGCGTCAAAGACCTCAGGCGAGGGGAGTTTTATGCTCTCCTCTTAATAGCTCAGCCTGCGTAGACGCGGTGGTGTGATTTGTTCATCCTCCGCGTGTAGGTCCAGTGATGGACTTGCGAATTGGGAGTGTGCTTCTCTGAAGTACATAAATCACCGTTAGGAGGTTTTACAATGGCTCTTCTTATTGAAGGCAAAAAACAGATCGTAGCTGAAGTAGCTGAAGTTGCTTCTACTGCATTTGCCGCTGTTGTTGCTGACTACCAAGGTTTAACAGTTGAGCAATTAACTGCTCTACGTGTTGAAGCTCGTAAACTAGGTGTTCACACACGTATCGTGCGTAACACTTTGGCTAAACGTGCTCTTCAAGATACTCAATTCAATATCTTGAACGACAACCTTGTTGGCCCAACAATCTTAGCTTTCTCGACTTCTGAAGACGACATGGGTGCAGCTGCACGCTTGTTCGAAGAATTCGCAAAAACTAACAAAGCATTCGAACTTAAAGCTGCTGCATTTGATGGCAAGGTTTATCAAGGTGCTGAAGTTAGCGTGATCGCGAATCTTCCGAACCAAGAAAAAGCGCTTACTATGCTTGCAAACGTTCTTCAAGCTCCTATTTCGAAATTGGGTCGCCTTATTACTGCGCTCAAAGAGAAAAACGAGTCAGAAGCTGCATAAGCTTAAATTTATTTCCACACCATTCAATTTCCATTTGGAGTTATTCTCATGGCTTTAACTAACGAAGAAATCCTAAACGCAGTTGCAGAAAAAACTGTTCTTGAACTTGTTGAACTTATCTCTGCTTTCGAAGAGAAATTCAACGTATCTGCTGCTGCTGTAGCTGTTGCTGCTGCTCCAGGCGCTGCTGCTGCTGCTGAAGAACAATCAGAATTCAACGTTGAGTTGACTTCTTTCGGTGCGAACAAAGTTGCTGTAATTAAAGCAGTTCGTGAAGCTACTGGCCTTGGCTTGAAAGAAGCTAAAGACATGGTTGAAGGCGCACCTGCAGTTCTTAAAGAAGGCGTTTCTAAAGAAGAAGGCGAAGAGCTTAAGAAGAAACTTGAAGAAGCTGGTGCTACAGTTACTCTTAAGTAATTTCTTAAGGGAGTCGGTTTTTTTATAATCGGCTCCAAAAATTGGCTGATGGCTCTTGGGTCATCAGCCTTTTTGCGTTACAATAATCGGCTCGATTTTTGTTTGCGTGATAGAAATTCATACAAATTTAAAAACAAACATAATTGATCAAACGCTTACCAATATTTTTGCAGTAAAAAAATATTGTTAAGCGTTTTAATACCACTAAAAATTGCAGCATTTGTAAAGAGTGGTGGCCATATCGGCCAGCGTAATTCCTTCTGAGCCCGTTCTGCAGGCGGGCTTAGTTTACACTTTCCGAGGACTCCAGATGGCATACTCATATACCGAAAAGAAACGGATCCGTAAGAATTTTGGTAAATTGCCTAGCGTCATGGATGCTCCGTACTTGCTCGCGATTCAAGTCGACTCGTACAGAACATTCTTACAAGATGGCAAATCACCAAAAAACCGCGAAGATATCGGTCTCCAAGCCGCATTTCGTTCAGTTTTTCCTATTGAAAGTTATTCTGGCAATGCTGCTTTAGAATTTGTTGAGTATAGTCTTGGTAAGCCTGAGTTTGACGTACGCGAATGTATTCTTCGTGGCTCAACTTATGCAGCGCCAATGCGTGTGAAGATTCGTTTGATCCTGAAAGATCGTGAAACGAAATCAATCAAAGACGTACGTGAACAAGAAGTCTATATGGGCGAAATGCCATTGATGACGGATAACGGTACTTTCGTTATTAACGGTACCGAGCGTGTAATCGTATCTCAATTACACCGTTCACCAGGCGTATTCTTTGACCACGATAAAGGTAAAACTCACTCAAGTGGTAAAGTCCTTTATTCTGCGCGTATCATTCCTTACCGTGGTTCATGGTTAGACTTTGAATTCGATGCTAAAGACCTAGTTTACGTACGTATTGACCGTCGTCGTAAATTACTTGCGACTGTGGTACTTCGTGCCTTGGGTTATAACAACGAACAAATTCTGAACATGTTCTATGAGAAAGTGCCTGTATATCTTGATATGGGTAGCTATCAGATTGACCTTGTTCCAGAACGCCTGCGTGGCGAAATGGCACAATTTGATATTGCTGACAAAGATGGCAAGATCATTGTTGAACAAGGTAAACGTATTAACGCACGTCACGTACGTCAAATGGAAGCTTCAGGTCTTGAAAAACTTGCAGTGCCTGATGAATACCTGTACGAGCGTATCACAGCCGAAGACATCCAGCTCAAAGATGGCGATGTAATCGCAGCCAATACTGTATTAAGCCATGAAATCATGGTGAAAATTGCAGAAGGCGGCGTGAAGCAGTTTAACTTACTGTTCACAAATGACATCGACCGTGGTTCATTCATCGCAGATACATTACGTGCAGATACGACCACAGGTCGTGAAGAAGCACTTGTAGAAATCTACAAAGTAATGCGTCCAGGCGAGCCACCAACAAAGGAAGCTGCTGAAAACCTATTCAACAACCTGTTCTTCTCTTCTGAGCGTTATGACCTGTCTCCAGTCGGTCGTATGAAGTTTAACCGTCGTTTAGGTCGTCCTTACGAAGTAGGTACAGATCAGAAGTCACGTGAAGTTGAAGGTATTCTCTCGAACGACGATATCACTGATGTACTGAAAACATTAGTTGAAATTCGTAACGGTAAAGGTGAAGTCGACGATATCGACCACTTGGGTAACCGTCGTGTTCGTTCTGTGGGTGAAATGACTGAGAACCAATTCCGTGTAGGTCTGGTTCGTGTAGAACGTGCTGTTAAAGAACGTTTGTCTCAAGCTGAAACTGATAATCTGTCTCCGCAAGACCTGATCAATGCGAAGCCAGTGGCTGCTGCAATCAAAGAATTCTTTGGTTCAAGCCAGTTGTCTCAGTTCATGGACCAAAACAACCCGTTATCTGAAATTACCCACAAGCGTCGTGTATCAGCACTTGGTCCTGGTGGTTTGACACGTGAACGTGCGGGCTTCGAAGTCCGTGACGTACACCAAACTCACTACGGTCGTGTTTGTCCAATTGAAACGCCTGAAGGTCCAAACATTGGTTTGATCAACTCGCTTTCTGTTTATGCAAAATGTAACAACTTCGGTTTCCTGGAAACTCCGTATCGTAAAGTTGTTGATGGTCGTGTAACAGACGAAGTTGAATACCTGTCTGCAATCGAAGAAGTAGGTACTGTGATCGCACAGGCCGACTCTGCAGTCGATAAAGATGGTAACCTGACTGAAGAATTCGTATCTGTACGTCACCAAGGTGACTTCGTACGTATGCCACCAGAAAAAGTGACACATATGGATGTATCTGCTCAGCAGGTCGTATCTGTAGCTGCATCACTGATTCCGTTCCTTGAACACGATGACGCCAACCGTGCGTTGATGGGTTCAAACATGCAACGTCAGGCAGTTCCTACGTTAATCGCTGACAAACCACTGGTTGGTACCGGTATGGAAGCGAACGTAGCACATGACTCTGGTGTGTGTGTGATCGCGAAACGTGGTGGTCGTATTGAATATGTAGACGCTTCTCGTGTCGTGATTCGTGTCAACGAAGACGAAATGGTTGCGGGCGAAGCAGGTGTAGATATCTACAACCTGATCAAATACACACGTTCGAACCAAAACACTTGTATTAACCAAAAAGTGCTTGTAAGCCTTGGTGATCAAGTAGGTCGTGGCGACGTTCTTGCTGATGGTCCATCGACTGATGGCGGTGAGCTTGCACTTGGTCAAAACATGCGCGTTGCGTTCATGACGTGGAACGGTTACAACTACGAAGACTCGATCTTGTTATCTGAGCGTGTTCTTCAAGAAGACCGTTTAACGTCTATTCACATCCAGGAACTTTCATGTGTAGCACGTGATACTAAACTTGGTGCTGAAGAAATCACTGCGGATATTCCAAACGTAGGCGAAGCTGCACTGTCTAAACTTGACGAGTCAGGTATTGTTTACATTGGTGCTGAAGTAACAGCAGGTGACATCCTTGTTGGTAAAGTAACACCAAAAGGCGAAACACAGCTTACTCCAGAAGAAAAATTGCTTCGTGCAATCTTCGGTGAAAAAGCGGCTGACGTGAAAGACTCATCTTTACGTGTTCCATCGGGCACGAAAGGTACGGTTATTGACGTTCAAGTGTTTACACGTGACGGTCTTGAAAAAGACGAACGTGCTCAAGCAATTGAAAAAGCACAGCTTGATGCTTACCGTAAAGACTTGAAAGAAGAATACAAAATCTTCGAAGAAGCAGCACGTGAACGTATTGTTCGTTTGTTGAAAGGTCAAGAATCGAACGGTGGTGGTACAACTAAACGTGGTGACAAACTTAACGAAGAATTGTTATCTGGTTTAGAGCTTGTTGACTTACTTGATATTCAACCAAGTGATGAAGCAATTGCTGAACGTTTAACGCAAATTCAAGTATTCTTAAAAGAGAAGAGTCTTGAAATTGATGAGAAATTTGCAGAGAAAAAACGCAAACTTTCTACAGGTGACGAGCTTACAACTGGCGTATTGAAAGTTGTTAAGGTTTACCTTGCAGTTAAACGTCGTATCCAACCTGGTGATAAGATGGCGGGTCGTCACGGTAACAAGGGTGTTGTATCAAACATTCTACCTGTTGAAGACATGCCACACGATGCCAACGGTGTACCTGTAGACGTGGTTCTTAACCCGCTGGGCGTACCGTCACGTATGAATGTGGGTCAGATTCTTGAAACTCACTTGGGTATGGCTGCCAAAGGTCTTGGTGACAAGATCGATCAAATGTTGAAAGAACAACGTACTGTACTTGAGCTACGTGAATTCTTAGACAAGATTTACAACAAAGTGGGTGGCGAGCAAGAAGATCTTGATAGCTTAACTGACGAAGAAATCTTGGTACTTTCTGGTAACCTTCGTAAGGGTGTACCGCTAGCGACTCCTGTATTTGATGGTGCTGAAGAATCACAGATCAAAGAATTATTAGAGCTTGGTGGCATTTCACGTACTGGTCAAACCGTATTGTACGATGGCCGTACTGGTGAGCGTTTCGACCGTCCTGTAACTGTAGGTTACATGTACATGCTGAAACTGAACCACTTGGTTGACGACAAGATGCATGCGCGTTCTACTGGTTCTTACTCTCTAGTTACGCAACAGCCGCTTGGTGGTAAAGCACAATTCGGTGGTCAGCGTTTCGGTGAGATGGAGGTCTGGGCACTAGAAGCTTACGGTGCAGCATATACACTTCAAGAAATGCTTACTGTGAAGTCGGATGACGTTGAAGGTCGTACCCGTATCTATAAGAACATTGTAGATGGTAACCATTACATGGACCCAGGTATGCCTGAATCGTTCAACGTATTGACCAAAGAGATCCGTTCTTTAGGTATCAACATTGAACTGAAAAATGGTGACTAATTAATCCCCCCGGCCCCCTTTTTCAAAGGGGGAGTTCCCCTCTTTACTAAAGAGGGGTTAGGGGAGATTCCAAATTTCAGTTAAAAAACAATATTTGTGACCCAGTCGGGAAGTGAAAATCTCCTCGACACACGGAGAAAAAAATTGAAAGACTTGCTCGATATCATGCGCAAAAAGACGGATTCCGACGGTCATGCTCCAGTAGAGTTTGATCGCATCCGTATTGGTCTTGCGTCACCAGAAATGATTAAGTCGTGGTCTCATGGTGAAGTTAAAAAGCCAGAAACCATTAACTACCGTACGTTCAAACCAGAACGTGACGGTTTATTCTGTGCCAAAATCTTTGGTCCAGTAAAAGATTACGAATGCTTGTGTGGTAAATACAAGCGTATGAAATACAAAGGCGTCATTTGTGAAAAATGTGGCGTTGAAGTAACAACTGCGAAAGTTCGTCGTGAGCGTATGGGTCACATCGAATTGGCTTCTCCAGTGGCACACATCTGGTTCCTGAAATCACTTCCTAGCCGTATCGGTCTATTATTAGACATGACGCTACGTGATATCGAACGCGTATTGTATTTCGAATCTTACGTTGTAACAGATCCAGGTATGACTCCATTTGAGAAATACCAACTTCTTAACGACGAAGAATACTTCAATGCCTTAGAAGAACACGGTGACGAATTCACAGCGAAAATGGGTGCTGAAGCGGTTCAAGATTTGTTGAAAGACATCGATCTTGAAAACGAAATTTCACGCCTACGTGAAGAAATTCCAAACACAACTTCAGAAACGAAGCTTAAAAAAGCATCTAAACGTCTGAAATTAATGGAAGCGTTCAAAGAGTCGAACAACAAGCCAGAATGGATGGTGATGAATGTACTTCCAGTACTTCCACCAGATCTTCGTCCGCTTGTACCACTTGAAGGTGGTCGTTTCGCGACTTCTGATTTGAACGATCTTTACCGTCGTGTGATTAACCGTAACAACCGTTTGAAACGTCTTCTTGACCTTGCAGCGCCAGACATCATCGTACGTAACGAAAAACGTATGTTACAAGAGTCTGTAGATGCGTTGCTTGATAACGGTCGTCGTGGTCGTGCAATTACCGGTTCGAACAAACGTCCTCTTAAATCTTTGGCAGACATGATCAAAGGTAAACAAGGTCGTTTCCGTCAAAACTTACTTGGTAAGCGTGTTGACTACTCTGGTCGTTCGGTAATTACTGTAGGTCCAAACCTTCGTTTACACCAATGTGGTCTTCCGAAGAAAATGGCACTTGAACTATTCAAGCCATTCATTTTCGCGAAATTACAAGCATCTGGCCAAGCAACAACCATTAAAGCTGCGAAGAAAATGGTTGAACGCGAGACTCCAGAAGTTTGGGACGTACTTGCATCTGTGATCCGTCAGCATCCAGTGATGTTGAACCGTGCGCCAACACTTCACCGTCTAGGTCTTCAAGCATTTGAACCGATTCTGATTGAAGGTAAAGCGATCCGTCTTCACCCGTTAGTTTGTGCGGCATTTAACGCCGACTTCGACGGTGACCAAATGGCGGTACACGTTCCATTAACACTCGAAGCTCAGTTAGAAGCTCGTGCGTTAATGATGTCAACCAACAACATCTTGTCTCCAGCGAACGGTGAGCCAATCATCGTACCGTCTCAGGACGTTGTCTTGGGCTTGTATTACATCACACGTGATGCAATCAATGCCAAAGGTGAAGGCATGGTGTTCGCGGATACTCACGAAGTAAACCGTGCACTTGCAACTGGTCAGGTTGATCTACACGCTCGCGTTAAAGCACGTGTACACCAAACTGTGATTGATGAAGATGGCAACCGTCGTCAAGAAACAATCATTGTTGATACAACGCCTGGTCGCTGTCTGCTTTGGGAAGTTGTTCCTGAAGGTATGGACTTCCAGCAAATTAACGTTGAGATGACCAAAAAGAACATCTCTAAGTTAATCAACTCTTGCTACCGTAAACTGGGTTTGAAAGATACTGTTATCTTCGCTGACCAGTTGATGTACCTCGGCTTCCGTCAAGCGACTCGCTCAGGTGTATCTGTTGGTATGGAAGACATGCTGATTCCACCAAACAAACAGGCGATTATTGGTAAAGCGGAAGCTGAAGTTCGTGAAATCGAACAACAGTTCGAACAAGGCTTCGTAACTGCCGGCGAACGTTATAACAAAGTTGTCGATATCTGGGCTCGTACCAACGACCAGGTAGCGAAAGCGATGATGGACAACTTGTCTTATACCACTGTTAAAAACAAACAGGGTGAAGATGAGAAACAGAAATCATTCAACAGCATCTACATGATGTCTGACTCTGGTGCCCGTGGTTCCGCAGCTCAGATTCGTCAGTTGGCTGGTATGCGTGGTCTGATGGCGAAACCGGATGGTTCGATCATTGAAACGCCAATTAAAGCGAACTTCCGTGAAGGTCTGACAGTACTTCAGTACTTCATTTCAACACACGGTGCGCGTAAAGGTTTGGCCGATACAGCACTGAAAACTGCGAACTCTGGTTACCTCACTCGTCGTCTGGTAGACGTTGCGCAAGACTTGGTAATTACTGAGCCAGATTGTGGTACTTACGACGGTCTTGTGATGACTCCGTTCATTCAAGGCGGTGACGTGATCGAGAACCTGGGTACGCGAGTACTGGGTCGTGTGGTTGCTGAAGACGTTAAGAAAGTGGGTACGGACGAAGTTCTTCTTCCACGTAACACGTTAATTGACGAGAAACTTGCAACGTTTATTGAAAACGCTGGTATTGACGAAATCAAAGTACGTTCAGTTGTAAACTGTGCTTCTACTTTCGGTGTATGTGCGAAATGTTACGGTCGTGACCTGGCACGTGGTCATCAAGTGAATCCTGGTGAATCTGTGGGTGTAATGGCTGCTCAATCAATTGGTGAGCCAGGTACACAGTTAACCATGCGTACGTTCCACGTCGGTGGTGCTGCGAGCCGAACTTCTGCTGCAAACAGCATCCAGGTTCGTAACAAAGGTACTGTACGTTTCCACAATGTGAAAACTGTACAACACGCGAAAGGTCACTTGGTATCAACATCTCGTTCAGGCGAGATCGGTATTGCTGATGATCTAGGTCGTGAGCGCGAACGTTACAAGATCCCTTACGGTGCGTCTATCTTGCTGAAAGATGGCGAAGCTGTAGAAGCGGGCGGTATCGTGGCGACTTGGGATCCGCATACACATCCACTGGTAACAGAAGTAGCTGGTAAAGTTCGCTTCAGCCAGATCGCTGATGGCGTAACTGCAACATCGAAAACTGATGATGCAACGGGTATGACCACTGTTGAAATCTTGCCAGTGACTTCACGTCCTGCGTCAGGTAAAGATTTGCGTCCTGCTGTTGTGCTTGACACAGTAGATGGCGGCGAACAGTTCTACTTCCTGCCACAAAACACCATTCTTTCTGTCCGTGATGGCGAAACAATTGGTGTGGGTGATGTAATCGGTCGTGTACCACAAGAATCTTCACGTACTCGTGATATTACCGGTGGTCTGCCGCGTGTAGCTGACTTGTTCGAAGCACGTAAACCGAAAGAGCATGCGATCCTTGCAGAAGTGTCTGGTATCGTAAGCTTCGGTAAAGAGACTAAAGGTAAGAACCGTTTGGTGATTACTCCGGATGATGGTTCAGAGATCTACGAAGAGCTAATTCCGAAATGGCGTACCATTAACGTGTTCGAAGGCGAACATGTGAACCGTGGTGAAACGATTTCTGATGGTCCACAGAACCCGCATGACATCTTACGTCTGAAAGGTGAAGTGGCGTTGACGAACTACATCGTGAACGAAGTTCAGGACGTTTACCGTCTGCAAGGTGTAAAAATCAACGACAAGCACATTGAAGTCATCGTACGTCAAATGTTGCGTAAAGTTGAAATCACGGATGGTGGTGATTCTAGCTTCATCAAAGGCGAACAAGTGGATTACATCCGCGTTGCTCAAGAGAACCAAGCATTGCTTGCTCAGAACAAGTTCCCTGCGAAGTTTGAACGTCAATTGATGGGTATTACCAAAGCATCGCTTTCTACTGACTCGTTCATCTCTGCTGCATCGTTCCAGGAAACAACGCGTGTGTTAACTGAAGCTGCTGTAACAGGTAAAGAAGATGATCTACGCGGTCTGAAAGAAAACGTAGTTGTAGGTCGTCTGATCCCAGCGGGTACAGGTCTGGCTTACCATTTGGAGCGTCGTCGTCAAGAAGCAGAAGCTGCAGAATTTGAACTGCACAATGACTTCTCTGATGTAGACCAAGCGCTTAGCCAAGCATTTAATGATGAGTTTAACGGTCTTTAATTAGATTGAGTTAAACGAGAAAAAGCCACCTTCGGGTGGCTTTTTTTATTGCAAGATGTATTCAATTCAGCGCTTTTAAACAATGATTTGAAATCACACCCTAAAATATGCAAGTATTCTTTAGGAAAACATAAACTTAATTAGGAACAATAAGATGAAAACTTTAGCAATCTCAGCTGTACTCCTTCTAGCACTTGGTCTAACTGCGTGTTCTAAAGATCAGGCAGAAAATACAGCAGCAGTAGACAATACCTCTGTTGATGAAACAGAAGTCGTGGTCGATCCAGCGGCGGCAAATGAAGAAGTTCAGCCTTTGGATGCGGCACCAGTAGAAACCGATGAAGTTGCAGCATCAGAAGCTGTTGCTCAGTAAAGTAGACCAGCTTTAGATTTATTTAGGCACTGACCGTGAATACAGATCCATCCATACAGATGATCTGTAGTACAAGCACTACTTGTTCAGATCAGTGCTTATTTTTTATTGAGGGGAAAGAATGCGTTCTATAAGTAAAAAATTAGCGGTTACAACATTATTCGTAGTCTCAACTGTTTCATTTGCAGCACCTATGCCAAATTCCATTATGGTTGAAGATAAAGCGGTGGTTCCTGTCTTAAAAACTGAAGTGCTGCGCCGGGTAGAAGGACAGAAACCCGTACGTCACGTCGAAGCCACCATTCTGGAAATCACCAATAAAGGTAAGGATATTGTCGCTAAAGAGGTGGTATTTGATGACACGCTCGGACAATTCTCAGATAAAAGGCTGTCAATTCCAGTGATTCAGAAGGGTGGTGTGATTGTTCCAACTTCTAAAATTGAATTGAATACGACATTGAAGCAGGATGGTGAAATCATCCAGCAAACCAGAACTATTGATGCTGAAGGTGTTGAGTTTAAAAAAGACCAAGTAGAACCTTTAAAACGAACTCTAAAGTTACAGCAAAATACAGGGGCTGATAAAGCCAGAATCACGCATACCGTGATGACGGAAGATGGTGCAACCACTCGTGATTTACTGATGGTAGATACTGTGGAATAAGCTTAAAAAGATCCACTTTCATGTGCTATTTACAAAATAGCGTAGGGGAGTTTCAAGATTTAACATCTTGTTATAAATTGCTCCTTAAATTCCGGTTACTCTTAATTCATAAGACAGAGGAATCGAACAGGGAGCTGGATCATGAAAAAGTTAATCGGCGTAATAGCTGCGGTGACAGTTTCAACCTTTATGTTAGCAGGTTGTGAAAACATGTCTGCCCGTGATCAACGTGTGGGTGCTGCAGCATTAGGTGGTGCAGTCGGTGGCGGTGTTGGTAATAGTGTCGGCGGTGGCTGGGGCTCTGCTATTGGCGGTGGTGCCGGTGCAGCTGTCGGAAGTAAAAGCCAAGGTGGCTCTAACCGTAATGCAACCTACAGTGGTGTAGGGGGCGCTGTTGGCTCAGCCGTTGGTAAGAGTATTTTTGGTGGTAATGCCGGTGCAGCAATCGGTGGCGCCATTGGTGGTGGTGCAGGTGCAGCGATCGAGCAACGACGTTAATCACAGCACCGTCTGGTATTCATAAATAAAAGCGCCTGTACTGGCGCTTTTATTTTGTTGATGCAATTTCTATTTATCTTTAAAGAGAGCCTTAGGTTTCTTACGACGGATGTATACGGTCTTTTTTACTTCTGCAATACGCACACCTGAATCGTCATAAATATCGACCTGATAGTTGCGATAGACAGGTGCATGATCAGCCGCCAGATCCATAATAGTTTTTACTTCTTCAGCATCAATGCGTATGTTTGCATATACGGTTCCGCGGCCTGGAGAAAGGAATTGGATGGTCGCTTCTTTATCCCAGACAATATATTTGGGTCCCAGATGATGCATCAGAAGCAGCATGTAAAAGGGATCGACCATGGAATACAGGCTACCACCAAAATGTACGCCGACAATATTCTGGTTTTTACGAGTCAGTGGCATTTTCACGCGAATGTGATAATTGGCATAATCCAGTTCATCAATTTCGATACCCGCTCCACGATAGGGTGCATAGCGGTTTAAGATAAATTTGGTGATCAGAGGCAGGCTTTGAATTTTACGTAATAGGCTCATACTGACATTCTTTTTTCTTGTATAGCTATGCATACTAGAACAACAAAATTATGATGGCATTGATAAAACATGCCGAGTTATAAAATAAACGGTCAATAACAATAAGGGAAGGCCAGATGGAAGCACAAACTCAATGGGTGGCAACCAGTGATCAGCAGCGTCTTGCAGTAAGAACCTTTGGTGATATCACCAAGCCGGCTTTGGTGTTGGTGCATGGTTATCCAGATCATCAGGAGGTCTGGAAAAATGTAATTGTCTATCTGCCGGATTATTTTATTGTCACTTATGATGTACGTGGTGCAGGGGATTCATCTATTCCTAAATATATCCGTGATTATCGTCTGCAGCGTCTAAGTATGGATCTGGAGGAAGTGGTCAATACCATCCTTCCTGGACAATCTTTTCATTTGGCAGCACATGACTGGGGTTCGATCCAGTCCTGGGAATCGGTGACTGATCCAAGATTCGAGGGCCGTATTCTCTCCTTTACCACGATATCAGGTCCCTGTCTGGATCATGCCGTCTTCTGGATGCGGAATCAGTTCAAGCAGAACAGATCAAGATTTTTTAAACAATTAAGCAAGTCTTGGTATATCGCTATGTTTCAGTTGCCTTGGCTGGCACCAACTGCATGGAATTTTTTCAATCCTGAGCGCTGGGGCAGAATTATTCAGGAACTGGAAGGCAAGGAAGGACTGCCATTGAACCAGAATATTGTTAAAGATGGAAAATATGGTGTTGGTCTATATCGGGCCAATTTTATCCCAAGATTGCTCCAGCCTCGTGAACGCTATGCCATCTGTCCAGTACAGGCCATTGTGTTAAAGCGGGATAATTTTGTCAGTCCACAGCTGGTCGATGAAATGCCAAAATGGGTGCAAACTTTCTCTAGAGTTGAGCTAGATGCCAACCACTGGGCAATCTTAAGCCAGCCAAAACTCATTGCAGACTCTATCCGTGAGTTTACTCAACAGCATGCTTAATTCAGTCATAAAGATGGATTCGGACTGGTGAAAATGTAGGGGAATTTTTATTCGCATTTTCTGATAAAATACCTTCCTTTCTCTGATTCCCAATTCATTATGTTTGCGATTCTTGCTGCTGTCGGAGTCATGTTTGGACTCGCTCTGGCACGCGTACCCGTAGTATTTGCCCTGATTATTGGTGCTGTTGTTGGTGGTTTGCTGGCAGGCCTAGGCCTGCAGGGAACTTTAGATGCATTTAATAATGGCTTAGGTGGTGGCGCTAAAATTGCCTTAGCCTACGGTATTTTAGGTGCATTTGCTTTAGCTTTGGCACGTTCAGGCCTGCCTGATCTCTTGGCTTATAAGATGATTAGTGCCTTAAAAGGTGAAGCTGATCTTAAAGCACAAAATCGTGTTAAATATGTGATTTTTTCAACTGTTGCAATTGCAGCGGTCTTCTCCCAAAACGTGATTCCTGTGCATATCGCGTTTATACCTGTGTTGATTCCGCCTTTATTGATCGTATTTAACCATTTGCAGTTAGACCGCCGTCTGGTGGCTTGTTTGCTTACGTTTGGTCTGGTTGCCACCTATATGCTGGTTCCGGTTGGTTTTGGTGCGATCTTCCTGAATGATATTCTGGGTCAGAACATCAATAACTTTGGTAAAGCTTATGGCTTTCAGATTAGCTATGACCAGATTCCAGGGGCGATGGCAATTCCGGTATTTGGTATGTTTATCGGTTTGCTGGTCGCAATCTTTATCAGCTATCGTAAACCACGTCTTTATAAAGACATTCACGTTGAACAACAGCAAAGTATTTCTGCTGAGTTAGGTGTGGAACAGCAGGCAGGTCGACCTCAAATCGCTCAGTTCACCATTTGGATGGCAGTGATTGCAGTTGTAGCAACGCTGGCTGTGCAGCTGTATTCAGATTCTATGATTCTTGCAGGTCTGGTGGGTGTGGCAATTCTGAGCTGTGCCGGAATCTTTAAGTGGAAAGAAGCAGATGATGTAATCATTACCGGTATGCGTATGATGGCACTGGTTGGCTTCATCATGATCGCTGCCCAAGGTTTTGCATCTGTGATCGAAGCGACCAATCAGGTTCCTGCATTGGTTCAGGCCTCTGTAGAATGGATTGGTCAAAGTAAGGCGCTTGCAGCCTTCCTGATGCTATTGATTGGTCTGCTGGTAACTCTGGGCATCGGTTCATCATTCTCTACGGTGCCAATTCTAGCCATCATTTATGTACCATTATGCATTCAGTTTGGCTTCAGTCCTGAAGCAACGATTGCGATTATTGGTACCGCAGCAGCACTGGGTGATGCAGGTTCGCCAGCATCAGATTCTACGCTTGGTCCAACGTCTGGCCTGAATATGGATGGTCAACATGACCATATGAAGGACAGTGTGATTCCAACTTTTATCCACTACAACATTCCATTGCTGATTTTTGGCTGGATCGCAGCAATAGTGCTTTAAAATGTGTGACTTTTCATGCATTTTGATTGAGTTAATGTCTATTAATTCCGACTTATTTTCTTGGAATAAATAATGATTAAATCAGATTAACATGGTTGGTATTTTAAACCAACCATGTTGGTCAGATTAAAATAAATATACATTAATAACAAATACTTAAATAATACTTATAATTTGATTTTATAATATCTATTGCATATTAATTTTAACCATGTTTATTATTAATTAAGATATATTTTTCTTAATAATTATTCTTCCCGTGGGGTATTAAAAATGTTAAAGCAAGTTGCTCTAATTGCATTAATGGGTCTTTCGGCATCTGCGATGGCAGGCCAATGGCAAGTGAAGGTAGGTGGCTCAATTGTTTCTCCTACTGGTGACTATCAGCTTGGCCCAGATGCTGAGCTAAAAGCTGCAGATGAATTAGCATTTACACCATCTGTTGAATATTTCTTTAATGACAATATCTCTGCTGAATTATTGTTGGCTACACCAATTAATCACGATGTTGAATTGAATGGTACAGATGTTGTACGTATTAAACACTTACCGCCAACGCTGACAGCAAAATACCACTTTAAAAACTCAACTGGCTTTACTCCATATATTGGGGTAGGTGGTACAGCATTTGTGGCTTGGGATGAGCGTACAAAAGGCCTAGATGATACTGATGTTAAAGTTAAAGAAGATTTTGGTTTTGCAGGTCAGATTGGTTTTAATTTCCAGCCAGCAGATGCCAAAAACTGGGGTGTATTCCTTGATGCACGTTATGCACAAATTAGCCCTGAGGTTACTTTGAGTGGAGATGTAGCAGCTAAGTTTGACCTTGATATTGATCCAATGATTTACACTCTCGGCTATAGCTACAAATTCTAAGTTTTAGAATTATCCAAAAGCCCTATCTACAGATAGGGCTTTTTTTTGAAAAATAACAACGATTTATAACGTGATTAAATTGAGCAGATTCGCCCTGTTCAAATATATTGAATTGAATAAAGTTAAAGATAGTTTGAATACAAAAAAGAGAATAGGAAGATCAAGAATGAAGTGGTTGCTTAGAAGTGGATTGATCTTCGTTGTGGTCTGGATGACCCAAAGTCATGCAGCAAGTTTTGACTGTCAAAAGGCCCAGTCACAGACGGAAAAAGCGATTTGCCAGCATCGTGTACTCAATGATGCCGATGTCAAAATGGCTACCAGCTACAATATTATCCGTCATCTTGTACCTATGGGTACGCGCTCGGTCATTCAGCGGGATCAGGTCAAGTGGTTACAGTTTCGTGATCAGTGTCAGGAGTCTGTTGACTGTCTGATGCAGGTGTATAAAATGCGCCAGCAGCAGATTGACTTGCAATTTGATCGGGTTTACCGTCAGGGACCATTTTGAATGATTAAATTTTTTGCATGAAAATCATTAGATACTATTGAAAATTAAACAACTCACTCCATTCATATAGGCATCAGCTTAAGTCTGTTTCCAATAATGAAAGGAGTGAAGAATGAGCGAGTCAAACGCACAAAAGCATAGTTTCCAGGCCGAGGTAGCGCAATTACTGCACCTCGTGACACATTCGCTATACTCAAACCCTGAAATTTTCCTGCGTGAATTGATTTCAAATGCTTCAGATGCATGCGACAAGTTACGCTTTGAAGGGATCAATCATCCTGAATATTATGAAAATGAACCTGACCTGCGTGTTCGGGTCAGCCTCGATCAAAACAATAAAACCATTACTATTTCTGATAATGGCATTGGCTTAAGCCAGCAAGAAGCTATTGATAATCTGGGGACGATTGCCAAATCAGGCACTAAAGACTTTATGTCGAAACTGACCGGGGATCAAAAAGCTGATGCCCAGTTGATTGGTCAGTTTGGTGTCGGTTTCTATTCAGGCTTTATTGTCGCTGACAAGATCACTGTAGAGTCCCGTCGTGCAGGTGCGGACAAGTCTGAAGGCGTACGCTGGATCAGTGGGGGTACAGGTGATTTCGAAGTTGAACAGATCACTAAAGACGGCCGTGGTACGGACATTATCCTGCATTTGCGTGAAGATGCTCTGGATTATCTGCAAAGCTATAAAGTGAAGCAGATTATTAATAAATATTCTGACCATATCAGCTTGCCAATCCAGATGCAGAAAGAAGTCTGGCAGGAAGAAGAAGCAGCAGAAGGTGAAGAGCCAAAAGGCGGCCAATATGTGAAGACTGATGAGTGGGAAGCAATCAACTCTGCCAGTGCTTTATGGACTCGTAACAAGTCTGAGATTACTGAAGAACAGTATGTCGAGTTTTATAAGAACCTGACGCATGACTTTGCGGCACCACTAGCTTGGGCCCATAACCGTGTGGAAGGTAGCACTGAATACACCCAACTGCTTTATGTACCGAGCAAGGCTCCACAGGATATTTTCACCCGTGATGCCAAAGCAGGGATCAAGCTGTATGTGAAACGTGTCTTTATTATGGATGATGCGGATAACCTGATTCCAAACTATCTGCGCTTTGTACAAGGTGTGGTGGATAGTGCAGATTTACCATTAAATGTAAGTCGCGAATTACTACAGGAAAGCCGTGATGTCAAAACGATTCGTGAAGGCAATACCCGTCGTATCCTGACCATGCTGGATAATCTGGCCAAGTCTGAAGATGAAAAAGATCAGGAAAACTTCAAAACTTTCTACCGTGAATTTGGTGCTGTGCTGAAAGAAGGTTTGGGGGAAGATTTTAGTAACCGTGAACGTATCCTGAAATTACTGCGTTATGCGACATCAAGCAATGATGAAATCATCACTTCATTGGCAGACTATAAAGCACGCATGAAGGAAGGCCAAAAGGCAATTTATTATGTCACCGCTGACAGTCTGAATGCAGCGAAAAATTCCCCTCAGCTAGAAGTCTTCAAGAAAAAAGGCATTGAAGTGCTACTGATGTCTGAGCGTGTAGATGAATGGGCAATGAACTTCGTACATGAGTTTGATGGTACGCCGTTGCAAAACGTGTCTAAAGGCGCAGTAGATCTTGGTGATCTGCAAGATGCTGAAGAGAAGAAAGCACTTGAAGCAGCTGCTGAGCAGTTCAAGCCGGTAGTCGATAAACTCACGGATTCATTGAAGGATAAAACCAAAGAAGTGCGTGTAACAACACGTCTGGTGGATTCACCAGCCTGTTTGGTGACTGGAGAAGGAGAGTTATCACCTCAACTGATCCGTATGCTGAAAGATGCGGGCCAGCCAGTACCGGATATGAAACCGATTTTAGAGATCAATCCTGAACATCCATTGGTGAAAAAACTCGAAGGTTCTACACAGTTTGATGATCTGGCCAATGTTATTTTTGATCAGGCAGTGATTGCTGAAGGTGGTTTACCAGAGAATCCGGCCGAATATGTAAAGCGTATTAACAGTCTGTTATTAGCTTAAATTTTAAACTTGAAAAACCCTTCTACTAGAAGGGTTTTTTTATGATTATTTACTGGAAGTTTTTGATGATAAAGGAGGTGTGATCTGAAGCATCCATCATCAAGATAAAAAAATACAGTAAAGTGTTTCATCAAATAAAAAGATAATATTGTATTAAATAATCAATAGTAGTAATTATTAAATTAATGGAGATATAAATCATAAAATCAGTAATCGTCATGAGTCTGTTAACAGCCTTACTGATCTCCATGGGCCAGCTTACAATGGCGAACCAGCGCTGAAAAAAATGGTGCGTACTGATCGTATAATTTTTTAATAAGACTATGAAAATTAAAATTTATAGGTTGATCGTGTACAGCGGAACAATTATATAGCCTTTCATCAAGCCAGCTTGGCAAACTGAACGTATCATGCGTACGACCGTATTGTGTTTAGGAAGATTTAATGAATGAAAGCTTTACTGGTTTTAAAAGCCCATCTTTTATGGGCTTTTTGCATATATAGCACTATTGATTTTAGAAGATGGCCTCCAGACGGACTGCGGCACCTAGGTAATGACTCCGATCCTCACGATGGTCATTTAAATAATTGACATCAGTCTGCACAAAGAACCATTCACGAAGAAAAGGCTGACGCCAAGAGGTATAGGGTCCCCAAGTATTCAGGCGTAGATCTTTGTCATTCATATAACCCCCAGTATAGAGGCCGTAACTGAAGCGGTGAGCATTAAAGAACTGGTGCTGTCGAAAGCTGTAATTATTCCAGCGTAAATCATCATCCTGTTCATCTGCATAGATCAGGCTGAACTGGTTGGAGAGAAAAGGTTGATTAGGGCGCGCATGGATTAATTCCAGGTTGGTTCGCAGATAGTTTTCACTATCAATCCCGTAACGATAGATCTGTTCGGCATGGAAGGAGAAGTCGTTATGTAGTGCCCAATCTCGACTTGCTTTTACACGGACATAGATATCATCGCCAGAACGAACCCCCAGATCCAGATCAGTTTCAAAAGGAAGTTTTTTAGAAAGTTCCGACCAGCGCAATGCGAGAGAGCTGTTATTTTCTCGTGTCCGGCTACGGTCCAGCCGTCTGTCAGGCGCATTGCCTGGATTCTCATTGGTGATCGCAACATTGTCATTCAGTTCATTATCGAGGCTGTCATCACCAAAAACTACACTAAGTTTACGTTCTAAGGTAGGAAGCTTGATTCGGCCACGAATCCGGGGCTTAACTTCATATTCATCATATTTGTTCCAGCTATTATCCACGATCACTCTGAGTGTGGCACGTGCCGGTTCATTTTCATCTGGCTCACCAAACCAGTGATCAATTTTATTTGCAGTACGGTTCGTCCAGTGACGAACTCCTTTTTGCCTTCGATCGACCCAACTACTGTCTTCAGTCTCATTAATGCTGGGGACAATGGCTTCACTAGACTGCTCCGGTAGAAACGTTGGAGTGCTATCTATGAGTCGCGGAATATAGTCAAGGAAGCTAAAGCCTTTGGAAGGTTCCGCTTCCTGATGATCGGCCTCGGCTGTTTGACTTGTATCAGACGATTGTTCAAGCCCGGCCCAAAGTATTGGACTAACACTTGGTAAAGTAATCAGTAGGAGAGATGCGGACAAAATCCTGCTTTTTTTCATAGGGCTATTCTTGCTCTTTTTCTTTATATTTCAAGAATAAGTTTGCAGAATTGCATCTCATAAAAGCAACCATAGCTACAAAATTACATCAATTTTTCTAAAGCCTTATCCAGGATGCTTGCATAAAGTTCTGCTACCGCAACAGGCGCTTTAACATCCAGTAGGATCTGGTGAATCAGTTGCCAGTTAATTTGCTGATCACGTTTCAGAATCAAACACGGGTACATCTGTTCTGTAGCGGAAAGCTTGAGACGTTGTTCCCCATGAATCACACGCAATTTTTGACGTTCCTGTAGTAACAGAAGAGGAGTATTAAAGTTGGCTGGCTGCTCATCAAATAGAATGAATTTTTTGGTTGTAATCTGATGCAGAGGAATAAATGGGAAATAATCCTCTTGTTGCCATATCAATTGAGCTTGCTCGGAATAAGTTTGATAGAGTGAATCAAGCTGCAAAAATTTAGTACCTAATTCAACAGCGCTAATCGTTTTAATCGCGGCAATACGATAATTCTGTTGCTGTCCCCAGAACTGCATTAATTGTATGGCTTGCTGCCATTCACTTATTCCTAATAGCATGCAATAGTGGCTAAAGCGTCCCATGCTATCGATTTGCTCAGCCAGATAAACTGGTTGAGAGGACCAGTCAATATGTTCCTGATAATGCCAAGCCATTTTGAGATGTTGTACGGATGACTCAGAATCTAGGCTTAATTCAAAAAGATAATGATTACGCGCCTCAGCAAAGCTGAAGTCAGAAACCTGAAATAATAAATCCTGGAATTCTAGAGTAGCTGGAATATCGGGTACTGCGACGTTTTCCTCATTCTCTACTTGGTGTTTCTCTGGCTCTGAATGGTTTAAATTTAATTGTGCCGGAGACCCTATTGTCTGAAGCTCAGTTGCGGATTTCTGTTGAATTGTTAAAACTTGAGTATTCGCCCAAATCTCATGTTTGGAGATATAAGTATTTATAGACGGTGCAGGAAGCTTTTCTTCAACCATGTCTAAAGATAATGGGGGCGCAGTAGCTTGTAATTCATGATCGCTTTTCAAACAGGAAGAAAGCTGTTGCTGGTGTAACAGCCAGCTAAAGCTCTGCTCTATATCAAGGTTCCACTCACTGATCAATGTAGTACGTTGCGGTGCCGGAATCAGCCAGATTTGCCAGCCACGTTTAGGGTCATATAAGAAAGCCCAGCCGGAAACAGGGTGAGCATACAGGGCTTCATTCAGAAGACCTTCAGTGAAAAAGAAACCACGGAAGCTATGATAGTAATGAGTTTCTCGAGCAAATTCTTGTGCAGCAATTTCAGGTTGAATACGGGTTTTGAATGCCAGCAGCTGTTTCTTAAAAATAGGCTCATTGCACTGCTGGAAAATTTCGTGCACACGCTTTTTAGAGCGGGCTACTTCATATAAGCTGAGACTCTGATGATCCAGATCATGTCCTAATTCATGCAGTTCTTTAATCAGACGTACTTTTTCAAGAGCATTCATTATCGTTATCTATTATAAATATTTAAGTGCTTTGTCCAGGCTTTTGGCCAGAATAATATTAGCAGCCAGTTCAATCAGTTTATATTCAGTCGAGTTAGGGTCGGTATAGCATTCGGCCATCTGCAACAGATGATCAATCGAAATCGCCTGCGGCGAAATTTTACCTTGTACTAAAGCCTGCAATTCATTCATAGCAAAACTTGTTGCATATAAAAAATGATCATTTTTTGATTATATGGAGGAAAAATATAAAAATGTTATTTTTTATCAATTATTTTCTAGAAATATAGCGCGATAAAATTTGGAATAGTGTTAAAGATCACATAGATCGATAATTAATCAAAATATTGAGGTCATTGAAATAAGATTAAATATAAATTTAATCTTTTTCTCTGATGTGCTCCTACACAAATAAAAAATAGGCTGAATATTTCAGCCTGTTTTTAAGAAAGAAACTAAAAAATTTAGGCTTCTTTTACAGTTTCAGCGTTATCCGCTGCAACAGTTTCAACTGCAGCAGCTTTTTTTGCTGGAAAGTCAGGTGTGTAGACAATCTGCGCAGTAGCTGTTACTGAAAGAGCCATTACAGTTGCAGCCAAAACAAATTTAATTGCGTTCATAATATGACCTTTATAAGTTGATGTTCAATAAATTGAACTGGGAGAAAATAAAACCTTATTTGTGTGAAAATGATATCAAAGCGGTATTATTAAAAAATGATTGATTCGGCAATTTCTAAAAAATAATAAAAATTTATTTATAAAAAACAATAAATTAGAACTTTTACTCTAATTCTTGCAGAGCTTATTCTTCTTAGGGTTTATTTAAAGCAAGAATTCAAATGAGAATAAAATTTCTAGATGAAAAAATTAAAAGGTTAGGCAATGCTTGCTAGGCTGAAGTGAAAAACAGTATTGTAAAACGCATGTAAGGATTTGCTATTTGATGTTTAAGGAACTCTTTCTCAAGATTTAAATCCACTATGATGACGCTTCACTCACAATAAAAAGAGAGTTTCATCATGGCGATCGCAAAGGTGGTTGAAGTTAATTCAAGCAGCAATAAGAGCTTTGAGGATGCGATTCAGACTGGAATTGCAAAGGTCACAGAAACCGTTAAGAATGTTCAGGGTGCCTGGATTAATGAACAAAAAGTTGTCATCAAAGACAATAAAATTACTGAATACAGGGTCAATCTTAAAATCAGTTTTCTGGTCGAATAAATATAGAACAAAAAAATCCCCATTTCAAATGGGGATTTTTTATGTGTCTTATATTATTCAGATTTAGGTAGCTCACATTGATCATCAGTACACTGTTCTGCAGCAGCCTGCGCTGGCTCTAGGGCTTTTTCTAGGACTTGTACGAATACTTCCTTAGGTTGGGCACCGGCCAAGGCAATACGCTGGTCGAATACGAAGAACGGCACACCTGTTACTTTCAATTGGTCGCGTGCAACTTCCTGATCGAATTTAACAAAATCTGCATATTCTTCTGAATTCAATACGTCATCGACTTCAACTGGATTCAGTCCTATACGAGCTGCTACATCTTCCAAGGTTTCACGCTCACCAATAGCTAGACCTTGGGTCATATAACTATAGAAGAATGCTTCCTCGGCTTCGTTACCTAAGCCTTTGCTTTGAGCAAGATGAATAATCCGGTGAGCATTAAAGGTATTGCCTGAGTTGGCACCTTCCCAGTTAAACTCGATACCTTCTGCCTTGGCCATCTCGGCAATATTGCGTTGCATCTCTTCGACTTCAGGCACAGTGCGACCATATTTCTGCGCAAGTCGTTCAGAATTAGAAATTTCCTGACGTATTGGTGCTTCCGGGTCAAGCTGGAAGCTATGCCAGTGAACTTCAAGTTCTACACCTGCCTGTTCTGCAGCAGCTTCTAAACGTTTTTTACCGATATAACAAAAAGGGCAGACCACATCTGACCAGATATCTACGCGCATGAAACTTCCTAAATATTTCTGTTAAGAGAAGTATGAGGGCATATAGCCAGAATTTAAAGGCTGAATAGGCTGAAAGAATCACGTAGAAGATTGCAGAATTGAAAATTAAAAAAATTCTTTATTATCGAATTGGGCGTTGATTCTTCGCCTGAATATTCATGTTTTTTGTGAAATAGTTCAATGAATATGATATATGTGTTGAAAATGCTTCATAAAATAATGATAAGAGGTTGATATTATTATAAATAAAAATGCTATTTTGATAGTACGAAAATTTGGGAGGCAGTGCTATGAATAGGGCTTGTATGCTTACATTCACTATATTAATGGCAGGGACTCAGCCTCCAGCAATTGCAAGTTTTTTTGATTCATCTGGTTTTGAACATTTGGATGATGATTTGCTTGCGCTGGTGTCAGGACAGGATCGTTCATTTCAAACAAAAGCAGATTTATATCGGGCTGATAGGATGCAAAGGATGACTCCGCAGAGTTTTCCAGTGGCTGCACAGAATAATCAAGAGAGTTTGAAATTATTTAATAGTGTATTTCAGCTTAATGAAAAAGGACAACTTAGCCTACAGATTCAACAGGATCTGGTTTCAATCAAGGTGATTGAATGCTCTTTAAGTATTAACGGACTATCAGATCTGGGAAATTCTTTGACTGAGCAAATCAAATTTCATTAATAGATCATCATAAAAAAAAACGCCCCGAAGGGCGTTTTTTTATAAGTTCAATTATGCAGATTTAGCTTCTTTTGCAGAGGCTAACATCGAACCAGTTTCTTCAAAGTTTGCATGCCAGCTTAACGCTTCATTTAGAAGGTGAGGTGTCTGACCGCCGCGTACACATGCACGATCAAAGTAGTCATTTAATGCATCTTTGTACATTGGGTGTACACAGTTGTCGATGATGGCACGAGCACGCTCACGCGGTGCTAAACCACGAAGGTCAGCTAGACCTTGTTCAGTTACAAGAACGTCTACGTCATGGCCAGTATGGTCAACGTGAGATGCCATTGGAACGACAGATGAGATGTCGCCGCCTTTAGCAATTGACTTGGTTACGAAGATCGCAATGTGCGCATTACGTGCGAAGTCACCTGAACCACCAATACCGTTCATCATTTTGCTACCACATACGTGAGTAGAGTTCACGTTACCGTAGATATCAAACTCAAGCGCAGTGTTGATACCGATGATACCTAAACGACGGACCAGTTCAGGATGGTTAGAGATTTCTTGTGGACGTAATACAAGTTTGTCTTTGTATTGCTCAAGATTATTAAATACTTTCTCGCCATATTTCGCAGAAAGCGTAATTGATGAACCAGAAGCAAATTTCATTTTGCCTGCATCGATCAATTCAAAAGTACAGTCTTGCAGTACTTCTGAGTACATGATCAGGTCTTCAAAATTAGATTCTTTCAGACCAGTCAATACGGCATTTGCAATCGAACCGATACCTGCCTGAAGTGGGCCTAAGTTTTTCGGTAAACGTTCTGCTGCTACTTCTTTTTCGAAGAAAGCAATCAGGTGGTTGGCAATAGATTGAGTCTCATCATCCGGAGCTGTTACTGTAGATGGAGAATCGTGGTATTCACCATTAAATACGATACCAACAATTTTCGCTGGATCGATGTTGATGGCATGTGTACCGATACGCTCATCCACTTTAGTCAATGGAATCGCTTGACGTGTTGGACGATAAGTCGGGATATAGATGTCGTGTAAGCCTTCAAAAGCTGGGCTTAAGTTGGTATTGATTTCTACAATCACTTTTTCTGCAAAAATTGCAAAGCTTGCAGAGTTACCAACTGAAGTTGTAGGAATAATGCCGCCGTCTTCAGTAATCGCAACAGCTTCAATCACTGCTACATCTGGTTTTTTCAGCTGCTGGTTACGCATCTGTTCAACAGTTTCAGACAAATGCTGATCGATGAACATGACTTCACCCTTGTTGATTGCTTTACGCAGGGTGCTGTCCACCTGGAATGGCAAACGACGTGCCAATACACCAGCTTCTGTTAATTGCTTGTCCAGGTCATTCCCTAGAGAAGCACCAGTAATTAGAGTAATCTTTAATGGGTTCGCTTTTGCCTGCTGTACCAGAGCCAGTGGGACCGCTTTTGCTTCACCTGCACGAGTGAAGCCACTCATACCTACAGTCATGCCATCTTCGATGAACTGAGCGGCCTGTTCTGCGCTCATTACCTTATTGTGTAGGGATGCTAAACGGATACGGTCTAAAGACATTTGAACTCTCTTAAATTCCTGAATACTGATACGGATTGTACCGATCAAAAAAAGTATTTTGCATAGGTGTTAGGCTAAGGTCTAATTTTTTATCCAAATAGTGGTATAAAAATATATGATGATTTTTAAGCTATTGAATAATATATAATTCATATAAATAAGGAATTAAATCCTAAAAATTAAATGTTTAAATATTAATCTATTCTTAAAAGTGACCCGTAATAGTTTGTCGGATTTTGTCTAGAGTGGTCGGGGGTGCAGTTTGTTCCGGTTCTGCATGATGAATTGGTAGGGAAATCATGGCTTCCAATCCTCCTTCAGGTCGATTATGAATGTATAGTTCACCAGCATGAATATCGACAATCCGTTTTACAATGGCGAGTCCCAAGCCGCTACCCTGAACAGTACGAGCGGAATTACCTCGTACAAAAGGCTGCATGAGATCTTCAATTTGATCCTCTGGAATGCCTTCACCATGATCGGCAACTTTAATGAATAACTGATCCTGTTCAATCTGGGCAGAGAGTTCAACTGGCTCTGCACCATAGCGTTTTGAGTTATTGATCAAGTTACCAATCAATCGTTTAAGCGACATACTACGGGCTTGAATCAGTGGTAATTCCTGAGGTGTAAAACGAATATCCAGAGGCTTAAACTGGGTAACCAGTTCCTGGAGTAGCGCATTGACATTGGTTTCTTGTGGCTCCTCATCGGAACCATCCCGCATGAAGGAAATAAACTGATTCAGGATGGCATCCATATCCTCGACATCATAAATCAGACCTTCTTTGAGGAAATCCTCATCTGGCATCATCTCGGCACTCAGACGGATGCGGGTCAGAGGCGTTCGTAAATCATGGGAAATACCCGCAAGCATAATCCGGCGTTCACGCTCGGTCTGTTCTAGGGTATAAATCATATGATTAAAGGCATGGTTCACTTGACGGATTTCAAGCGGACCATGATTGGTATCTAAGTAGGGTGCAGAACCAGTTTCGCTATAGCTGTTTGCAGCTTCCTGTAAGCGGCGAAGAGGACGATTCAGCTGACGGACTAAAGTCAAAATAATAATGCCCGCAATCAGTGGCGTACCGAGTAACCAGGCAAAGATCAGTTCAGGACTGTAATTGGCATACGTTTTTAAGGGTTCACGAACCCAATGACCATTCATTTCAGGCGTTTGAATCCAGATCTGTGGACTAGGCTTAAACTGGAAATACACTGTTGCCCGATCTATGCGAAGTTCTTTCGCCAGCTTTTCCTCAATTTTGCTGGTAAAAAATTCGGCAATCACCTTTTCACGAATATTGGGATATTGTTTAGGGTCGGTAATGTACTCAATCCCGATACGGTTTTTTAGATAGGTATCAATATCGACTTCCTGGTCATGGTGAAACATGCGCAGGTCTGGATTATTTAGAATCTCAAGTTCTACGGCAAGATAACGCGCGTGTTGCTGAATTTCTGGCAAATAAAGCGTTCGCCAGAAAAACCAGATCGACATAACCAGGCTGAACAGGACCACAAAGACCACAAGTACCGCGGTTCGCATCGCAGCAGAACGTGGTTTGATTTTGTCGAGAAAACGTTCCATGCGGGTACGCTTTTTCTCTGAGTAGCGGACAAAATCGGTAAATTCTTGTGGGTCGATGGGGTCGAGTTTCACACCAGCATCCTGTAGGCGCATTTGAAGTGAGCAGTATTTTTCTTGGCGGAGTCTTACTGCGTGTACCTTCGATGAAAGGAGTTCGTTATGTTACTTTTTTAAAAAAGTAACCAAAAACTTTGCCATTCGCTGAACTCGCAAATTTCCATGCAAACCGGTAATGCAGGTTTGACTCAGACAGCAGCGAATGGCGTTTAGGGACAATGAATCGAAGTGATCCTTATCCTTGAATCTTTTCTTTTATTCAGCACCATCTGGAACAAAGACATAACCTACGCCCCATACGGTCTGGATATAACGGGCACGCGCCGGGTTTTCTTCTACCAGACGACGCAGGCGAGACACTTGAACATCAATCGAGCGTTCCATTGCGCCCCATTCACGACCACGTGCCAGATTCATGAGCTTGTCACGTGTTAATGGCTCACGTGGATGCTGTACTAAAGCTTTCAGTACGGCAAATTCACCCGTTGTCAGGGTGACCACCTGACCTTCACGCGTTAAGGTGCGAGTAGAAAGATCAAGTGACCATGGACCAAAGCTGACCACTTCCATTTGCTGGCTTGGCGCACCTGGTACTTCACGAACTTGGCGACGTAAGATGGCGCGGATACGTGCTAATAACTCATTTGGATTAAATGGTTTAGGCAGATAGTCATCCGCACCGGCTTCAAGTCCTGCGATACGGTCCGAGTCGCTACCACGTGCTGTCAGCATAATGATGGGTGTATCGATATTGGACTGGCGTAAACGACGACAGATACTCAGACCATCCTCAACAGGGAGCATAAAGTCGAGCACGATCAGAGAAAACAGTTCTCGCTGCAGCAGTCGGTCCATCTGAGTGGCGTCATGCGCAGTCTTGACCACAAAGCCCTTATCTTCTAAAAAGCGTTGCAGCAAGGTACGTAAACGGACATCGTCATCGACAACCAGAATGCGTTCTACCCGATCGGTTTCGGTATGTACTGCATCGGGTTTTTCAGCGGGTACAACTAAACTCATAAGGTGCTCCTTTATTCTTTATTGTCGTCTTAAACAAAAACTAATAGATGTCTTGAGTATACGATTCATTTATAGCGATTGACTATGCTCTAAAGCAACAAAAATTGCAGTTAAAATCAAGGGATGGATACCAAATATATACAGGTAAATGATAAAAGTTTCGCAAATATGAGAGGGTCATGACTTGGATCTAAACGCCATTCTTCAAATATTGAAGAACACTGTCATAATTCCTGAAGATAAATTAATAAAAACAATTGTGGATTTTATAGGTCTGGTCTTTATAATCATGCCATTTAGTACTTATCCTTGTGGGATCAAACACGATGACTGACTTAGTTCAGCAGTTGGCAAAAGAACTTGCCGTACGTCCAACTCAAGTAGAAGCTGCCATCAAACTTATTGATGAAGGTGCCAGTGTTCCATTTATTGCACGTTACCGTAAAGAAGTAACGCAGGGCTTAGACGATACGCAACTACGCCAGCTCGATACGCGTTTATCATACTTGCGTGATTTGTATGAGCGCCGTGAAAAGGTGATTGAATCACTCAAAGAACAAGATAAATTATCTGATGATTTATTGGTGCGTGTGAATGCCGCTGAAACCAAAAATGCATTAGAAGAAATTTACGCGCCGTACCGTCCAAAACGTACCAGTAAATCATTCAAGGCTAAAGAGGCTGGTTTAGGCCCGATTGCCGAAAAAATCTTTAATGAAGCCGTTGATCCAGCAGAAGCTTTAGCGGGCTTTAATCATGAAGATTATCCAGATCAAGAAAGCCAGCTCGATGCGATCCAGCACATTCTGATTGATGACTGGGCACAGAATATTGCGCTGACGACTGAGCTGAAGGCGACATTTGCAAAAACTGCCATTTTAAAAAGTTTAGTTGCCTCTGATGAGAAAAAAGAAGTTGGCAAAAAGTTCCGTGATTACTTCGATTTCTCTGAAAACCTGAACAAAGTGCCTTCGCATCGTCTGTTGGCGATGTTACGTGGCCGTCAAGAAAACGTATTGGGTTTAAAAGTCGATGGTGAAGATGATGCACCACTGGCGCGTATCGAGACTGAATATAATTTAGAAACTATTCAGCCACAGGCACGTCAGGATTTCCTGAAGCAAACTGCAAAGCTGTTCTGGCTGGGTAAAGTTCGTCCAACGATTGAACATTCATTGCTGACAGAAAAACGTCTGGCTGCTGAAACAGAAGCGATGCAGGTCTTTGCTGAAAACCTGCGTCATTTGCTGCTTTCTGCACCTGCAGGGGCGCGTACGACACTGGGTGTAGACCCTGGTATCCGTACTGGTGTGAAACTGGCTGTGGTGAATGAGTCTGGTGATGTACTGGCGCATAGCACGATTTATCCGTTTGCACCAAAAGATGATAAAGAAGGTTCACTGGCCGAGCTGGCACGTTTATGCCGCGAGTTCAATGTCGACCTGATTGCGATTGGTAATGGTACTGCAAGTCGTGAAACAGAGGCGCTTGTGGCTGAAATGATGGCAGCGAACAGCGATCTGAAACTCACTCGCGTTTCTGTGTCTGAAGCCGGTGCTTCGGTTTATTCTGCTTCTGAATTAGCCTCTCAAGAACTTCCAGAGCTGGACGTGTCGATTCGTGGTGCAGTATCGATTGCACGCCGTTTACAAGATCCATTGGCTGAACTGGTAAAAATCGATCCTAAATCGATTGGTGTAGGTCAGTATCAACATGACGTGAACCAGACTGGTCTGGCGAAAACCCTTGAAGCAGTGGTAGAAGACTGCGTGAACTCGGTGGGTGTTGATGTCAATACTGCATCTGCTGCGATCTTGGGTTATATCGCCGGTCTGAATAAATCGATTGCACAGCAGATCGTAGATTTCCGTAAGGAAAATGGCCGTTTTGATAACCGTCAGTCTTTGAAGAAAGTGCCACGTTTAGGCGAGCGTACTTTTGAGCAGGCTGCGGGCTTCTTGCGTATTCTAGATGGCTCTGAGCCACTGGACGCTTCTGCAGTACACCCTGAATCATATGCGCTTGTGTCTAAAATTGTTGAAGCGAAAGCAACAACGGTAAAAGACATTATTGGCAATACTGAAATCATTCGCCAGGTAAATCCTGAAGAGTTTGCTAATGAGCAATTCGGTCTGCCGACGATTCAAGACGTATTGGCAGAACTGGAAAAACCGGGCCGTGATCCGCGTCCAGAATTCCGTACTGCGAAGTTCCGTGATGATATTACAGAAGTTGCGCAATTGACTGAAGGCATGCAACTGGAAGGTGTAGTTACCAACGTGACTAACTTTGGTGCTTTTGTCGATGTTGGTGTACATCAAGACGGTTTGGTACATATTTCTGAACTTGCCAATGAATTTGTCGCTGATCCGCATAAAGTGGTGAAACCGGGTCAAATCGTGCAAGTGCGTGTTTTGAATGTCGATGCTGAACGTAACCGTGTGAACTTATCGATGCGTCCTGAAGGTTCTGCAGCACCTGCGAAAGCACCACGTCAGCCACGTCGCGAAAACAATGAGCCACGTGGTGAACGTAAGCCTCAAGGCAAACGTCCACAGCAAGCACGTCCGCAAGGTGATCGCCCGCATGGTAAGAAACCGCAAGCAGCTAAGCCACAAGAGCAAAAAATTGGTGGTTTGGGTGCATTGTTATTGCAAGCAGGAATTAAAGGTTCTAAATAATCGTTAATTACTAATAAAAAAACCTCCCAAATGGGAGGTTTTTTTATGTCTGATTTTTATGAATTAATCATCGGAACAATCCAGCTAGTGATGATCAGCAAAATACCCAGATGCCCCAGTTTTCGTGTCACATAAACCAGTTTCGATGGTGGCTGTTCCAGCTGCTTTGCATACTCTTCCATGGTGATGCCTTGCTTACCTCGACTGGTAAATAAAAACACGCCCAGATCGATACAGATCAGGATGGTGCCAATATCAGCCACCAATTCCATCAGCTCAAATTGCTGGGTATACAGCGACATGCTAACGCTATAAATCAGATAAAGTCCAAAGGCTATACATGCATATTGCAGGATCACTAAAAATTTCTGCATAAATCTCAACAGTTCAAAAAATTAAGGCAATTATACAAACAATTCGGACAGTCTGCGCCCATTACAAGCTTTGCATCACATCGGCAAAATTCTGCTTCTCAACGAGTTCCAGAAATTCATCTCCCAGGCGCTGACTTTCAGCAATACATTGCTTCCAGAGCTGAATCCGCTGGGCTTGATCCAAACCTTTCAAAGTGAAGTCCTTACGATCCGGTAAACGACCCAAAGGCAAACTTTGCAGATATTCCTGAGAGGGTGAAATTAGCAAAGTTCGTGCCTGATTTTCTGGGCTTGCCGTGCGTTTAAACAGTTTATCGAACCAGCCGGGTGTGATGCTGTCGGTAAAATGCGGATAGAGCACAATCCCTTTGCTCTGGAAGGGCAGGTCTATGTGATAGTCTATCAGGCCACCATCACGGTAATAGCCCTGCGGTGCATCCGGGATGTTATTCACCGCTGCCATTACACCCGGAATGGAGGCAGAAGCCATCAACCAGGACAACACACTCTGTTCGGTCAGGGCATGGTAATGCGTAGTAAAGCCATCATCGGCAATTTTAAACTGTTCACCGATATTCGGCTGGCTGATGACCCGTTGCATGAAATGCCGGCTATGTTTGCGCGCTACTGCTGTAGTTCCGACAATTCCCGCTACAGAAGCCAGTAATGGTAAAGCTTTATCACTTTGGAAAATGTGCTGGGCCTTGATCGACAAGACCGTCAGATGGTAGTCGGGATGATTGACCAGATCGGTTTCCTTGCCCTTGACCAGATCTAGCAGCATGCCACGGCAAACTTCGCTGACGTCCTGACGGGTCATCTTCTTGTGAAAGTATAAATGGGTATACAAGTCGGCAAGACGTTCAGTGCCTGCTTTGGCTCCCCAGGCCGCGACACTGGCAAAACGCCAGCTGCCAATGGATGAACCGACTAGCGTTCTACGCTGAGGGGCACGGGGGAAAAACTCGCCAAAAATTGCCTGATCCAGTCCCTGGATCCCGATGCCTTTGGGGCCGCCTGCAGCGCCTGGCACAATATCGACCTGTTCGGGTTGTAAACCGTCTTTCAGAATCAGCTCACGTGCCTGATGCCCCGCCCGGATTTTCAGGGCAGGCGCATGTTTTTGTAAAATCTGCATAGAGGTTCAACCCATATTCGATCAGTGAGGCTTATTTTAAGCCTCTGCTTACAAGACCCAATGGCAAGATGTGCCCGAAGGTGACTTTAGAGTCATATGCTATTTAGCAAATAAAAAAAAGCCTGAACGAATCAGGCTTGGTTGAACTAGAAACCGTGGTATTGAATACCGATGGATGCTAGTCCATAGCGCTTATCTAAACGAGATGCAGTGACACCGTTATAGAGGAAAGGTACATAACCAATTAAATTATTTTGAAAAATTTGACCCTGTAAATAACCGGTCAACTTAGGTGTAAAGTCATAACTGAATTTGGCACCAAAAGTATGGTTGTCCTTGATCGGTGAGTTTCCAAACTTGCTGATTCGGTCATCAATATCCTTGCGCCATAAACGTTGGTATTGATAAGCGAGCTGGCTTTCAAATTGGCGATAACGCCAGTTCCATGAGCCACCTAGAGAAGTATAGTAACTGTCGTAATTGAGGTCTTTTTTAACATCGAGATCAAATTGGTCAGCATAGTTCCCGATATCAATATCCCGCACAATGAGACCATCGATAAGACATCGACCTATTGGTGTTGCGCTTAAATTGTTATTCGAGTCAATATTAATATTGGCTTTACAGTCCCGGTTATTCCCGGTCAAGTGAACTATTAAATCCAGTTCATCAACTTTAACTTTACTATAACCTAAAGAACCAAATATATTCACTTGGTTCATGAAGTCAATTTTATGTGTATAAATAGTATCAAGCTGAAGTTGGGTATCACGAGGATTAGAAACCATTACCTCATTAATTGTACGACCATTTATATTAGTTGGAGAGGTTTTTGCGACTTCATCCGCCTGGTTGCCCCAAAAAGACAATTTAAAAGCAAGATTAGAGCGATCTGTAGATAGACTTGCTGGAAAGTAAGTAAGGCCCAAGGCGCCGGAATTTAACTTGTTGGTATCTTTTCCGAACTCAATTTCTCGACGCCAGTAATCAGCATTTATAGCCCACTCAGAATGAAGTTGATACTGTGCACTGATATGTCCCCCAAGATAGTCTCCTGAATCACCTTTTACACCTTCACTTTCTCTTAAGTCCAAAAAGTCCACAGTGTCATTGACTATATCTAAGCTGGCATTCGTCGTCAGTTTATTTTTAGCAGGAGTAGCTTGTAAAAATAAATCATCGGGTGCAGCATAAGTATAAGAAATAGTAAATGCTGCAAAAATAAAAAGTAATGATTGATTTTTCAACTTTATTTACCGAATAAGAAGTGAGAGAAAAGCCAGTGATTAATCACTGGCTTTTTTAATTTCTGATTATTGAGTTACGAAATAACCTGTAGTGCTAATACCACTAAAGACAGTTTCAGATTTGTTTTCAATGCCAAATGGGGCCAGATTTAATCCTAAAGCTGCAGATACTGGATACAGGGTAGGAGCTACAAATACTGTTACATCAGCATTAATTGAGCTACTTGCAGCAATCAAATCCTTATAGTCATTATAAGGTTTACTTAATATTGGAAATACAGTCACTAGATCTGCTAAAGAAATTGAATCACCTGTAAATTCAGTATTCTGTGCAACTTCAAATGTACCCTTAGGTGAGTCCGCTAAAGTTGTTTCAATTTCAATGATCGCGCCTGCTGGAATAGTAATATTACTAATAGTAGTACTATTATTAAAAGAAACTTTTACATCGCTAATGTAAGCCGTTAAAGTTTCAAGCTGACCATTTTGACCAATTGCAGCATTTGCCTTGAAACCTAATTTCATCGAATCTGTAGCTATTACTGAATTATTTAAAGTAAATTTCACTTTAGCTAGAGAGTCGATAGAATTCTTATTGATTGAAAGACGAGACTCGGGTTTAGAATCAATAATCTGTTGAATATCGTAATTAGCAAAGTTCAAGCCACTATAGCTAGCTGATGCAATGTTATCCTGAATTTCACCAATAACGGTAGAGTTGTCAGTTAAATAATCTTCTAAATCACCAGTGCTGCCAGTTGAAGTGAGGGCAGTATTGATAATGGTAGTAACAGCTTCTACCTTGGTTTGACTTGCAGTTAAAGCTTGTTGAACATTGGTGTCGGTTGTAGCTGCTATAGCAGCGGTGAACACGGCTGCGACCGCATTAGAATCTACGCCTGAGTTAGTAAGAAGCTGCGTATCCTCTGCAGCTGCTTGCACTGCTTGAACTGCCTCATTAATGGTTAAACCAGAATCTTCAAGTTGAGTTAAAATTTGTTGTAACACAAATACTGCTGCTAATTGTTCATTAGAACCATCAGTAACCGGATCAAATGTGGTTACGTCTTCATTCAGGCTAAAGCCTAAGTTGGTAAGAACTTGTTCAAAATCTGCTGCTGGAAGTTCTGCTTGCAAAGTAGTTAGAGGACTTGCAACAATTTCAGTAGTTGATGCTGCTTGATAATTAATTTCTTTAACTTTTAATTGACCAGCAAATGGAAGTTTGGTAACAGTATCAATCCCACCTGTAATAATGAAACCGGTTTCCTGGCAATTTGGTGTAGTATTAAAAGTAAATTTACCATTTTCATCTGTTTTTAAATCTGGGTAAGCCGCTTCACAGTTAGAATTAGTGAAATCTACATCTGCTCCCGCCAAATAAAAGTCTACAGCGACACCAGAAATTTCTTTGGAGTTAAAACCGGGCTTCGATGAACCACCGCCGCCTCCACCACAGGCTGCCAATAATGAAGTTGCTATTGCTAATGTTGTTAATTTAAATATACGATTATTCATAATAATCCCTAATTTCCAAACCTTTGTTTATGAGTTGTGCGTTATCTTATATCAAATAATAGCTTAAAAAATAAGTAAAATAATTAATTAAATCTACAGCTATTAAATATTCTTTTACAAAATAACTATTAAATAATAGACCTCTTGCGAAAGTCGTTATTGCAAGTTAATTCGGTTTATCAGTGCAGCGATTAAGTTAATGCGTAAACCGAATCTTTTCCGTCTATTTCGATAGCGTTCACTTAATATTCTAAATGTTTTCAATTGACTATTGATGTGTTCGATCACAACTCGTATTTTTCCAAGCATTTTATTGTACTTTTTCTCAACATCAAATAAAGGTAAATTCTTCTTTTTTTTGATTGGCATCAATAACTTAAATCCCTCTTGTTCTAATCCATAGTACCCTAAATCTGTCAGAACATATTCACAATGTTTAAACTTCTTAACCGTTTTTCTTGCCAGTTTAATATCATGCTGACTGCCATTTGATACATCGATCCCTATGATTTGTTTGCTCTGCGGATGATAGATCACTTGGGTTTTTAGTGTATGTTTCTTCTTTTTACCACTGTAGTACTTACTCTGGTTTTTTTTTCGGGCGTTCTATTGAACATTCTGTCGCATCAATAATGACCCAGTTAAAGTGTTCGTCTGCTGTGGTAATACTTCGTTTTGGCAGAGTAAAACATCTCGATTTCATCAAAGCATCTTCAACCTTTTTAATGGTTCGATTCACATTACTTTCAGCGATATGGTAGTATGCCGCCAATTCTAGTTGAGTGTTGTAGTTGCGTAAGTAATTGAGCGTTAATAACAATTGATCCTCTATAGCTAAAGTATGAGGACGACCTGATTTCTTTTTAAGAGATTCTGCTTTTTTTAAAACATCGACCATTTCAGTAAAAACTGGTCGAGGTACACCAACCAAGCGCTTAAATTCAGAATCTGAAAAACGGTTTAATTTCTCATATCTCATGAAATCTATATTGAGGTATTTTTTACTTTCGCAAGAGGTCTAATTTATATATTAATGAAGCAAAAAATAGGCCAACATAGCAAAAATAAGCCTATTTTAAAATGGACTAATTCTAATACATTTAATTATTTAATTATCCGCCATGCAGCTAAAATACTTGCCAATGTAATCAACAGGATAGAAACAAACCAAGGTGAAATAATGGCAATAGACAGTAAAATCGCCATTAAACTGCCGAACATCCAACTACGCTTCTGTTGATGTTCCATTTGCAGACGCATGCTTTGCAGTTCATTAAGCTGTTTGGCGTGCCAGGCTGACTGGTTTTTCAGACCATTCAGGCTGTCAATCATCAGGGTGGGTAAATCCTGCGCCCCTAACAGCAGATCCGGGATTTTCTGTCCCAGTTCTTTGAGGTTCTTTTGTGGATTTACCTGAGCCTTGATCCAGTCCGTCAGAATCGGTTTAGCCAGACTCCAGATATCCAGTTCCGGATAAAGATCTGTTCCTAGGCCTTCGACATGCACCAAGGTTTTCAGTAACAGCATCAGTTGCGGTGGAATTTCCAGATGGAAACGACGGGCAATATCCATGACCTGAATCAAAATACCGGCAAAGTCCAGCTCATGCATCGGTTTAGAGACCATTGGACCTACGGTACGGCGCATTTCGCGGGCCAGGGCATTCTGATCGGTACTTGGTGGAATCCAGCCTGCCTGATGTACAATCTGAATCAACTGCATAAAGTCGCTGTTCATGACTGCCAATAGCATACGTGCTACAGTCATCTGGTCATGCTTGGACAGCTCACCCATAATCGCGCAGTCCAGCGCAATAAAGCGCGGATTGGCCGGATTGATGGTCTCTACAAAGACATTGCCCGGATGCATGTCGGCATGGAAGAAGTTGTCACGGAATACTTGGGTAAAGAAAATGGTCAGACCTTTACGTGCCAGATCAGCACGGTCCATGCCCAGCTCATCAAAGGTAGCAATATCTGAAATCGGTACACCGGTAATCCGTTCTGCGACCAGTACATCCTTACTGTCCATATAGACTTCAGGCACATACATCATGCTAGAGCCGGTGAAGTAATGACGCATCCGGCGGGTATTATCCGCTTCCAGCGTCAGGTCCAGCTCATTCAGAATGATCTGACGATAATCCTGAATGATTTCCGACAAATGTAGCGCACGTGCTGCTTCCAGACGCTTTTCCAGAAAATCACCTAACCAGGTGAGAATCTCAAAATCCTGCAAAATCTGATTACGGATATTCGGACGGGTTACTTTGACTACAACTTCACGACCATCATGCAGGGCAGCGGTATGTACCTGTGCAATTGAAGCAGCAGCCAGTGGTTGAGCATCAAAACGGGCGAACAGGGTATTTACATCGGCTTTGAGAGATTCCTGAATGCGCATCTTGGCCATGTCGTTATCAAATGGCTTAACACGATCTTGCAGCAATACCAGCTGTTGCAGCACTTCAGGTGGAATCAGGTCACGACGGGTCGAAAGCAATTGCCCCAGCTTGATCGCCAGTGGCCCCATTTCCTCTAAAGCTTCTTTGAGCTTGAGCGGGTTTTTACGCTCTCTGCTGGACCACGCAGCCGGATGCATACGAATCAGGGACAGGACATGACGGCCTTTTTCAGGGAGTTCTTCCGCAGGAAACAACGTATCGAGTCGATAATGCGCGGCAATGCGCCAGAGTTCGAGTAAACGTGAAACATGCGGAATCATAAAGTGGTGTACCTAGTTCTGAGTTGAATCTTGTTGATTTTCAATCTGTGTCTGAAGTTGACGAATCTTGGCTTCTACACGATCAATATTTTGGTTGAGTATACGCGTATCTTGCTGTAAATCATCCATTTGCCAACGCGCAGCAAATAGACCACTGTCTTCTTTGAGCGTGTCTTCCATAAAGAATAAGCCGCTTTGCAGACTGCGCTTGAGATGTTTGGGTGCCAGTTGCAGTTTGCCAATTTCATGCGCAAGGGTGGGTCCGATCCACGGGCTTAGATGGGCCGCCAGATCAGGTTCAGCCTGCTGCATGATACGCTGGATTTCCTGCAATAACTTATAGTCACCTTGCAGCGGAATATTTCCTATTTCATCTGAAACCAGCAGTTTTAGCAGTTCAATAACATTATCGACTTGCAAAGTTGCAGTGGCTTCGGAAATCTGCGTAGTACTGCTTTCATAAGGACGCTGTTCAAAAATCGAAGCAGTTTCAGTATGCCCAGTGGCTGTCGGCTCTAGGCGAACCTTGCCATCATCAAAGAATACATCTACAGAAAGCTGCGGTGAGGTAATCACCACACGTAGCATTTTGCCGGCCAATGCATTTAACTGGATGCGGGTAATCGCATCCAGATCAATGAAATGGTGAATCACACGTTCAACGGCACCAAGTGCCAGAATTGACCACATGAATGGGAACCTTAAAGTTTAAAACCACGGTGAACGGCAACAATACCACCCGTCAGGTTATGGTAGTCACAGTTCTGGAAGCCGGCATTTTCCATCATGCCTTTCAGGGTACGCTGGTCTGGGTGCATACGAATTGATTCTGCCAGATATTTATAGCTTTCAGAATCATTGGCAATGATTTTACCCATGATCGGCAATGCCGTGAACGAATACAGGTCATACAGTTTCGAGAATGGCTCAAAGACTGGTTTAGAAAATTCTAAAACAAGCAGACGGCCACCTGGCTTAAGCACACGGTACATGGCAGCAAGTGCGGCATCTTTATCGGTGACGTTACGTAGACCAAATGAAATGGTCAACAGATCGAAACTGTTATCTGCAAATGGCTCTAAAGTTTCAGCATTGGCAAGTACAAAATCGACATTGGTACAGCCAGCATCGATCAGACGGTCACGACCTACATTCAGCATGGATTCGTTGATATCAGATAACACCACATGACCGGTTGGGCCGACTTCACGGCTAAATACTTTTGCCAGGTCACCCGTACCACCGGCGATATCCAGTACATGCTGACCACGACGTACACCTGACATGTTAATGGCAAAGCGTTTCCATAGACGGTGAATACCAAAAGACATCAAGTCATTCATGATGTCGTATTTACTCGCTACGGAATGGAATACTTCTGCCACTTTTTGCGCTTTTTCTTCACTGCTGACAGTCTGATAGCCGAAGTGAGTGGTTGGACCGACATTACCGGTATTCGCACCACGTGGCAGATTATATTTCGGTACGCTACCTGTTACAGGTGTATCAGTCAGGCGTTGTTCTAGCGACTGTTGCTGACCTTGTGGCGCACCTTGTGGGAGTGGTGCAGTTAAGAATGGGCTCACTTTGTCTGTTTGTTGTGCCGACTCAGCTGTAGGGGTAGGCGTAGTATTTTCATTCGACATTGGAGTCACTCCTAACATATCAATGGGGTTAATCTTGCATGCGTATATGGACTGCATAATGACAGATTCTAAGATGTTATACAGCAATCAGCATGCAATTGTTATGAATAATATACAGAAAAATGCGTCTTTAGCTGAAATCTCAGCCGAAAAATTACTCTTTATTGATGACAAAAAGCCAAGCTATACCTTCTGACTTTTTATATCTTTCTGCTGATGCTGTGCGCCATCGCTTCATTAAATGGCGAGTCAAAACTTATTTAACTTCCTGTACGTTTTAGCTTACATAGATTCGGGTTTTTAGCGACTATTTTATAGCAGTAGAAATTTCATATGATAAGTTCATCAGGAACAGGATGTTCCATCTAAGAATAAAAATAGATAAATACAAGGAAAGTAAGGTAGGACAGGAGTTATACCAAGCGAACCAATACGGAAAACCCCGGCAGGATGCCGGGGTTTTTCATTTTGTATCCAGAATTTTTAAGCGTCGCCCAGCTTATGGATGAACTGGTTTTTACCGTAGCGAATAGACAGTTGATCCAGCTCATAATAAAGACCATCGCCAAGTGCATAATCCCCACGTTCAACAGAGATAATCCGTTGTTTATCTGTGCTAATCACAATATGGAAATAGCCTATCTTTAACTTACATTTCAGATCCTGAATAAGCATTGCCTGACCATAAACATCCAAAGATTTATGGCTTGTAATCTGTGTGTCTTGGGCATCAATTTTATAACTGTTTATTGATGGTTTCAGGTTTATTTGTACAGTGCCGCGAATAGATAATTGTTTGTACCCCATTCCATTTTCCCTAATATTCGTTGATATGAGTACATCTATAAAGAATCAAGATATACGGAGACTTAGATAACACGTAAGCAAATCAAGTACGTTGATCATAGACAGATTAATTTATGTAGGTTTTGCGTGATTTTTATAATTTTATTGGGGGCGATAAGCAATGGATTGCTCCGATGACGAATCCGGAACCATTATTTTTTCTATTTTATTGAGACCTGATTTTTTTCTTTTTTCTTTTTTCGTATCGACGAGACGACTACGATTTTAAAAAATGGCTGGCTGACTAGATTGAAAGAATAAGGTCAGCAGATGCTGGCCTTATCTTGAGGGGAGTATTTTTAGCTTCTTTAAGCTGTTAGGAATTAACGGAACGGCTGTGGATCACCAGCATGCACGCGATCAATGATATTACGTTCAGTGGCCGTAAATTCACGGACAAACTTTTCCGCGGACTTCAGCGGTTTCATCGCCAGGAAACCATCCTGCATAAACTCATACATGACTTCAAAACGGTATTTTTCTGCTGCGCCCTTACACATTTTAAATGCTGCCTGCACAATGAACGACCGCATATATTTATCCAGATGCGTACCGAGCTGATCCAGCATGGCTAACTGTTTAAGTCGCTCCTGGCCCTGATCCAGCTTTAAATAGGTCAGACGCATAATTTCATCAGTCAGTGCTTCGGCTGGATGATAATCTTCTAATAACTGCTGTGCCACCTGCTCATCAAGCTGTACCGCAAGAATAGCCAGTTCTACTGCGTGGGTACCAGTCTTGATTGCATTATCCGGAATCAGCTTTTCTGCCTTATGTGCATATCGCGTCAAGCGGGCAATCTGTTCTGCTAGCGCATCAAAGTCTGGTCCACCATAGAGACGGTTCAGGAAATATTCTGACATCAGCACATTTTGCTTTTCTGCAAACTGCTTGGCATGAGTGCGTTGCATACGCTCTTTTTGCCAGAGCTGTACATCCTGCAAACGTTGTTGCAGTTCGGGTTGCTTGTGATAATTCAGTTGATAATAACGTTCCAGAAGATCGTCTAAAACCGCAAGTTTGGACATGGGAAGTTCAAATATGGTTATGGATGCGGGAATCTTAGAACGAGTTAGGATGGCGCGCTATGACAAATTGACCAGTTGCGCTGGATTTGCAGTCAATGTGTTGAAAATATCCACAACAAAGATCGTTTAAAAATCGTAGCGATCGCTATTCATTGGGTAAAAAGCCTGTCTATACTGCATTCAGAGCAAGAAAAACAGAACAGGTTATGACTACAGAACAGCAACAATTTCAGCTGATTGCAGAAGATGAACTCTCGGTACAGCTTATCGATGCGCAATATGCCCTGAAAGATACACGCGGACAGAAGAATGCTAAAAGTTTAGTTGTGTTGGTCAATGGAATAGAACTGGCCGGCAAAGGAGAAGCTGTTAAGCAATTACGGGAATGGGTTGACCCGCGTTATTTACGGGTGAAAGCAGATCAGCCTCGGCCTTTAAATGAAAGGCAGGCTTTCTGGCAGCCTTATGCACGCTTTATTCCGGCTGAAGGGCAGATCATGGTGCTGTTTGGTAATTGGTATGCAGATTTGCTGAGCACAGCCATGCATGTGGCCAATCCTATGGATGAAAGCATGTTTGATCATTATGTCGAACAGATGCGTGCCTTTGAGCAGGATCTGAAAAATAACCATGTTGATGTGATCAAGATCTGGTTTGATCTGCCCTGGAAGTCTCTGCAAAAGCGTTTAGATGATATTGATCCAAGTGAGATGCATTGGCATCGTTTACACGGTCTGGATTGGCGCAGTCGTAAGCAATATGACGCGATTCAGCGTTTGCGTCAGCGCTTTAGCAATGACTGGATCATCATTGATGGTGAAGATGAAACCCTGCGTGACCAGCAGTTTGCCCAGACTATTCTTGCGGCCTTGAAACACTGTCCGGATCATCCTACTAAAGTGAGTAAAACATGGTCCCCGGCGTCTATTCCTGAGGCTTTGCTACAGCCTTCGCGGGAGCCGGTGGATCAGAATACCTATAAGGGCGAACTCAAAAAACTGACCCGTAAGGTGGCCAGCGCAATGCGCATGGATCACCGTAATGTGGTGATCGTATTCGAGGGGATGGATGCAGCCGGTAAGGGCGGGGCCATCAAGCGGCTGGTGAAAAAGCTTGATCCACGCGAATATGAAATTCACACCATTGGTGCACCGGAAAAATATGAATTGCGTCGTCCTTATCTGTGGCGTTTCTGGACCAGGTTACAGCCTGAAGACAAGATCACGATTTTCGACCGGTCCTGGTATGGACGGGTGCTGGTAGAGCGGATTGAAGAACTGATTAGCCCTGCACAATGGCAGGCAGCTTATGCAGAAATTAACCGGTTTGAAAATGACCTGATTGAGGCACAAACCGTGATTATAAAATTCTGGCTGGCGATTTCCAAAGACGAACAGGCTGAACGTTTTAAGGCACGTGAACAGACGCCACATAAACGTTTTAAGATCACGGATGAAGACTGGCGTAACCGTGAACGCTGGGAGGATTATTTGCAGGCAGCGGCCGATATGTTTGAGCATACCAGTACCGATCAGACACCGTGGCATGTGATTGCTACCGATGACAAGGATAGCGCACGTTTACAAATCTTGAAGACTATACTGAAACAGCTTGGCGTAAGTTAATACGACCAAGCTACGTTTTAAATAAGATGATTCTAAATCAAAATTATACAGTTTTAGCTTGCTGTTTTTGCTGGATATTTTTAGCCAGTTTATAAGAGTCTTCCACATGTGCCTCGGCAACTTTTTTCATTACGAAGTAGCCTAAACTTGCCGCAATTAACTGACCACCGAGCGGGATAAATTTGGTCACTTGCTTGGTAATATATTTTGCGGCAACATTATTGATAGATTTTTTTACTGCCGTACGTGCCACTACAAAACCAGAAAATTGTACGCCGCGTTTACGTAATTCATCCCATTGAACCTGTTTGGTTTTTGGATCAAATACGCTGACCTGCTCTGGTGCCAGGCCGAATCGGGCATTGATTTCAGGAATCAGCTGTGACAGGATGCCGACGTCAATCAAGACATCAAGAAACGGTACCGGAATCACGGCCGCACCTGCAGACATATAGGCACGCTTCTTAATCAGCTCCAGGCATTCTTCACGGATCTGTTCTAGATTTAAACTTGGATCAATTTGATCGGGAAATTTGTCTAATTTCATGGGCGATTACCTAAAGATTCCTGTTGTTGTTTTTCTAAAAAAGTATCCTTAAGATGCTTTTTTAAAAGAAATTTTTCTACTTAAGTGTAGATTAAAAGTGACATAGACAGAACAGGGTGTATAGTAAATAATCTTTATTGTTTTGTAGTGCTGCTTTCTTTTAATTTGGGGAATTCATGGCTATTCATGTTATTCAAAGTCAGAAAATTGATGTGCTTTTGGATAGCATGCTGCTGGTTACGACTCAGCAGAAAAGAACTGCTTTTCAGGTGCTTGAGCCGCAGCATTTCATTGTGCCTTCGCCTGCCGTTGAAGCCTGGCTCACCCAGAAAATTGCCGAGAAAAAAGGCATCAGTGCCAATACACAATTTCACCACCGAATTCGTGCTTTCCAGTGGACTTCCTATCAATGGGTGCTAAACAGCCAGAAAGAGCTGGAGCAGGTCCGTGAAGCCAATATTCCACGTATCATTATTAAATGGCGAGCCTTTCAGGCGCTGCGCAAGACCATTCTGGCGGATGAAATTCCACTCAAATCCCAGCATCCGCTGTATTCGATCGTAAAGCGGATTTATGACAGCGCTGACCGTCTGGAACAGCCGAATGAGCGTCTGCTCAAAAAACAAAGCATGCTGTACTGGGTCTGTGAACAGGTATCGCGCCTGTTTAGCCACTATATGGATTATCGCGGCTATTGCGCACGCAATTGTCCGCCGCAACAATGTAGTTGCCCGACCAACTGGCTGAACAACTGGGGACAAAATCTGCCTTTAGAAATAGAGCAGATGCTATATATCCCCAAAGATGAAAATGGTCAGGAAATTCCGGTAGCGGATTTCGTCAAAATTCAGGCCCGGGAACTGGAAGCCTGGCAGCGCTGGCTGTGGCAGAACGTATTTCAGGATGACTATGCCAAAATTCTGGACATTGAAAAGCTGTATTGGGAACGCATCGAAAATCCGGAAACCCGAACGCAGGCCTTAAAACAGCTACCCTCCCAGGTGGTGGTATTTAGTCTGCTGGAACTGCCACCAGCACAGCTAGATTTTCTGCGCCGTCTGGGTCAGTACATCGAGATTTATATTTTCCATTTTAACCCGTCGCAGGAATACTGGGCGGACAGTGTTGACCCGAGCTGGAAGGCACGCTATGACCTGGGTGTACAGGAACGCTTCATTCAGAAATACGAACAGTCGCGTGGAAACAAGCCGAGTGATGAGGAGATTGCTGCATTCTGGAAAAAGTTCCAGCTGAACTTTAATGCTGAAGATCGTGAATCACGTCATCCTTTACTGACCAGATTTGGCAAGCAGGCACGGGATCACTTCTCGCTATTATCCAAACTGTCTTCGGGAGAGGAAGGGCATTGGGCGGATGCCTTTGTTGATGATGATCAGGACCATCTGCTGGCAAAAATCCAGTCAGATATTCTGTATCTGGTAGAACCGGAGCGGCATACTTATCCCTTAAAGCCGGATGATAGCTCGGTACAGATTCATGTCTGCCATTCCTCTTTACGCCAGCTGGAAGTGCTGCGCGAACAGATCATTCACTGGCTGGCTCAGGGCACGGAAGAAGTACCGCGTCAGCCAAGTGACATCCTGGTATTGAGTCCAAACCTGAAAGAACTGGAACCGGCGATTCGTAGTGTCTTTGCACCACCACCACGTGAACGGGAAGGCAACCCGTCCCGTCTGCGCAAAAATAATATCTATCTGCCGATCCAGATATCCGGGGTATCGCGTCTGGATGTCAGCAATGCCTGGCGTGCCGTACTGGGCCGCATTCAGTTGATGCATCGCCGTTTTAGTATTGAAGATTTTGCCGACTGGCTGAGTTTAAGTGCGACACAGCAGTATTATGGATTGGACTATGCACAAGTGGAACGCATCATCCAGCTGCTCAGTGATGCGGGCTTCAAGCGTGGATTGGATCAACAGCATTTACAGCAGCAGCTGTATGACGGTGATGAAGATTATCGCTTTAGCTTCCGCTTTGCTCTGGATCGCTTGGCGCTGGGCATAGCAGTGCCAGAACATCAGCTGTTTGAAGATACCCTCAGTTATGCCAAAGTGCTCAGCAGTGATTTTCCGCTGATTGCTAAGCTGATTCAGATCTATCAGGATTTTAATGAACGCCGCGGCTGGCTGAATGCGCATGAGCAGGGACAACGTACACCGGTAAAAACCTGGCTGGAACATCTGTATCGGGATGTCAATGAATTCCGCAGTCAAGGCGTCGAATCGCTAAAAACTGTGGCAGAGATCATTGAAAAGCAGATGCGTATGCTGACGCTGGCCGATTATCATGATCAGGATGATCCAAATGCGATTCAGGAACTGGTGGCATTAAGCTTGCCATTGCCTTATGTACTGGAAGAAATTCAGAATAGTCTGGATATGCAGCTGGATCAGGCTGAACCGACCGGGCAGATTACCTTTAGTCAAATCGGCCAGATTCGTCCGTTACCTTACAAGCTGGTGGTAATGCTGAATCTGGATACTGGCAAATTCCCGAGCCGCAATCAGCAGCTGCCATTTGACCTGATGAGCATTCTCAAGCCGCAGCTGGGTGACCGTTCTCGTCTGGATGATGATCAGGGCGCATTTTTGGATGCCTTACTGTTGGCACAGGAAAATCTGTGGCTGTTCTATAACGGCTTTGATGTGAATGATGGCGAGGTGCGTGATCCGTCGACTTCACTGCAGGAACTGATTCAGCATATCGCTTTAATTTCCCAATCCGAGCATCCGGATGCAGATGTCGATGTGATGACCGAGATCAATGGCTTGCCAGTCGCGGCGCATATCCAGCAGCTCTATCATGTGCATCCTTTACAGCCGTTTGATCCAGTTGGCTTTAGTGCACCGCGTACCCCGCGCTTTCAGGATCAATGGCATGATGTAGCTTCTTTTCTTTGCAAGG